>NZ_JBHTUV010000010.1:0-123092 GCF_042793475.1 Microbacterium sp. NPDC056569 | reverse complement strand
GGTGCCGACCCCCCCCCTTACTTATCGCTCCGGCCCCCCCCCCCCCCCCCCCAACCCCGGGCCCGCCGGGCGCCCCGGTACCGCGCCCCCCCCTCTTCTGGTGTCGACGTGACTACGCGCCGAAGTACTGGTTGCCGAGCGCCTTGCTCTTGAGAGCGTCGAACTCGCCCTGCGAGATCGTGCCGGCGTCGAGGAGCGCCTTCGCCTTCGCGATGTCGTCCGCGGGGCTCGACGACGCCGAGGGGCGATAGTCGTCGGACTCGGGGACCACTCCCCCGCGAGCGGCCTGCGCACGCTCGGCCATGCCCTTGCCGCGGGCGATGATGTAGACCAGCGCGGTGAGGAAAGGCACGAACACCAGGGCGATGATCCACAGCGCCTTGAGCCAGCCGTTGAGCGCGTCGTCGCGGAACAGGTCCGTGATGATCACGATCACCACGTACAGGTACGCGATGAAGTAGAAGCTCCACAGCAGGAACCACCAGAAGTCACCGAAGAACATCGGCGTCACCTTTCTCGAAAAGCCGGACGGCTGCGACCACAGTAGTGGTCGCAGCCGTCCGGGTGAGAGGTGTCAGTCCCGTGTCTTGTAGATCGGCGCCTTGCCGTGCACCGCGTCGCCCACCTTGTGGATGCGGATGTCGTTGGTGGAGCCGATGATCCCGGGAGGGGATCCCGAGATCACGACGACCTTGTCGCCGACCTTCGCGAGGTCGTTCGACAGCAGGTAGTCGTCGACCTGGATGAACATCAGGTCGGTGTGGGCGACGTGCTCGACGAGCGTCGACTGCACGCCCCACGTCAGTGCCATCCGGCGGCGGATCGCCGGCTCGGGCGCGAACCCGATCATGGGGATGCGCGGGCGCAGGCGCGACATGCGGCGCGCGGTGTCGCCCGACTCGGTGAAGATGCAGAGGAACTTCGCGTCGACGAACTCGGCGACCTCCATGGCCGCGAGCGTGATCGCGCCACCCTGCGTGCGGGGCTTGGTGGTGAGCGGCTGGATGCGGTCCAGGCCGTGCTCCTCGGTCGAGTCCACGATGCGCGCCATGGTCTCGACGACCACGACCGGGTACTTGCCGACGCTGGTCTCGCCCGAGAGCATGACAGCATCCGCGCCGTCGAGGACGGCGTTGGCGACGTCGCTCGTCTCGGCGCGGGTCGGCACCGGGTTCTCGATCATCGACTCGAGCATCTGCGTCGCGACGATGACCGGCTTGGCCATGCGGCGGCAGAGCTCGACCGCGCGCTTCTGCACGATCGGCACCGCCTCGAGGGGCAGCTCGACGCCGAGGTCGCCGCGGGCGACCATGATGCCGTCGAACGCGTCGATGATCTGCTCGAGGTTGTCGACGGCCTGCGGCTTCTCGATCTTGGCGATGACGGGCACGTGGCGCCCCTCCTCGGCCATGATGACGTGAACGCGCTGCACGTCCTTCGCGTCGCGCACGAACGACAAGGCGATGATGTCGGCGCCGGCGCGCAGACCCCAGCGGAGGTCGGCCTCGTCCTTCTCCGACAGCGCCGGGACGTTGACCGCGACGCCGGGGAGGTTGATGCCCTTGTTGTTCGAGACCGGTCCGGCGACGACCACCTTGGTGGTGACGACGGTGCCGTCCGTCTCGACGACCTCGACGCGGACCTTGCCGTCGTCGATGAGGAGGAAGTCCCCGGGCTTGACGTCGTTCGGGAGGCCCTTGAACGTCGTGCCGACGATCTCCTTGGTGCCGAGGATGTCCTCCGTGGTGATCTTGAAGATGTCGCCGACCGCCAGCTCGTGCGGTCCGTTCTCGAACTTGCCGAGACGGATCTTCGGACCCTGCAGGTCGACGAGGATCGCGACCGCCCGTCCGGCGTCGTCGGCGGCCTTGCGCACGTTGGCGAAGTTGTTGTCGTGGACCGAGTAGTCCCCGTGGCTCAGATTGAAGCGGGCGACATCGACGCCGGCATCGATGATCGCGCGGACCATCTCATACGACGACGTGGCGGGCCCAAGGGTGGCGACGATCTTGGCGCGTCTCATCCGTGGTGTTCTCCGGGTGGGTTGAAGGTGGCGAGTGCCTCGGCCAGCCTACGCGGGCTGCAGGCCGATGGCGACATCGGTCGGGCGGACCGGAGCGGGCAGCTGGGTCTCGCCCATGAGGAAGCGGTCGACGCTGGCTGCGGCGGCGCGTCCCTCGGCGATCGCCCACACGATGAGCGACTGGCCGCGGCCGGCGTCGCCGGCCACGAACACGCCCGGGGCGGTCGTCTGGTAGTCGTCTTCGCGGCGCACGTTGCCCCGCTCGGTGAAGCGGGCACCGAGCTGGTCCTCGAGGAGGGCGCGCTCCGGACCGGTGAAGCCCATCGCGATCAGCACGAGATCCGCGGGGATCTCGCGCTCGGTGCCGCTCTTGGGAACGCGACGGCCGTCGACGAACTCGGTCTCGGCGACGCGCAGCGCCCGCACCTCGCCGGCGCCGTTCGCGAGGAACTCGACGGTCGAGGCGAGGTAGGCGCGCTCGCCGCCCTCTTCGTGGGCGGACTGCACCTCGAACACGAGCGGGTCCATCGGCCAGGGCTGGTGCTCCGGCCGCTCCCCCGGGGGGCGTCGGCCGATCGCGAGGTTGGTCACGCTCAGCGCCCCGTGACGGTGCGCCGTGCCGATGCAGTCGGCGCCGGTGTCGCCGCCGCCGATGACGACGACGTGCTTGCCCTCGGCCGTGATCTGGTTGGGGACCGCATCGCCCGCGACGGCCTTGTTCGACTCCACGAGGTACTCCATCGCGAAGTGCACGCCGGCGAGGTCGCGTCCGGGGATCGCGAGCTCCCGCGGGATCGTCGCGCCGGTGGCGATGACGACCGCGTCGTAGCGGGCGCGCAGGTCGGCCCAGGTGATGTCCTTGCCGATCTCGACACCTGCGCGGAAGCGCGTGCCCTCGTCCTGCATCTGGCGCAGTCGCGACTCGAGGTGCTTCTTCTCCATCTTGAAGTCGGGGATGCCGTAGCGCAGAAGGCCGCCGATGCGGTCGTCACGCTCGAACACGGCGACCGTGTGGCCGGCGCGCGTGAGCTGCTGCGCGGCCGCGAGGCCGGCCGGACCCGAGCCGACGACGGCGACCGTCTTGCCGGTGAGGCGCCCCGGGGGCTCCGGCTCGATCCACCCGTTGGCGAACGCCTCGTCGACGATCGACACTTCGACCTGCTTGATGGTCACGGCCGGCTGGTTGATGCCGAGGACGCAGGAGCTCTCGCACGGCGCGGGGCACAGGCGCCCGGTGAACTCCGGGAAGTTGTTCGTCGCGTGCAGGCGCTCGCTCGCGGCGCGGCCCTCGCCGCGCCACGTCAGGTCGTTCCACTCCGGGATGAGGTTGCCGAGCGGGCAGCCCTTGTGGCAGAACGGCACGCCGCAGTCCATGCAGCGCCCGGCCTGCCGGCGCAGCACCGCCGAGTCGCCCGGCTCATAGACCTCTTTCCAGTCCATGATGCGCACCGGCACCGGCCGCCGCGGGGGCAGCTCGCGCTCGGTGACCTTCAGAAAGCCTTTCGGGTCAGCCACCCGTCACCTCCAGGATGCGGTTCCAGACGACGTCGCCGTCGGGGTCGAGCCCCTCGGCGACAGCCTCCTGGCGGGTCTGCAGCACTGCGGCGTAGTCGCGCGGCAGGACCCGGACGAAGTTCGCCAGCTCGACCTCGAAGTCGTCGAGGAGAGCCTGGGCGAGAGTCGATTCTGTCTCGGCGACGTGCTGCTCGAGCAGGTCGCGGAGGATCTCGGCATCGCCGGAGCCGAGCTCGCCGAGCTCGAGCTCGCCGGAGGCGAGGGCCTCGCGGTTCACGAGCTTGCGGTCGAGCTTGTACACGTACGCGGTGCCGCCGGACATGCCGGCGCCCAGGTTGCGCCCGGTCGCCCCGAGGATGACCGCGAGACCGCCGGTCATGTACTCGAGCGCGTGGTCGCCCACGCCCTCGACGACCGCGGTCGCACCCGAGTTGCGGACGAAGAAGCGCTCGCCCACGACGCCGCGCAGGAACATGGTGCCCAGGGTTGCGCCGTAGCCGATCACGTTGCCCGCGATGACGTTCTTCGATGCGTCGAAGGTGGCGCCGCGCGGCGGACGGACGACGATCTGACCGCCCGAGAGACCCTTGCCGACGTAGTCGTTGGAGTCGCCCTCGAGGCGCAGCGTGATGCCCGCGGGCATGAAGGCGCCGAACGACTGGCCGGCCGAACCGGTGAGGTTGACGACGATGCTGCCCGATCGCAGTCCGTTCTCACCCCGTGCCTTGGTCACGTGGTGACCGAGCAGCGTGCCGACGGCGCGCTCGGTGTTGCGGATCGGCAGGTCGATCGTGATCTCGCCGCCGCTCGCGATGACGTTCTGCGCGCGCTCGAGGAGTCCGACGTCGAAGTGCTCGTCGAGCTCGTGGAGCTGCCCTGTGGTGTTGCGGCGCGGCTCGTCTTCGGCGAACACCGGACCGTCGAGCACGGGGCCGAGGTCGAGGCCGTTCGCCTTCCAGTGCGTGACCGCACCGTCGACGTCCAGCAGGTCGCTGCGCCCGATCGCCTCGTCGAGGGAGCGCAGGCCGAGCGCGGCGAGGTACTCGCGCACCTCTTCGGCGATGAACTCCATGAAGTTCACGACGAACTCCGGCTTGCCGTTGAAGCGCTCGCGCAGCACGGGGTTCTGCGTGGCGACGCCCACGGGGCAGGTGTCGAGGTGGCAGACGCGCATCATGATGCAGCCCGACACGACGAGCGGCGCGGTCGCGAAGCCGAATTCCTCGGCGCCCAGCAGCGCGCCGATGATGACGTCGCGGCCCGTCTTGAGCTGACCGTCGACCTGCACGACGACGCGGTCGCGCATGCCGTTGAGCATGAGCGTCTGCTGCGTCTCGGCGAGGCCGAGCTCCCACGGGGTGCCCGCGTGCTTCAGCGAGTTCAGCGGGCTCGCGCCCGTGCCGCCGTCATGGCCGGAGACCAGGATGACGTCGGCCAGCGCCTTGGCGGTGCCGGCGGCGACCGCGCCGATGCCCGACTGGCTCACCAGCTTCACGTGCACCCGCGCACCGGGGTTGGCGCGCTTGAGGTCGAAGATCAACTGCTTGAGGTCTTCGATCGAGTAGATGTCGTGGTGCGGCGGCGGCGAGATGAGGCCCACGCCGGCGGTCGCGTGACGCGTACGGGCGACCCACGGGTACACCTTGGTCGGCGGCAGCTGGCCGCCCTCGCCGGGCTTGGCGCCTTGGGCGAGCTTGATCTGGATGTCGTCGGCCTCGGTCAGGTAGAGGCTCGTGACGCCGAAGCGGCCCGAGGCGACCTGCTTGATGGAGCTGCGGCGCTCGGGGTCGAGGAGCCGGTCCACGTCCTCGCCGCCTTCGCCCGTGTTGGACTTGCCGCCGATGCGGTTCATCGCGATCGCGAGCGTCTCGTGCGCCTCGCGCGAGATGGAGCCGTAGCTCATGGCTCCGGTCGAGAAGCGCTTGACGATCGACGCGACCGACTCGACCTCGTCGATGGGCACGGGCGTGCGGCCCTCGGTCTTGAGCGCGAACAGACCGCGGAGGGTCTTGAGCTCGTTCGCCTGGTCGTCCACGAGCTTCGTGTACTCGCGGAAGATGTCGTACCGGCGCGTGCGCGTCGAGTGCTGCAGGCGGAACACCGTGTCGGGGTTGAACAGGTGGGGCGACCCATCGCGGCGCCACTGGTACTCGCCGCCCGTCCAGAGCCGCTCGTGCGCCCGGACCGCGGCATCCTCCGGATACGCGTACGCGTGCCGTGCGGCGTTCTCGGCGGCGATGACGTCGAGCCCGACGCCGCCCAGCTTCGACTCGGTACCGGTGAAGTAGGTGTCGACGAAGTCCTGCGAGAGCCCGACGGCCTCGAACACCTGAGCGCCCGCGTACGAGGACACCGTCGAGATGCCCATCTTCGACATGATCTTGAGCACGCCCTTGCCGAGCGCGTAGATCAGGTTCTTGACGGCCTTCTCCGGAGCGATGCCGGTGATGAAGCCGGCGCGCACCAGGTACTCGACGGTCTCCATGGCGAGATACGGGTTCACGGCGGATGCTCCGTACCCGATCAGCGTCGCGATGTGGTGGACCTCGCGCACGTCGCCCGCCTCGACCACGAGACCGCACTTCATGCGGGTCTGCTTGCGGATGAGGTGGTGGTGGACGGCCGCGAGCATGAGCAGCGACGGGATCGGCGCGAGGTCCTTGTTGGAGTCGCGGTCCGACAGCACGATGAACTCGGCGCCGTCCTCGATGGCCTGGTCGACCTCCTGGCACATCTGCTCGAGGCGCTTCTTCATGCCCTTGTGGCCGGCCTCGACGCGGTACAGGCCGCGGATCGTGACGGAGGTGCGACCCGGGAGCGCGGTGTCGATGTGCTGGATCTTGGCGAGCTCGTCGTTGTCGATCACGGGGAAGTCGAGCGTCACGACGCGCGTGTGCTCGGGTCCCCACTCGAGGAGGTTGCGCTCGGGGCCGAGACCCAGGCCGAGCGACGTGACGACCTCTTCGCGGATGGAGTCCAGCGGCGGGTTCGTGACCTGTGCGAACTGCTGCGTGAAGTAGTCGAACAGCAGGCGCGGGCGCTCGCTCAGGACGGCCACCGGCGTGTCGGAGCCCATTGCGCCGAGCGGCTCGGCACCGGTCTGGCCCATCGGCGCGAGGAGGATCTTGACCTCTTCCTCGGTGTAGCCGAACGTGCGCTGGCGACGGGTGATCGAGGCGATGGGGTGCACGATGTGCTCGCGCTCGGGAAGGTCGGCGAGGCGGACGCGTCCCGCGTCGAGCCACTCCTGCCACGGCTCCTGGTCGGCGAGCTGCGCCTTGATCTCGTCGTCCTCGATGATGCGGCGCTCCGCGGTGTCGACGAGGAACATGCGTCCGGGACGGAGGCGGCCGCGGCGCTTGATGCGCTCGGGCTCGAAGTCGAGCACACCCGTCTCGCTGCCGATCACGATGAGGCCGTCGGTGGTCTCGGTCCAGCGGCCGGGGCGCAGGCCGTTGCGGTCGAGCGTCGCGCCGACGAGCGTGCCGTCGGTGAAGATCAGCGCGGCCGGGCCGTCCCACGGCTCCATCTGCATCGAGTGGAACTCGTAGAAGGCGCGGAGCTTGGGGTCGATGTCGGCCTGCTTCTCGTAGGCCTCGGGGACCATCATCATGATGGCGTGCGGCAGACTGCGGCCCGTCAGCGTGAGCAGCTCCAGCACCTCGTCGAACGACGCCGAGTCGCTCGCTCCGGTGGTGCAGATCGGCAGCAGCGGACGGATGTCGCCGAGCAGCTCCGACTCGAGCTGCGACTGACGCGCGCGCATCCAGTTGCGGTTGCCGTTGACGGTGTTGATCTCGCCGTTGTGTGCGAGCATGCGCAGCGGCTGCGCGAGCGGCCACGACGGGAACGTGTTGGTCGAGTAGCGCGAGTGCACGACGGCGAGCTCGGAGGCGAAGCGCTCGTCCTGCAGGTCGGGATAGAACGGCTCGAGCTGCAGGGTCGTGACCATGCCCTTGTACCCGAGCGTGCGCGACGACAGCGAGACGAAGTACGCGTCGAGCTCGGTCCGTGCGCGCGCCCGCAGGCGGTACGCGCGGCGGTCGAGGGCGATGCCCGAAAGCGCGGCGCGCTCGCCCGACGCCGGGTGCGAGATGAAGAGCTGCTCGAACACCGGGCGCGCCTCGAAGGCCAGCTTTCCCAGGTTCTCGTCGGAGGTCGGCACCTCGCGCCAGCCGAGCACGGTGAGACCCTCGGATGCTGCGATCCGCTCGATCCCGCTCTTCTGCGTCTCGCGCGCCTCGGCGTCGCGCGGCAGGAAGACGAGGCCGGCGGCGTACTCCCCCACGGGCGGGAGCTCGAAGCCCGCCACGGCGCGCAGGAAGGCGTCGGGCATCTGCGTCAGGATGCCGGCGCCGTCGCCGGTGCCGGCGTCGGAGCCGATCGCACCGCGGTGCTCGAGGTTGCGGAGCGCCGTAAGTGCCAGATCGATGATGTCGTGGCCGGCCTCGCCGCGGAGCGTGGCCACCATGGCCAGGCCGCAGGCGTCCTTCTCGAATGCAGGGTTGTACATCCCCTGCTTCTGCGGGAATCCGGCGCGGCCGGACGAAGCGGGGAAGTTCGCCTCCGGGGAGGCGACGTGACGGGGGCTCGAAGCCATACCTACCGTCCTCACGTTGATAGTCAAGATGGGACGACGTCGGCCCTGGGCGCGTTCTCTGGGGGGAGAGAGCGGCGTTACTTCGTGGCAGGAGTGCTTGTGGCGCTGGCCCCTTCGGCCTCGGACGTCGGGGGTTCGCTGACGTCGACGAAGTCGTCGGTGTCCTGCGATTGTACAGCCTGTCCGCCGTTCCACTCGCGGCCGGACACATAGGGTGAGGGCTCGAGACCGGGATGACGGCGCTTCTGGATGAAGAAGATCGCGAGACCGATCACGACGCCGAAGATGGCCGCCCACACGTTCGTGCGCAGGCCGAGGAAGATGTCGCTCGGGTCGATGCGGATCGACTCCCACACGATGCGTCCGGCGCTGTACCAGACCAGGTAGAGGCCGAACAGGCGTCCCCACTGCAGCGTGAAGCGGCGACCCACCCACACGAGGAAGAGCACGCCGAGCGTGTTCCAGATGACCTCGTAGAGGAACGTCGGGTGGAAGAGCGTCCCCTCCGGCAGGCCGATGGGCCACGCGGGGTTCGGGTAGTCGATCTCGAGACCCCACGGCACGTCGGTGGGCAGACCGTACAGCTCCTGGTTGAACCAGTTGCCGAAGCGGCCGATCGCCTGCGCGAGGAGGAGGCCGGGGGCGAGCGCGTCGGCGAAGGTCCAGAAGCGGATGCCGGTCCACCGGCATCCGAGCCAGGCACCTACGGCGCCGCCGATGAGGGCGCCGTAGATCGCGATGCCGCCCTCCCAGATGAACAGGGCCGACCAGGGATTCGCGCCCTCGCCGAAGTAGAAGTTCCAGTGCGTCAGGACGTGGTAGATCCGCGCGGTGATGATCGCGAGCGGCACCGCGAGCAGGGCGATGTCGATGACGACCCACGGCTCGGCGCCGCGTCTGGTGAGGCGGGCGTTGGTCCACAGCACCGCGACGATGATGCCCGTGATGATGCACAGCGCGTAGATGTGGATCCGCAGGGGGCCGATGTCGAAGTAGCTGATCGACGGGCTCGGGATGCTGGCGACGACGCTCGCGGCGGCGTTGATCATGGGAGAACCGTGTCCTTGCTGGATCCGTGCTGGGGTTGCGGCGGAGGGCGCCGACCTCAGAAGTCTAGTTCGCGCCGCGGGCGGTGCCTGCGGCGAGGCTGCGCGCCGTCTCGGCGAGGCCCTCGAGGCCCCGCTCGCGCAGTGCGCGCACCAGGGCGGTGCCGACGATCGCGCCGTCGGCGTACTCCAGCACGCCGGCGACCTGCTCGGCGTTCGAGATGCCGATGCCGACGCAGGCGTGCTCGACCCCGTGCTCGCGCAGGCGCGCGACGAGGGTGCGGGCCGCAGCATCCAACTGCGCGCGCTCCCCCGTGATGCCCATCGTCGAGACCGTGTAGACGAAGCCCGTGGAGTTCTGCGCGATGAGCTCGAGCCGCTCGTCGGTCGACGTCGGCGCGGCGAGGAAGACGCGGTCGAGGCCGGTGCGCCGGCTGGCGGCGATCCACTCGGGCGCAGCCTCGGGCGTGATGTCGGGCGTGATGAGGCCTGCTCCTCCGGCGGCGAGCAGATCGTCGGCGTAGCGGTCGACGCCGTACTGCAGCACCGGGTTCCAGTACGTCATGACGAGCACGGGCACGTCGACGCGACGCGTGATCTCGCGCACCGCCGTGAAGGTGTCGCGCAGGCGGAAGCCGCCGGCGAGGGCCGCCTGCGTCGCCTCCTGAATGACCGTTCCGTCCATCACCGGGTCGGAGTACGGCGGGCCGAGCTCGAGGATGTCGGCGCCGTTCTCGGCCAGTGCGACCGCGGCGTCGATGCTCGCCTGGAGGTCGGGGAAGCCGAGCGGGAGGTAGCCGACGAAGGCGCCGCGCCCGTCGGCGCGGGCGGCGTCGATCGCCGCGGCGACGCGCGAGGTCACAGCTTCTCCCCCTCGCCGTGGGCGGCGTCGTCGTGGGGTGCGGACGCGGCGGTCGCAGCATCCGTCCCGTCGTCGTACAGCTGGAAGTAGCGTGCGGCGGTGTCCATGTCCTTGTCTCCGCGGCCGGAGAGGCACACGGCGAGGATCGCGTCGGGGCCGAGCTCGCGGCCGATGCGCAGCGCGCCGGCGAGGGCGTGGGCCGACTCGATCGCGGGGATGATGCCCTCGGTCTCGGACAGCAGGCGCAGCGCCTGCATGGCCTCGTCGTCGGTCGCGGGGATGTACTCCGCACGCCCGATCGAGGCGAGCCACGCGTGCTCGGGTCCGACCCCGGGGTAGTCCAGGCCGGCGGAGATCGAGTGCGACTCGATCGTCTGGCCGTCCTCGTCCTGCAGCACGAACGTCTTCGCGCCGTGCAGCACGCCGGGGCGCCCGCGCTCGATCGACGCGGCGTGGCGCGGGGTGTCGACGCCGTCGCCGGCCGCCTCGACGCCGTAGAGCTTCACACTCTCATCGTCGAGGAAGGCGTCGAACATGCCGATGGCGTTCGAGCCGCCGCCGACGCAGGCGAGCACGGCGTCGGGCAGTCGGCCCGCCTCCTCGAGGAGCTGCGCGCGCGCCTCTTCGGAGATGACCTTCTGGAAATCGCGGACCATCGCCGGGAACGGGTGGGGGCCTGCGGCGGTGCCGAAGATGTAGTTCGTCGTCTCGACGCTCGCGACCCAGTCGCGGTACGCGTCGTTGATGGCGTCCTTGAGCGTGCGCGAGCCGGTCGTGACGGGGATCACCTCGGCGCCGAGCAGACGCATACGGGCGACGTTGAGCGCCTGGCGCTCGGTGTCGACCTCGCCCATGTAGATGGTGCACTCGAAGCCGAAGAGCGCGGCAGCCGTGGCGGTCGCGACGCCGTGCTGGCCGGCACCCGTCTCGGCGATGACGCGCGTCTTGCCGAGGCGCTTCGTGAGCAGCGCCTGGCCGAGCACGTTGTTGATCTTGTGCGAGCCGGTGTGGTTGAGGTCCTCGCGCTTGAGGAACACGCGGGCGCCTCCCGCGTGCTCGGCGAACCGGGCGACCTCGGTGATCGGCGACGGGCGGCCGGCATACGAGTGCAGGAGACGCACGAACTCCGCCTGGAACGCGGGGTCGGCCTTCGCGGCCTCGTACTCGGCCGTCAGCTCGTCGATCGCGGCGATGAGGGACTCGGGCATGTAGCGCCCGCCGAACTCGCCGAACAGCGGCCCGGGAGCCTCACGAAGACTCATGCGCCGGCCTCCAGGAATGCGCGCAGGGTGGACACGGGATCGTTCGTGACGAGCGCCTCGCCGACGAGCACCACGTCGGCGCCGGCGCCGCGGTAGTGGGCCACGTCCGCCGGGGCGAGCACCGCGGACTCGGCGATCTTGACCGCCCCTGCCGGAATGCGCTCGGCGAGGCGGCCGAAGAGGTCGCGGTCGAGCTGGAAGGTCGACAGGTCGCGCGCGTTGACGCCGATGAGCTGCGCGCCGAGGTCGGCCGCGCGGTCGACCTCGTCGGCCGAGTGCGTCTCGACGAGCGCGGTCATGCCGAGCTCGTGCGTGAACGCGTAGAGCCGGGCGAGCGCGTCCTGCTCGAGCGCGGCGACGATGAGGAGCACGAGATCGGCGCCCGATGCGCGGGCTTCGAGCACCTGATACTCAGTCGCGATGAAGTCCTTGCGCAGCACCGGGAGCGTCACCGCGGCCTTGACGGCCTCGAGGTCGGCGAGGCTGCCCTTGAAGCGACGGCCCTCGGTGAGGACCGAGATCGCGGACGCGCCGCCCTCCTCGTAGCGCCGGGCCTGAAGGGCGGGGTCGGGGATCGCGGCCAGGTCTCCGCGCGACGGGCTCGCGCGCTTGACCTCGGCGATGATCTTCACGCGGTCGGAAGGCGCGAGAGCGGAGAGGACGTCGAGAGCGGGACGCTGCGCGAGGGCGGCGGACTCGACCTCTGCCAGGGGGCGCACCGAGGCGCGCGCCTCGGCATCCTCAACCGCGCCGGCCGTGAGGTCGGCGAGCATGCTCAGTGCTCTTTCGCCGCGACCTTGGAGCCGCCGACGCCGTAGCCGGCGCGCTTCATGATCCAGCCCACCAGGAGCCCGACGACCAGGAGACCCGCCGCGGCCCACACGAGGATCGGCATGTCGAGGAAGAAGAAGAAGGTGCCGATCGAGACCGCGATGAGCATGATCACGACGGCCGTCCAGGCTGCGGGCGAGTGTCCGTGGCCGGGGTCGCCGATGTTGTTGCTCATGGATGTCTCCTCGTGGAACCTGGGCGGGATGCCGCCAGTCTAGCGGTCAGGCGGTCGGATCCTCGCCACGCGACAGGTCGTCCCAGTCGTCGATGGCGCGCGATCCGGCGGCGTCGTGGGGGCGCGGTCCGTCGGCCGAACCCGACGGGGAAGCGGTGCCGGGAGCAGCCTTGGCTCCCTCGTCGGTGCGGTAGCGCCTGCCCGTACGCGACCAGGAGTGCGCCGTCGCGAGCACGAAGACGCCGGCGACGATGAGCAGCGCCCAGACGACCAGCGTCACGACGGGCCAGGCGGTCGCGTCGATGGACGCGACGAGCTTCGCGACGGAGGTCTCGCCGGCGATGCCGGTCGATTCGGTCACGACCGACGCGACGGCCGAGACCGGCTGCTCGAAGACGACACGGGCGGTCAGCCAGGCGAGCACGCTGCCGATGAAGAAAGCCAGCGCGCCGAAGACGTAGCGCAGTGCGCGGCCGACGATCGACAGCGCGGCGCCGAGCGCCAGCACGGCGAGGCTCAGCGGCGCCAGCACCGGCACCGCCGACGCACCCGGCACCTCGAGCGCGTGGTGGGCGGCATCCTGGAGCTCGACGACGAGCCAGGTCTGCGTCGACGAGATCACGCCCAGCGCGCCGCACAGCACCGTGACGACGACCGACAGCAGGCGGGAGCGACGTGACACCCTCTCACTGTAGTCACCGCGCGAGGAGGCAGCAGCCGGCCCCTCCCGGTGCCGTCAGCACCCGATTGCCGGCGGCGTCGGTCCAGAAACCCCAGTAGTCGCGCCCGTCGCTGTGGGTCTGGAAGCCTCCGAACGTCATTCCCTCGACAGACACCGGAACACCTGCACGCCGAATGGTGAGATGGACGTGGTCGAAGGTCGCACCGCCGCCGCACGGGACGGTGCGACCGACGTCTCCGAGGTAGGTGCCCGCCGGCACGAACTGTCCGACGAGGTGGTCCTGGTAGTTGACGAGGTGGTAGTACGTCGACTGCCAGCCGTTCGCGTGATTGATGCCGAGGTACGAGCCGGTGGTGCATTGCACCCGGTAGACGACGCCGTCGGCGATCGAGAGCACTCGGCGGTCACCCCCGGCGGTCGGCCCGAAATCGAGCGAGCCCCGCGCGCCGGTGCCGCCGGTGTTGGTGTGCGGGGCCCCCGACGCCCACCGCTGCCCCGCAGCGAACGGCAACCGCCAGCGGGGCGCGGTCGGACCGGACATGCTCGACCAGATGATCTGACCCGCCGCGTCACGCAGGACCACCTCACCATCGTTCTGTACGAGAAGCTCGGTGCCCGTGGTGCCGGCCGTGCTCGACTGCCAGATGATCCCACCGTCGAAGCGCTCGAACACGAGGTTCCCATCCGTGCGGATCCGCACGGATCCGCTGCCGGCGCCCGTCGTTCCCGAGGTCCACAGCTGGGTGGAGCCCCGCATCACCGTGAGTCGGCCGTCGTACGATGCGCAGAGGGCGTGCGACGTGTCGGGTGAAGGAAGGCACGTCCCCGCCGAGATCTCACTGGCGCGGGTGAGACGTCCGGCGGTGGCCGCCGGCAGCGGCGCCGCGACATAGGCGGCATGCTGGGCTGCGGCGGCCGATATCGAAGGTGTGCTGCCCAGGAACACCAGTCTGGCGGGCTTGAGCCGCCGCAGTTCGGCGACGGTGACCGGCGGAAGCCCGACACTCGGGGTCAAGAGCACGGGCCCGCCCTCGCGCGCCGCGGCGGGTGCGCCCGACAGCGCGTCCGCGAAGACCTCGCCGCTGGCCAGGTAGACGACGGGGGCTCCAGCGGGATATGCCCTCGCGGCGATGTCCGCGGAGGTCGCGTAGCGATCGGCGCCCGCCCAGCGCTCGACCGGCGCGGACACGACCTGCGCGACGCGATCGGTGACGGAGTCACTCACCGACGGCGTGCCGCCCAGCACCACCACCCGGTCGGGAGCGAGGCGGATCAACTCCGCCTCGACGTCGGGGGGCAGGGAGTCGGGTCTTGTGAGGAGCATCGCGGTCTGATGCAGGGACGCGGCGGGCGTGCCTGACAGAGCATCCGGGAACACCTCCCCGCTCGCGAGGAAGACCGTGTCGACACCGGAAGCTGCCGTTCGCGCACTCACGAGCGCAGACGTCTGGTACCGGTCTTCGCCCGCCCAGCGCTCGACAGCCGCCTGCGGCAGCAGCGCCTGGATCTGCTCCCTCTGGGTCTCCGACACCGAAGGATCGCCACCGAGGATCACGACGCGCTCCGGAAGGAGGCGCTGAACCTCGGCAGCGATCGACGCGGGCATCTCGGACTGCCGCGTGAGCAGCACGGGCCCGCCGAGCCTCGCGGCCGCCGGACCTGCGGACAGGGCATCGGGGAATCGCTCTCCGCTGGCGAGGAAGACCACTGGCGCGCCGGCAGGAAAGCTGCGTGCGCTGACCGCGGCGGACGTGGCGTATCGGTCGGGCCCCGACACGCGGGTGACGTCGACGGCCGCCAGGGCAGGCGTCGCGTCGACCGCGACCGAACCCACCACGCCGAGTGTCGCCGCCAACGCGGCGGCCCACATTCTCCGTCTGACAGACCGCATCGGCTACCTCCACGCGGGGGCGTGCCGACGTGGCACGGCCGGCTCGCCCAAGCTACCGGACCGAGCGCCGCTCCGATGGAGGACTCACGCGGGGCGCGCCGGGCCGCGCACGGCGCTGAGGTCCCGGCCGTCGAAGCACGTGCGGGTGCCGGTGTGGCACGCCGCGCCGATCTGCTCGACCTCCACGAGGATCGTGTCGCCGTCGCAGTCGAGGCTCGCCCCCCGCACCAGCTGGATGTGGCCGGAGGTGTCGCCCTTGCGCCAGTATTCCTGCCGGGAACGCGACCAGAAGGTCACGCGGCCCTCGGTGAGCGTGCGACGGAGGGCCTCAGCATCCATCCATCCGAGCATGAGCACCTCGCGCGTGTCCCACTGCTGGATGACCGCGGCGACGAGTCCGTCGCTGTTGAAGGTCACGCGCGCGATGCGCTCGTCGAGCGTCTCGGTCATGCCGCCACCTCCCGCACGGCGATCCCCTCGGCGCGCATCGCGGCCTTCACGTCGCCGACGGTGAGCTGGCCGGAGTGGAAGACGGATGCCGCGAGCACGGCGTCCGCGCCCGCCTCGATGGCCGGGCCGAAGTCCTCCGCCCGGCCGGCGCCGCCCGACGCGATGACGGGCACGCTGGCGACCTCGCGCATGAGGCCGACGAGTTCGAGGTCGAAGCCCTGCTTGGTGCCGTCGGCGTCGATCGAGTTGACCAGGAGCTCCCCCGCGCCGCGCTCGATCGCCTCGCGCGCCCACTCGAGCGCGTCGAGGGTCGTCTCGGTGCGGCCGCCGTGCGTGGTGACGACGAAACCGGATTCGGTCGCGGGCGACCGCTTGACGTCGAGCGACAGCACGAGCACCTGCGCGCCGAACCGGTCGGCGATCTCGTCCAGCAGCGGCGGGCGGGCGATCGCCGCGGAGTTGACGCCGATCTTGTCGGCGCCGACGGACAGCAGTCGCGCGACGTCGTCGGCGGAGCGGACTCCCCCGCCCACCGTGAGCGGGATGAAGACCTCTTCGGCCGTGCGCCGGACGACGTCGTACGTCGTCGAGCGCTCGTCGACCGTCGCCGTGACGTCGAGGAAGGTGATCTCGTCGGCGCCCTGGCGGAAGTACTCCCGCGCGAGTTCGACGGGGTCGCCCATGTCGCGCAGGTTCTGGAAGTTCACGCCCTTGACGACGCGCCCTGCGGCGACGTCGAGGCACGGGATGACGCGGCAGACCAGGCTCATCAGAGTCTCGCGTTGTGGATCGCGGTGACCAGGATCGCGCGGGCGCCGATCGCGTACAGCGCGTCCATGACCTGGTTCACGCCCTTGCGGGCCACCATCACGCGCACGGCCACCCACGCCGGGTCGCGCAGCGGCGCGATCGTCGGCGACTCGATGCCGGGGGCGATCTTGACGGCGTCGTCGACCAGGTCGGCGGGCAGGTCGTAGTCGACCATGACGAAGCGGCGGGCGACCATCACGCCGCGCAGGCGCCGCAGCAGCGTGTCGGTGCCCTCGGCCTGCGTCGGCGAAGTGATCAGCACGGCCTCCGACTGCAGCAGCACGGGGCCGAAGATCTCCAGGCCCGCCTGACGCAGCGTCGTGCCGGTCGACACGACGTCGGCGACGGCATCCGCCACTCCCAGGCGCACGGCCGACTCGACCGCGCCGTCGAGCGGCACCAGGTCGACGGCGACGCCGTGCTCGTCGAGGAACGCGTCCACGAGGCCCGGATAGGCCGTCGCGACGCGCGCGCCGTTGAGGTCCTGGACGGACGTGAAGCGTCCGGGAGGACCTGCGAAGCGGAACGTGGAGTCGCCGAAGCCGAGGGCCTCGATCTCCCGGGCACCCGGCATGCGGGCGTCGAGCAGCAGGTCGCGGCCGGTGATGCCGACGTCCAGGGCGCCGGAGCCGACGTAGGTCGCGATGTCTTTCGGGCGGAGGTAGAAGAACTCGACCTCGTTCTGAGGGTCGATGACGTGGAGGTCCTTGGGGTCGCGACGACCGATGTAGCCCGCCTCGTGGAGCATCTCGGAGGCGGTCTCGGCGAGCGAGCCCTTGTTCGGCACGGCGATTCGCAGCATGGCAGCGGGGCTTTCGGGTTCGAGGGCGGATGGGGACGCGCGCTCAGAGATGTCGGTAGACGTCCTCGAGGCTCAGCCCCTTCGCGAGCATCAGCACCTGCAGGTGGTACAGCAGCTGCGAGATCTCCTCGGCTGCGGCATCCGTCGATTCGTACTCCGCCGCCATCCAGACCTCGGCGGCCTCCTCCACGATCTTCTTGCCGATCGCGTGGACGCCCGCGTCCAGCTGTGCGACGGTTCCCGATCCCTCGGGGCGCTCGGCCGCTTTCGCGGCGAGCTCGGCGTACAGCGTGTCGAACGTCTTCACCATGCCAGGGTATCGAACCGAGCGGATGCCTCGGCGCCGCGTGACGAGCGGCTCAGTGTCCGTGGTGCTCGGCGGCGGTCGCCCGCAGGCCCGCGATGGCGTTCGCGGGGTCGCTCGCGCCGAACACGGCGGAGCCCGCGACGAACGTGTCGGCGCCGGCCTCTGCGGCCTGCAGGATGGTCGACTCGCCGATGCCGCCGTCGACCTGCAGCCAGACCGATGAACCGCGCCGACGGGCCTCGTCGGCCAGGCGGCTGAGCTTGGGCATGGTCTCGGGCATGAACGACTGGCCGCCGAAGCCGGGCTCGACGGTCATCACGAGGATCTGGTCGAAGTCGTCGAGGAGGTCGAACAGGCCCTCGACGGGGGTCGCAGGCTTGACGGCGACGCCTGCTCGCGCGCCGATGTCGCGCAGCCGGCGCGCGAGCGCGACCGGCTCCTTCGCGGCTTCGAGGTGGAAGGTGACCGAGGCTGCTCCGAGCTCGGCGTAGCCGGGTGCCCAGCGGTCGGGATTCGTGATCATGAGATGCACGTCGAGGGGCACGGGGCTCGTGGCCTGGATGCGCTCGACCATCTGCGGCCCGAACGTCAGATTGGGAACGAAGTGGTTGTCCATGACGTCGACATGGACGAAGTCGGCCGTCGCGATGCGTGCGAGCTCTGCCTGCATGTTGACGAAGTCGGCGGCCAGGATGCTGGGGTTGATGCGGATGCCGGTCTGGCGGGCGTTCTCGTCGATCGGTGGCACGGGTCCATTATGGTCGACCCGTGGATCCCATCACGGCGCTGCTGCACGAGGTTCTCGAAGACGTCCGGCCCCACGACGACGGCGCCCCCGCGGGATACATCCCCGAGCTCGCCGCGGCCGACCCGGAGCGACTCGCGCTCGCGGTCGTGGGCCCGCGCGGCCGCGTGCGTGCGGTCGGCGACGTGGCGCACGAGTTCACGATCCAGTCGATCTCGAAGCCGTTCGTGCTCGCTCTGGCCCTCGCCGACCGAGGGCGCGACGCGGTGCTGCGCAAGGTGGGGGCGGAGCCCAGCGGCGAGCCGTTCAACGCGATCAGCCTCGAACCCGGGACCGGGCGACCGGCGAACCCCATGGTCAACGCCGGGGCGATCGCGACGTCCGCGCTCGTCCCCGGCGAGGGCGTCGACGATCGCATGACGCGCGTCGTCGAAGGACTCTCGGCCTTCGCGGGGCGCTCGCTGTGGGTCGACGAGCAGGTGTACGCGTCGGAATCGGCGACGGGCGACCGCAACCGCGCGCTGGCGCACCTGCTGCGCTCCCACGGCATCATCGAGGGTTCCGTAGAGATCGCGGTCGAGACGTACTTCCGGCAGTGCTCCCTGCTGGTGACGGTGCGCGACCTCGCGGTGATGTCGGCGACCCTCGCGTTCGGCGGAGTGAACCCGGTCACCGGCGAGCGGGTCGTGTCGGAGGCGGTCGCGCGGGACGTGCTGTCGATCATGACGAGCTGCGGCATGTACGACTACTCCGGGGAATGGCTGCTGCGGGTCGGACTGCCGGCGAAGAGCGGCGTCAGCGGTGGCCTCCTGGCGGTCGCCCCCTCGCAGTTCGGGGTGGCGGCGTTCAGTCCCCGCCTCGATGTGCATGGCAATTCGGTGCGCGCCATCGCGCTGCTCGAGACGCTCGGCGAGCGGTTCGGCATGCACCTGCTCGAGTCGCACGAGAGCGTCGCCGTCCCCGCGTTCACCGTCGAGGACACCGACCAGGGGCGCGTGCTCCGCCTGTCGGGCGAGCTCGGGCTGGCCGGCACCGAGCGCGTGGTCGCGGTGCTGCGCGAGATCGCGGACGCGCTGCCGGCGGACGCCGAGGTGATCGTGGACGCGCGCGAGCTCGCGCGCGCCCACAGCGCCGCGCTCGTGGCCCTGCGCGTCGAGTTCGAGCAGATGCCGCGCGGCATCCGCCTGCGCGAGTGAGCGGCCCGGAGCGAGGGATGCTGCGGCTCAGACCCGCCGCAGGAGCGAGACCGACATCGCGTCGGTGTTGTGACGGTGCGGCCACAGCTGTGCGCGGCCGCTGCCGTCGGCTTGCGGGGGCAGGCCGGGATCGGCATCCGACAACGAGGTGATGACGTCGCGCGCGGAGATCTCCTCGAGGGCAGCGCCCCACTCGCGGCGGATGTCGGCGACGACGCCCGACGTCTCGGCGAGGTGCGGCGAGCAGGTCACGTACGCGACGACGCCGCCCGGCTTGAGGGCGCCGACCGCTTCCGTGAGGAGCTCCCGCTGCAGCTCGGTGAGCGCCGGTACGTCGCTCGGAGCCTTGCGCCACCGCGCCTCGGGGCGCCGGCGCAGGGCTCCCAGCCCGGTGCACGGTGCGTCGACGAGGATGCGGTGGTAGGTTCCCTGCGCCTCCTGCGCGCGCACGCGGCCGTCCTCCTCCGACACGGGCACCTCGAGGGGAACACCCGCCAAGGCCTGCCGGACGAGCCCCGCGCGCGCCGGCGAGATCTCGTTCGCCTCGAGCGTCGCCCCCGCCACCCGCGCCTCGGCGGCGAGCACGGCCGTCTTGCCGCCCGGCCCCGCGCACAGATCCAGCCAGCGCTCACCCTCGGCGATCGGCAGCGCGCGTGTCAGCGCGAGCGCGGCGAGCTGCGAGCCCTCGTCCTGCACGCGGATGCGGCCGCGCGACGAGCGCACCAGCGAGTCGGGGTCACCGCCGCCGAGTCGGAACCCGATCGGCGAGAACGGCGTGCGGCGCGCGTCGTCGGGCACTCCCGCGAGATCGGGAAGTGCAGCCATCGTGACGCGCGGCGACGCGTTGTCGGCGGTGAGCAGCGCCTCGAGCTCTTCCGCGCGGCCTTCGGCAGCGAGCGCCCGCCGGAAGGCGCGCACCACCCACACCGGGTGCGAGAACAGCAGGCCGAGCTGCTCGTCGTCGGAGCGCGCGCTCTCGGCCACGTGGGTCATCCAGTCCCCGGGCGTGTCGCGGGACACACGGCGGAGCACGGCGTTCGCGAAGCCGGCGGCGCCGCGTCCGCCCGCGCCGCGGGCGAGCTCGACGGACTCGTTGACCGCCGCATGCGACGCCACCCGTGTCGACAGCAGCTGGTGCACACCGAGCCGCAGTGCGTCGAGCACGGCCGGGTCGATGTCGGCGACGGGGCGGTCGGCGGCGATCGCGATCACCGCGTCGTACGTGCCCTGGCGCCGGAGGGTGCCGTAGGTGAGCTCGGTCGCGAGCGCCGCGTCGGCCGTGGACAGCCCGGCGCGGGAGATGGCCGTCGGCAGCAGCAGGTTGGCGTACGCGTCCGACTCGTGGACGGCCCGCAGCGTGTCGTAGGCGACGCGCCGCGCCGCGACCGTGCGGCTCACGATCCCGCCACCGGCGTCGCCTCGCGGAGCCCCCGCCACCAGTCGGCGGCGCGCATCGCGCCCTTGCCCGCGGGCTGCACCGTCTCGAGCACGATCGGCGACGATGCGGTTCCTGCGACCACCTGCTTGCCGTGCAGCGCCAGCGCGCCCGGCGCGAGCGGCGGGGCGTCATCGGGAGCGGACCCGACGGCGAGCACCTTGAACCGGGAGCCGTCGATCGTCGTGTGCGCACCCGGCTCGGGCGTGACCCCGCGGATCCGGCCGAGCACGGCGTCGGCCGGCTCGTCCCAGCGGATGCGGCCGTCGTCGTCGCCGAGCTTGGACGCGTACGTCGCCTCGCCCTGCTGAGGACGCGCGTCGGCGCTCCCGTCGGCGATGGCGTCGACCACGTCGGAGAGCAGTCCGGCCCCGTCCTCGGCCAGCGACGCGAGCAGGTCGCCCGCGGTGGTGCCTGCCGCCACGTCGACCGCGAGCTCGCCGAACACGTCGCCCGCGTCGAGCTCCGGCACGAGCTGGAAGACGCTCGCGCCTGTTCGGGCGTCGCCGGCGATGAGCGCGTGCTGCACGGGGGCGGCGCCGCGCCAGCGCGGCAGCAGCGAGAAGTGCAGGTTGATCCAGCCGTGCGCCGGCGTGGAGAGCAGCGGCTCGCGCACCAGTCCGCCGTAGGCGACGATCACGCCGAGGTCGGGCTCGAGCGCCGCGATCTCGGCCGTGACGGCGGCATCGAGCCTGTCGGCGCGGATCACCGGCAGCCCGAGCTCCTCTGCAGCGGCGGCCACCGGCGACGGCGTCAGCACACGTTTGCGCCCGAGCGGGGCGTCCTGGCGGGTGACGACCGCGACGATGTCGTGAGCGGATGCCGCGAGCCGGCGCAGCGACGGCACAGCCGGCGCCGGTGTGCCGGCGAAGACGAGACGCATGGCGTTCCTGGAAGTCGAGGGTCAGAGATCGAGATCGGGCACGTCGACCCGAACCTTCAGTGTATGGGCGGGCCCGGGCGTACGACCCTTCGCGGGGCGGCGTCCCTTCATCGCCTGGCTCACCACGGACGCGCGCAGACTCTCGGTCACGCGCGCGCCGAGCCCGTACTCGAACCGCACCAGGGCGCGCACCGACTCGTCGCGGGCGATCGGGCCGAGCACCGCCTCGCCGTCGAGCTCGGGGACGGCCGCGCGCAACTCGGCGATGGCGGTGTCCACCGCACGACGCGGGCCGTCGACGGAGGCCACGCGAACGGTGGGCGGCATGCGCAGCGGAGCCCGGTCCGCGAGCTCGGCGCGGGCGTACGCGGCCTGCGTCCACGTCGCGAGCGCACGCGCGACCTCGCCGCCGACGCCGACGAGGTGCACGGGAGCCCCCGGCGCGGCCAGTGCTGCCGCATTCGACCACCAGCGCAGACACGACTCGCCGATGCGCAGGTCGTCGGCCATCAGCATCCGGTCTCCGTCCAGCAGGATCACCGCGCGATAGCCGCCGGCCGCGATCGGCTCGGCGCCGCGCGTCGCCACCACGAGGGCGGGTCGCGCGTCGACCTCAGCGACCGGGTGGTCGCCGTCGGCGATGATCACGCGCGTCCCCGGGAACGCGCGGCCGAGTTCGTCGGCGGTGCGCTCGCTGCCGGAGGAGGCCATCCGCAGCAGGGTCGACCGGCACTCGGGGCAGGCCCACGCGTGGGCGGCGCGGCCGCACCACGTGCAGGTCGGGACGGCGCCTTGCCGTGCGGCGTGGAGCGGTCCGCCACAGTGGGCGCAGCGAGCGGGATGCCGGCATTTCGCGCAGACGAGCACGGGTGCGTAGCCCGGGCGTGCGACCTGCACCAGCACCGGACCCTCGGTGAGGGCCTCGCGCGCCGCGGCGAACGCCGAGGACGGGACGCGCGCCGAGCGGGACTCCCCCTCGCGGTTCGCGCTCAGCACGATGCGCGGGCTGACGCGCCGTGCCGCAGGGAGGTCGCGCACCCAGCCCACCGCGACCAGGCGCTCGACGTCGGTGGTGCGCGTGTGCCCTGCGAAGACGAGGGCTCCGCCGTGCAGCTCCTGCCGGAGCAGTGCGGCGTCGCGGGCGTGGACGCCCGGGCTGAGCGGTTCGCCGAGGAGCGGGTCGCCGTCGTCCCACAGCGCGACCAGTCCGAGCTCGGATACCGGCGCGTAGACGGTGGAGCGGTTGCCGATCACCACGCATGGCGCCTCGGCGAGGGTGCGCAGGAACGCGGAGTACCGGGTCGGGCCGCTCTGCTTGGCATCGTCGCGGACGAGCGCATCGGCGGGGATGCGTGCGGCGAGTGCGGCCTCGAGCTGAGAGCGATCGCGATGATCCGGCACGGCGATCACGGCGCTGCGACCCGCGGCGAGGGTGTGCGCCGCCGCGGCGGCGAGGAGGATCGCCCAGGAGCCGACGACGGAGCCGTCGTCGAGCCGCGCGGGCACGGGCGGTGCGTCGAGCGCGAGGCGCTCGCCGCCGTCGAGCGCCTCGGCGAGCCCGGGATAGGCGGCGAGGACGCCGTCGGCCCAGGACCGATCCGCGGCGTCCACGGTCGGGCGCTCCGGTGGCCCGGCTGCGAGCCAGGCCTTCTCGGCGCGCACCATCCGCTTCGGGATCGCGAGACGCAGGATGTCGCCCGCCGAGCCGGCCGCACGATCGGCGGCACGTCGGGCCAGCGCATACAGTCCGGGCGTCAGCACCGGCACCGGCGACACGACGGTCTCGAGCCGTGAGAGCGGGCGGTCCGAGGCATCCGGCTCCCCCACCTCGACGAGAAGCGCGTCGACGACTCGCCCGGCACTGCGCAGCGGCACGCGCACGCGCACGCCCGGCACGGCGTCGGCGACGAGCTCGGCGGGGATCTCGTAGTCGAAGAGGCGATCGAGCTGCGGCAGCGGCGAGTCGATCAGCACGCGGGCGACCCGGCGGGCACGGCGTGGCCGGTCGCCGGAGTCGGGCTCGTCGTCGTGCACCGCTGTCACGCGGCCGGCGTCAGAGTCCTGCGGCCGCGCGCAACGCGTCGGCGCGGTCCGTGCGCTCCCATGTGAAGTCGGGCAGCTCTCGGCCGAAGTGGCCGTACGCCGCGGTCTGCGCGTAGATCGGTCGCAGCAGATCGAGCTGGTCGATGATCGCCTTGGGGCGCAGATCGAACACCTCGAGGATCGCCTTCGTGATCAGCTCGTCGGCCACGCGGCCGGTGCCGAACGTCTCGACGTAGAGCCCGACGGGCTTGGCCTTGCCGATCGCATAGGCGACCTGCACCTCGAGGCGGTCAGCGAGGCCGGCCGCGACCGCGTTCTTCGCGACCCAGCGCATCGCGTACGCGGCCGAGCGGTCGACCTTCGACGGGTCCTTGCCGCTGAACGCGCCGCCGCCGTGGCGGGATGCCCCGCCGTACGTGTCGATGATGATCTTGCGGCCCGTGAGCCCGGCGTCGCCCTTCGGACCGCCGGTGACGAACGGGCCCGCCGGGTTGATGTAGTAGTTCACGTCGGGCAGGTCGAGCCCGGTCGCCTCGAGGACCGGGTCGATCACCTCGGCGCGGACGGCGGCGCGCAGCGCCTTCTGCGAGATGTCGGGGTGGTGCTGCGTCGAGAGCACGACGGACTGGACCGTCCGGGGCGTGCTGCCGTTGTAGCCCAGCGTGACCTGGGTCTTGCCGTCGGGGCGCAGGAACGGCAGCTCGCCCGAGCGGCGCACCTCGGCGAGTCGCTCGGCCATGCGGTGGGCGGTCCACGCGGCCATCGGCATGAGCTGCGGCGTCTCGGTCGTCGCGTAGCCGAACATGATGCCCTGATCGCCGGCGCCCTGCAGGTCGTGCGGGTCTTCCGAGCCGTCCTCGCGGCGCTCGAACGCCTTGTCGACCCCGGCCGCGATGTCGGAGGACTGCGCCCCGATGGAGACGCTCACGCCGCACGAGTCGCCGTCGAATCCGGTGTCGCTCGAGGTGTAGCCGATGCGGTTGACGACGTCGCGCACGATCGCGGGGATCTCGACGTACGCGGACGTCGACACCTCCCCCGCGACATGGACGAGGCCGGTGGTGACGAGCGTCTCGACCGCGACGCGACCGTGCGGGTCCGCGTCGAGGATCGCGTCGAGGATCGAGTCCGAGATCTGGTCGCAGATCTTGTCGGGGTGGCCCTCGGTGACGGATTCGGACGTGAACAGACGCAGGTCGGTCATCGATACTCCAGTTGTCATGGCTCCGGTCGTCGTGGTGCCCGGGCGCCGAGGGGCGGACACCAGTATGCCCCCGAGGACGGACACGGCCGTCTTCGGGGGCATCGAGGTTGCGACGGATTACTCCGCGCGGCGCAAGCGCAGCTTGTCTTCGTGGATCTCGTGCATCGCGATGGTGAGCGGCTTGTCTTCGACGGTCGAGTCGACGAGCGGGCCCACGTTGTCGAACAGGTTGCCCTCGTGGAGGTCGGAGTAGTAGTCGTTGATCTGGCGCGCGCGCTTGGACGCGAAGATCACGAGCTGGTACTTCGAGTCGACCTTCTCGAGCAGGCTGTCGATGGGGGGCTCGATGATGCCCTGGTTCGTTCCGGCCATGGCGAAACCTCCTGGATCGGATGGAATGAGAGTCTGCGGAGCCCCGGGGTGCCGAGGCATCCCACCATTCTACGCGACGGTTCCGGGTTCCCGCGTGTGCGGGTGGCCTCAGCGCGCGAGGCGGGCGACCTCGTCGGCCGCGTGGGCGACGTCGTCGTTCACGACGCGGTAGTCGAACTCGCCCTGCGAGGCCAGCTCGGTCTTCGCCGTGCGCAGGCGCCGGGCCCGCTCCGCGGCGTCCTCGGTGCCGCGGCCGACGAGACGCTGCACGAGCTCGTCCCAGCTCGGCGGCAGCAGGAAGACGAGTGTGGCCGACGGATCCGCCTCGCGCACCTGGCGGGCGCCCTGCAGGTCGATCTCGAGGAGGACCGTGCGGCCCTCTGCGAGGGCCTTCTCGATCGGACGGCGCGGCGTGCCGTAGCGGTGGGCGTTGTGGACCGTCGCGTGCTCGAGCAGCTCGCCGTCCTCGATCATGCGGTCGAACTCGGCGTCGTCCACGAAGAAGTAGTGCTCTCCGTCCACTTCGCCCGGGCGCGGGGCGCGCGTGGTCGCCGACACCGACAGCACGATCTCGGGATGGTGCTCCTTGATGTGGGCGGCCACCGTGCCCTTTCCCACGGCGGTGGGGCCGGCGAGCACGACGAGGCGGCTGCGGCCGCCGCGGGGCTCGACCTCGGGCCAGCGGGCGTCGAGGAACCGGCGCAGGTCCTCGCGCTGGCGCGAGCCGAGGCCGCCGAGCCGCTTGACCGGCGAGATCTCGAGCTCCTGCAGGATGCGGTCGCGCTTGCCCTCGCCGATCGCGGGGATCGCGGTGAGGAACTCGGGCACGCGCATCGCGCCCGCGGGCGAGGTGGGCTCGGCGAGGGCACGCCGCAGGAGCTCCTGCGGCGTGATCACCCGCATCGCGACGTCCTTCTTGAGGGCGGCGCGTTCACGGCGGGCGGCGACGGCGCGACGCGAGGCCGCCACACGGTCGACCTCGGGCGGCCGCACGTGAGCGCTGGGGGTGTGGAGCGGATCCGCCTGTAGCGGAGTGCGCGAATCGGGCATGTCAATCACCACGGTAGAGAAGGGCGCGCTCGGATATGCGCGCGGCGAGCCGGTCGGGTCCGGCAGCCAGGATGCTGCGGCTCTCCGACGCTATCACCGCTTCTGCCAGGACGCCGAAGCGCGCACCGAGGTGCTGCGGTTCCGCGCCCTGGTGGCCGAAGCCCGGGCCGAGGATCGGCGCCACCGGAGCGAACGGCCGGAGGCCGGCGTCCGTCCAGTCGACGGTGCCGCCGATGACGAAGCCCAGGCTCCCCCACTCGCCGGCGGGCGTGATGCTCGCGTTGCGGGCGGAGACGTCGCGAACGATGCCGGCGGAGACGGTGTCGCCGTCGGCATGGTGCGCGCGCTGCAGCCCGAGCGCCTCGGGGTTGCTCGTCGCCGCGAGGACGAAAACGCCCTTGCCCTGGCGATGGGCGAGGTCGAACGTGCCGTCGAGTGCACCGACACCCAGGAACGGGCTCACCGTGAGCGCGTCGGCTTCGAGCGACGAGCCGGGCGTCAGCCACGCCTGGGCGTACGCGTCCATCGTGGTGCCGATGTCGCCGCGCTTGGCGTCGGCGATCACGAGCAGACCAGCGTCGCGCGCCGCCGCGAGCACGTCCTCGAGGGCGGCGAAGCCCGCCGAGCCGTGGACCTCGAAGAACGAGACCTGCGGCTTGACGACGGCGACCCGGCCCGCGGCGGCCTCGACCACGCGCAGGCCGAATTCGCGCACACCGGCGGCAGAGGCATCCAATCCCCACTCGGCCAGGAGGTGGGCATGCGGATCGATGCCGACGCACAGCTGCCCATGCGTCGCCATCCCCGCGCGGATGCGCTCGCCGAATGAGGTCATGCGCCCACCCGGTCGGCCGCGTACTCCTGCAGGCTCTTGACCTTGAAGCCTTCGCGCAGCACCGGCAGCGCGCTCACGGCGGCGCCGAGCACGGCCATCGTGGTGAACAGCGCCTTGTCGCCGGCCACCGCGGCGGCGCGGATCTCGTACCCGTCGGCGCGCGTGGCGCCGCCGGACGGGGTGTTCACGACGATGTCGATGTCGCCCGCGTTGATGAGGTCGACGATGTTCGTCCCGCCGGAATCCTGCGTCTCGGAGTACTTGTTCACCACCCGGACGTCGATGCCGTTGCGGGCGAGGATCTCGGCGGTGCCCTCTGTCGCGACGAGGTCGAAGCCCAGCTCCTGAAGGCGGTGCGCAGGCAGGATCACCGCGCGCTTGTCGCTGTCGGCGACCGAGATGAACACGGTGCCCGACTGCGGCATGCCGCCGTACGCGGCCTCCTGCGACTTCGCGAACGCGGTCGGGAAGTCGCGGTCGATGCCCATGACCTCGCCGGTGGAGCGCATCTCGGGGCCGAGCACCGAGTCGACGGTCTGGCCGTCGCGGGTGCGGAACCGCTTGAACGGCAGCACGGCCTCCTTGACGGCGACGGGGGCGTCCAGCGGCACGCGCGACCCGTCCTGCTCGGGCAGGAGTCCCTCGGTCTTCAGTTCGGCGATGGTGGCGCCGGCCATGATGCGCGATGCGGCCTTCGCGAGCGGGATGCCGAGCGCCTTCGACACGAAGGGCACGGTGCGGCTGGCGCGGGGGTTCGCCTCGATGACGTAGAGCACGCCCGCCGAGATCGCGAACTGCACGTTGAGCAGGCCGCGCACGCCCACGCCCTCGGCGATGGCGCGTGTCGCCTCGCGGACGCGGTCGATGTCGGTGCGGCCGAGGCTCACCGGCGGCAGCGTGCACGACGAGTCGCCGGAGTGGATGCCGGCCTCCTCGAGGTGCTCCATGACGCCGCCGATGTAGAGCTCGTCGCCGTCGTGCAGCGCATCCACGTCGAGCTCGATGGCGTCGTCGAGGAAGCGGTCCACGAGGAGCGGGAGACCCGGGCCGATGATCGCCTCGCCCGCGACGCGGACGAAGTAGTCGCGCAGCGCCTCGGTCGAGTACACGATCTCCATGCCGCGGCCGCCCAGCACGAAGCTCGGGCGCACCAGGACCGGGTAGCCGATCTCCTCGGCGACCGCGACGGCGCCCTCGACGTCGATCGCGGTGCCGTTGCGCGGCGCGACGAGTCCGGCGTCGTCGAGCAGGCGCGAGAAGAGCTCGCGCTCCTCGGCGAGGTCGATCGCGGCGGGCTTCGTGCCCAGGATCGTGTAGCCCGCCTCTTCGATGCCCTTCGCGAGGCCCAGCGGCGTCTGGCCGCCGAGCTGGCAGATGACGCCGAGGATCTTCCCCGACTGCGCCTCCGCGTGCAGCACTTCGAGGACGTCCTCGAGGGTCAGCGGCTCGAAGTACAGGCGGTCGGACGTGTCGTAGTCGGTCGACACGGTCTCGGGGTTGCAGTTGACCATGACGGTCTCGTAGCCGGCGTCCGCGAGGGCGAACGACGCGTGCACGCACGAGTAGTCGAACTCGACGCCCTGGCCGATGCGGTTCGGGCCCGAGCCGATGATGACGACCTTCGTGCGCTCCGACGGCGTGACCTCGGTCTCGAAGTCATAGCTCGAGTAGTGGTAGGGCGTGAGAGCCGGGAACTCCCCCGCGCACGTGTCGACGGTCTTGTAGACGGGACGGATGCCGAGGCCGTGGCGCACACCGCGCACCTGCACCTCCGTGTCGCCGCGCAGATGCGCGATCTGGGCGTCGCTGAAGCCGTGCTCCTTCGCGATGCGCAGGGTGGCGGCATCCAATTCCCCTGCCTTCGCCACGAACTCGGCGACCTCGTTGATGAGGACGATCTGGTCGAGGAACCACGGGTCGATCTTGGTGGCTTCGAACGCCTGCTCGATCGTCGCGCCCTTGCGGAGGGCCTGCTGCAGCACGACGATGCGGCCGTCGGTCGGGGTCTTCGCGATCTCGAGCAGCTCGTCGACGGACCGCGGCTCGTCGCCCCAGTGGAAGCTGGAGCCGCGCTTCTCGAGCGAGCGCAGCGCCTTCTGCAGCGCGGTCGCGTAGTTGCGGCCGATCGCCATCGCCTCGCCCACCGACTTCATCGTGGTGGTGAGGGTGGTGTCGGCGGCCGGGAACTTCTCGAAGTTGAAGCGCGGCACCTTCACGACCACGTAGTCGAGCGTGGGCTCGAAGCTCGCGGGCGTCACCTTCGTGATGTCGTTCGGGATCTCATCGAGGCGGTAGCCGATCGCGAGCTTCGCGGCGATCTTCGCGATCGGGAAGCCGGTCGCCTTCGATGCGAGCGCCGACGAGCGCGAGACGCGCGGGTTCATCTCGATGACGATGATGCGGCCCGTCTTCGGGTCCACCGCGAACTGGATGTTGCAGCCGCCGGTGTCGACGCCCACGGCGCGGATGATGTCGATGCCGATGTCGCGCAGCTTCTGGTACTCGCGGTCGGTGAGTGTGAGCGCCGGCGCGACGGTGATCGAGTCGCCGGTGTGGACACCCACGGGGTCGACGTTCTCGATGGAGCAGACGACGACCGTGTTGTCGGCGGTGTCGCGCATGAGCTCGAGCTCGTACTCCTTCCACCCGAGGATCGACTCCTCGAGCAGCACCTCGTTGGTCGGCGAGTCGTGCAGGCCCGCGCCGCCGATGCGGCGGAGGTCCTCCTCGTCGTACGCGAAGCCCGACCCGAGGCCGCCCATCGTGAACGAGGGGCGCACGACGAGCGGGTAGCCGAGCTTCTCGGCACCGGCGAGCAGTTCGTCCATCGTGTGGCAGATGACGGATGCCGCGACATCGGCGCCGGCCGCGATCACCAGCTCCTTGAAGATCTGGCGGTCCTCGCCCTTGTTGATCGCCTCGAAGTCGGCGCCGATGAGCTCGACGCCGTACTTCTCGAGGATGCCGTGCTTGTGCAGGTCGATCGCAGCGTTGAGCGCCGTCTGGCCGCCGAGCGTCGGCAGGATGGCGTCGGGCTTCTCCTTCGCGATGATCGTCTCGATCACGCGCCAGTTGATGGGCTCGATGTACGTCGCATCGGCGAAGTCCGGGTCGGTCATGATCGTCGCCGGGTTGGAGTTCACGAGGATGACGCGCACGCCCTCCTCGCGCAGCACGCGGCAGGCCTGCGTGCCCGAGTAGTCGAACTCGCACGCCTGGCCGATGACGATCGGGCCGGATCCGATGACGAGGACGGAGTTGATGTCGTCGCGCTTGGGCATTACTTCGCGGCCTTCTTCTCGAGGTTCGCGACGACGAGGTCGCGGAAGCGGTCGAACAGGTAGTTGGCGTCGTGGGGTCCGGCGGCGGCCTCGGGGTGGTACTGCACCGAGAACGCCGGGATCTCGAGCGCACGCAGGCCCTCGACGACCTGGTCGTTCAGGCCGACGTGGCTGACCTCGACCTTGCCGTAGCCGTTCGGGCTGTCGAACTCGCCGTCGACGGGCGCGTCGACCGCGAAGCCGTGGTTGTGCGCGGTGATCTCGACGCGGCCGGTGGCCTTGTCGAGCACGGGCTGGTTGATGCCGCGATGGCCGAACGGCAGCTTGTAGGTGCCGAGCCCGAGGGCGCGGCCGAGCAGCTGGTTGCCGAAGCAGATGCCGAAGAACGGCAGGCCGTCGTCGAGCACGCCGCGCAGCAGGTCGACGTGGTCGCCCGACGCGGCGGGGTCGCCGGGGCCGTTCGAGTAGAACACCGCGACCGGGTCGATCGCGCGGATGCCGTCGATCGTCACGTCCTGGGGGAGCACGTGCACGTCGAAGCCGCGCGCGGCCAGGTTGTCGACCGTGGCCTGCTTGACGCCGAGGTCGAGCACCGCGAGGTTGCCGATGCGCTCGCCCTTCGCGGGGGTGACCTCGGCCGCGGCCACCGAGACCTGTGCCGAGAGGTTCTGGCCGGCCATCTCGGGCGCTTCGCGCACCAGACGCAGCTGCTCATCGGGGTCGATCCGCGCGGCGTCGCCCGAGAAGATGGCGCCGCGCATGCTGCCGGCCGAGCGGATGTGACGCGTGACCGCGCGCGTGTCGATGCCGCTGATGCCGACGACGCCGTCGCTCACCAGCGCGTCGTCGAGGGACTCGTCGGCGCGCCAGTTCGACACGACGCGGGAAGGGTCGCGCACGATGTAGCCCGACACCCAGATGCGTCGCGACTCCGGGTCCTCGTCGTTCATCCCGGTGTTGCCGATGTGGGGTGCCGTCTGCAGCACGATCTGGCCCGCGTACGAGGGGTCGGTGAGGGTCTCCTGGTAGCCGGTCATGCCGGTGGCGAAGACCACCTCGCCGATGGTGGTGCCGAGGGCGCCGTAGGCGCGCCCGCGGTGGCGGGTCCCGTCCTCGAGCACGAGGACGGCCGGGTCGGTCTGGAACAGGGAGGTCATGCGTCGGTTCCCGTCTGGGTCGGGGGAAGGATGCCGGCCACGGCGTCCGCGAGGGCGCGGGCCGAGGCATCCTGGGGTCGGAGATAGGAGTCGACGACGGTGCCGTCGTCGAGGCGCCATGCGAGGCGCACGAGGCCGTCGGGCTCGACGACGCGGTCGATCGCGACCGTGGCCTGCGCGACGTCCTCGATGCGGTCGGCAGCGAGGAACACGCGCGGCTTGCCCGTCAGGTCGAGCGCGACGCCGGCATCGGTCACGGTCACGTCGGAGCGCGAGCGGAACGCGAGGCCGCCGATCGCCAGGCGCTCGAGCGGCTCGTCGTGACGCGTGGTCGCGACGTAGAGCGTCGGGAACGCCGAGAGCGTCGCCGCCCCCGCGGGGATCTCGCCGACCGGCGCGACCAGCGCGGCGTCGCGCCGCGTTCGTCGCCACCAGGCCCACACGAGTACGCCGAGCAGGGCGATGGTGACCGCGACCATGACGCCGAGGGCGGCCTCCCGGGTCATGCGCGCTCCCCCGGGCTGTCGAGGAGGGCGCCGTCGGCCACCGTGACGGTGCCCTGGTGCAGCGTCCAGCGCACGTCACCCGGGAGCTCCCGGCCCAGGTACGGCGAGTTCTTGCTCCGACCGCGCAGGTCGTCCGCCGTGAACGTGCGGCGCGGGGACGGGTCGTAGAACGCGAGCGATGCCGGCTGGCCCTCGGTGAGCGGCGTGCCGTGTCCCGCGAGCCGCCCGATGCGGGCGGGCTCGCGCGACATGACGCGGGCGACGTCGCCCCACGTGATGAGGCCCGTGTCGACCATCGACTGCTGCACGACGCGCAGCGCGCTCTCGAGCCCGACCATGCCGTTGGCGGCCGCGTGCCACTCGCACGCCTTCGCCTCAGCGGGATGCGGCGCGTGGTCCGTGGCGACGATGTCGATCGTGCCGTCGGCGAGGCCCTCGCGCACCGCGAGCACGTCCTCCTCGCGGCGCAGCGGCGGGTTCACCTTGAAGCGGGCGTCGTAGTCGCGCACGAGCTCGTCGGTGAGGAGCAGGTGGTGCGGGGTGACCTCTGCGGTGACGTTCACGCCACGGCGCTTGGCCCAGCGGATGATCTCGACCGACCCGGCCGTCGAGAGGTGGCAGACGTGCAGGCGCGAGCCGACGTGCTCGGCCAGGAGCACGTCGCGGGCGATGATCGACTCCTCGGCGACGGCGGGCCAGCCCGCGAGACCGAGCTCGGCCGACACGGCGCCCTCGTTCATCTGCGCGCCCTCGGTGAGACGGGGATCCTGCGCGTGCTGCGCGATGACGCCGTCGAACGCCTTCACGTACTCGAGCGCCCGCCGCATGATGAGCGGGTCCCACACGCAGAAGCCGTCGTCGCTGAAGACGCGCACCCGGGCGCGCGAGTCGGCCATGGCGCCGAGCTCGGCGAGTCGCTCGCCCTTCTGGCCGACGGTGACGGCGCCGATCGGCTGCACGGTGACGTAGCCGGCGGCCTCGCCCAGGGCGAGCTCCTGCTCGACGACACCGGCCGTGTCGGCCACGGGAGAGGTGTTGGGCATCGCGAACACGGCGGTGTACCCGCCGGCCGCGGCGGCGCGCGAACCGGTGAGGATCGTCTCGGATGCCTCGTACCCCGGTTCGCGCAGGTGCGTGTGGAGGTCGACGAGGCCCGGCAGCAGCACGAGGCCGTCGACGTCGATCTCGGTCGCGCCGGCACGGCTGACGTCGGCGCCGACGGCGGCGATCACGCCGTCCTCCACGAGGACGTCGGCGGCGGTCGATCCTTCGACCAGTGCTCCGCGGAAGAGAAGGGTCTCGCTCATCGGGTGTTCTCCTTCTCTGTGCCGTCCGGGGCGACGGCGTCCGCCGCGGACGTGGACTCGACCGGGGTGCGCTCCGCGCCCGCCAGCAGCAGGTAGAGCGCGGCCATGCGCACCGAGACGCCGTTGGCCACCTGCTCGAGCACGGTCGAGCGCGGCGAGTCAGCGGCTTCTGCGGAGATCTCCAGGCCCCGGTTCATGGGTCCGGGGTGCATGACAATGCTATCCGCTCCCAACGCCTGCAGACGGCGTGCGTCGAGGCCCCAGCGACGCGAATACTCCCGTTCAGTGGGGAAATACGCAGCGTTCATGCGCTCCAGCTGGATGCGCAGCATCATGAGGGCGTCCGGTTCGGCCGCGATCGCCTCGTCGAGGTCGTACAGCACCCGTGCCGGCCAGCTCGACGTGTCCTGCGGCACCAGCGTGGGCGGCGACACGAGGGTGACGTCGGCGCCCAGGGTGTTCAGCAGCCACACGTTGGAGCGTGCGACGCGCGAGTGCAGGACGTCGCCGACGATGGTGACCTTGACGCCGGCGAGGTCCCGGCCGCGGCTGTCGTCGCCGAATCGGCGCTTGCGGATCGTGAACGCGTCGAGCAGGGCCTGCGTGGGATGCTCGTGCGTCCCGTCGCCGGCATTGACGACGCCCGCGCTGATCCAGCCGCTCGTCGCGAGGGTGCGCGGTGCCCCGGACGCGCCGTGGCGGATGACGACGGCGTCCGCCCCCATCGCCTGAAGCGTCTGCGCGGTGTCCTGGAGGGACTCGCCCTTCGAGACGCTGGAGCCCTTCGCCGAGAAGTTGATGACGTCGGCCGACAGCCGCTTCGCCGCCGCCTCGAACGAGATGCGCGTGCGTGTGGAGTCCTCGAAGAAGAGGTTGACGACGGTCTTGCCCCGAAGGGTCGGCAGCTTCTTGACCTCACGCCGCTGCGTGTCGGCCATGTCCTCGGCGACGTCGAGGATGCGCAGCGCGTCCTCGCGGGACAGGGTCTGGGTGTCGAGCAGATGCCTCATGACTCGATCGTCACCTCCTCGACGCCGTCGGTCTCGGCGAGGCGCACGTTCACGCGCTCCTCGCGCGAGCTCGGCAGGTTCTTGCCGACGAAGTCGGGCCGGATCGGAAGCTCGCGATGTCCGCGGTCGACCAGCGTCGCCAGCCGCACGGCGGCCGGGCGGCCGATGTCCTGAAGGGCGTCGAGAGCGGCACGGATGCTGCGACCGGAGAAGAGCACGTCGTCCACGAGCACGACGACCTTGCCGTCGATGCCGCCGGCCGGGATCTGCGTCGGCTGCGGTGCGCGGGTCGGGTTCCGGTGCAGGTCGTCGCGGTACATCGTGACGTCGAGCGACCCGACCGGTATGGGGGCGCCGCCGAACTGGGCGACGAGCGCGCCCACCCGATGGGCGAGCGTGACGCCGCGAGTGGGGATGCCGAGGAGGACCAGTCCTTCGGGACCCTTGTTGGACTCGAGGATCTCGTGGGAGATCCGAGTCAGGGCCCGGGCGATGTCGGCCTCGTGCAGCACGGTGCGCGTGCTCATCCGCCGCTCCCTTCTCCGCCTCACAGGACGGTGTTAAAGGTTGCTGTGATCGCCGACCAGTCTACGACACCACGAGGGCCGGCCCCGAACCGGGGTCGGCCCTCGCGGTGTGGACGTGAGCCGTCAGCTGCGTGGTGCCGGGCCGCGGAGCACGCGGGAGGCCACGACGAGCGCAGCGGCGATCAGCACGACGTTCTTGAAGATGTACTGACCGGTGAGGGTCGGGCCGACCGGGCCGAAGACCTCGGCGGGCAGCAGCACGATCGGCGACAGGATGCCGACGAACGCGAGTGCGAGGACGACGAGGCCGACTCGGGCGAACGCCCCGCCGGCGATCAGCAGTGCCCCGGCGGCGACCTCGATGACGGCGGTGGCGACGAGCGCCGCCTGGCCGCTCACGAGGCCGAACGTGAGCTTCTCCCACGTGGCGCTCACGAGCGCCTCGACCGGGCTCACACCGGGGATGAGCTTCAGGGCGCCGAAGACGGCGAAGACGGCGCCGAGCGCGACGCGCAGGGCGGGGATGCTCCAGCGCTGCAGCGACACCTTGAGTGCGGCCTCGGCCCGGGCCTCGACGGCGAGGACGGAGCGCAGCGGGTTCGGGCGACCGGTGGACGCGGGAACGACGCCGCCGGCGCCGTGGATGGGAACGGTGGTCATGGCGTGACTCCTTCGGGTTCGGATCGCCCGCGATCGCGGGCACGGTGATCAGGACCCGAACGGACCGCGCAGTGATACGCGCCATCGCAGATTGGCGCACCCTGTACACAAACCCGGGGACGAAACCGCCGCCTCGTTGTCGAAGATCTACAACGAGACGGCGTTCCGGATGCCGGTCAGGCCGCGGGACTCGTCGCCGCGCGGTAAAGGTCGTCCTCGACCTGGGACGCGCGGATCGGGTGCCCCTGGCTCGTCAGGCACTTTCCGCTCGCGAGGTCCCACTTCCAGTCGTGGAGCGAGCACGTGAGCACGCCGTCCTCGATCTTGCCGGTCTTGGTGAGGTCGGCGCGCAGATGCGGGCAGCGGCGCTGCACGATCCAGTCGCCGAGCTGGGCGTCCTCGGTCTGGTCGGTCTGCTCGGCATACCAGTTCTCGACGTACTCGATCCGGTCGCGCGAGAGGCACTTGAGGAAGGTCGTGAGGAACTCGTTGAACTTCCCGCTGCGCCCGACCTCGAACTGCATCGAGAGGAAGATCGAGTTCGACCAGTCGATCTCGTGGTCCGCGATGTTGGTCGAGACGAGGTCGGCGGGGATGGTGTACCAGTAGATGCACTCGTCGTCTTCGGCGTACTCGCGGACTTTCGCCTTCGGGAAGTCCACCACCATGTCGAGCTCGCCGATGCGGAAGCGCACCACGCCGCCCACGCCGTTGCGGATGGTGCGCGCGCGGCGCAGCAGCGGCTCCCACCACTCCTTGATCGCGGCGAGCATCTCGTCGGGCGGGAGCACGGCGGCCCGCGTCGCCTCCTCGGCGCGCACCTCGTCCTGGCGCGAGTCGCGCTGCTCGGCGAGGTAGGCCCACTTGTCGTCGAAGACCCGGTCGATCTCGGCCTGGGTGTAGAGCGTCTGAGTCACCGAGATCTCCCCGCCGTCGAGCTCGACGACGGTGCCGGGCACGAACTCGTAGCCCTTCTGGTCGGGACGCAGCTCCGCCATGTGCGCGAGGAACTGGCGCTGGTCGGTGAAGATCGCGTCGTCGTCGAGGCCGTAGCCGTTGTACTTGAAGAGCTCTTCGCGCAGGAACATGGGTGGCCCCGCCATCGGGAAGACGTGCTCGGCGTCGACCTTCTCGATGTAGTACATGGCGCGCTTGTTCTGCGCGTCGCGCTTGAGCTTCGCGAAGTTCTGCTTGGCGTCCTGAGGCAGGTCGTAGACCATCGGCCACCAGATCGCGCCCGACACCTGCGTGAAGTACGCCTCGGGCTTCGAGAACGACATCAGCTTCTCGAGGTCGAGCGGGTGGGAGTCGTTCTGGTTCAGGATGCTGGCGGTACCGTCGTCCACCGAGAGGGACGAGTCGCCGATCGGGCCGTCGCTCGGTGCGCGCAGCGGCGTGACCATGACCTTGAGGTCGCCGAACTCCAGCGGCACACCGGCCTGCGTGTAGACGATGTTGTCGTAGCCGAGCTTTCGCAGATCCTGCTCGAGGTCGTCGGTCGGATAGTCCGGCAGGAGGACCTTGATGGTCTTCGGCACGTACCTGTGCATGAGCGCCGGGTCGAAGTGGTCGCGGTGGCGGTGGGAGATGTACAGGAAGTCGGCCTTGCCGTACGTCTCCCAGTCGAGTCCCCGGTTGTCGGGGAACGGGAACCATGACCCGAAGAAGGTCGGCCCGATCACCGGGTCGCAGAGGATGCTTCCTTCCGCCGTCTCGATGAACATTCCGGCGTGGCCGAGGCCCGTGATGCGCATGGGGTTGCCCTCCTGTCGAACCAGACGAGTCTAGGCGACGCCCTCCGGGCGGACCGGATCGCCCGCCGTGCAAAACCGGATCCGCGGGACCGGGCCGCGCCCGCCGCGGCCGTCAGTCCTCGAAGAGGCCGCGGATGTCGTCGGCCGTCAGCGCCTGCCCGAACAGCGCGTCGTCGTCCATCACCGAGCGGAAGAGCCGCGCCTTGCGCTGCTGCAGCGCCATCACCTTCTCCTCGATCGTGCCGCTCGCGATGAGGCGGTAGACCATCACACTGCGGTGCTGGCCGATCCGGTGTGCACGATCGACCGCCTGCGCCTCGGCGGCGGGGTTCCACCACGGGTCGAGGAGGAACACGTAGTCCGCCTCGGTCAGCGTCAGGCCGAACCCGCCGGCCTTGAGGCTGATGAGGAACACCGGCGCCTCTCCCCCGCGGAAGGCGGCGACGGCGGCGTCGCGGTCGCGCGTCGATCCGTCGAGGTATGCGTAAGGGATGCCGCGTGCCACGAGCCGCGTCGCGACCAGACCCAGGAACGACGTGAACTGGCTGAAGACGAGCGCGCGGTGCCCCTCCGCCAGTGCTTCGTCGAGCTGCTCGAAGAGCGCCGCGAGCTTGCTCGGAGCGATGCTCGCGTGCGCGGGGTCGACCAGCTCGGGCGCCAGGCTCAGCATCCGGAGCAGGGTCAGCGAGCGGAACACGATGAAGCGGTTGCGGTCGAGGTCGTCGAGGAGTCCGAGCACCTTCTGGCGCTCGCGCTGCAGCACGGTGTCGTAGAGGGCGCGGTGCGCAGCACCCAGCTCGATACGCACCTCCTGCTCCTGCTTGGCGGGGAGGTCGGCGGCCACGAGATCCTTCGTGCGGCGCAGCACGAGCGGGCGGATGCGGCGGCGAAGGCGTGCGAGACGCCCGGCGCGGTAGGCCCCGCCCTCCTGGTTCTCGGGCACCTTGCCCTTCTCGATCGGGCCGACGTACTCCTCGCGGAATCTCCGGCTCGACGCGAACAGCCCCGGCGCGGTCAGCGACAGCAGCGCCCACAGCTCGGTGAGGCTGTTCTCCAGGGGGGTGCCGGTGACCGCGAACACCACGTCGGCGGAGAGGTCGCGCGCGGCTCGATAGGCCTTGGTCTGGCTGTTCTTCACGAACTGCGCCTCGTCGAGGATGAGGCCGGCCCACGCCACCGCGCCGAACTCGCGCTCGTCGAGACGGAGCAGCGTGTACGAAGTGACGACGACGTCGGCGGTGGTGGTGGCATCCGTCACCGTCGTGCCGCGCTTCGCGCGCGTCGCATCGACGACGGCCACCCGCAGGTCGGGGGTGAACCTCGCCGCCTCGCTCCGCCAGGTCGACAGCACCGACGTCGGGGCGACCACGAGAAACGGCCGCCGCTCCCCCTGCTCGCGCGCGTGGGCGATGAGGGCCAGCAGCTGCAGCGTCTTGCCGAGACCCATGTCGTCGGCGAGGATGCCGCCGAGCCGGTGCTCCCACAGGAAGGCGAGCCAGTCGTACCCGACGCGCTGATACGGACGCAGCTCTGCGTGGACGCCGGCGGGCAAGGGGGCGGACGGCACGCCGTCGGCGTCGCGCAGCGCCTCGACGGTCGCGCGCCACGACACCGCGGGCTGCGCCTCGTCGGCGAGGTCCTCGAAGTCCGCCCAGAGGGCGGTCTGGTAACGGCTGATGCGGGGTCCGGTCTCCCACTCTTCGAGCTCGCCGGCCTCGTCGATGAGGTCGCGCAGGCGCTGCAGCGAGGGATGGGACAGCGAGAAGTACGCGCCGTCGCTGAGCAGGATCTTCTTGCGGCCGCGCGAAAGCGCCGTGAAGAGCGTGCCGAAGGGTACGCGGCGGCCGTCGATCGTCACCACGACGCCGAGGTCGAACCAGTCCGGGTCGTTCGTCTCGACCGTCGTGATGTCGATGCGCGGGTCGCCGGCGAGCTCGCGGTACTGCGGGCGCTCCCCCGAGATCTCGACGCTCACGTCGGAGTCGGCCTCGAGCAGCGGCAGCAGCCGCGACGCGAACTCCGCAGCGTCGAGGCCCGTGAGGGTGTCGGCGGAGGCGAAGTCGACGGGAGCGTGGTCGCGCCACAGCGACTCGACGCGGTCTCGGACCGCCGCCTCGGCGGACGGGTCGCGGTCTTCACCGGTCGCGTCGAGCCCCAGGAGGTCACCGTCGCCATACCGCCACGACAGCGTGTACACGAGCCGGTGATTCGGCTCGAAGTGCACGCGGGCGACGAGGCGAGGCCGGGGCGGTGCGGCGATGTCGATCCCCGGTGCGTCGATCTCGACCCGGCGCGCGATCCGGGGCAGGTGCTCCCGGACGAACTCCTCGGCCTCCGGGCCGGGCACCACGACCGGCTCGCGCGCCGTGAGCAGCGCGGGAACGGGGTCGGGCAGCTGCACGGCGGCGAGCACGAGGTCGAGGCGCTCGTGGTCGACCGCGAACCGGTACACCCCCGTGCGTCCGACGGGACGCAGGGCCGCGGCATCCGTGTGCTCTCCGTCGATCGTGACGAGGGGCGCGATCTCGAGCCCGCGACCGGTGCGGTGCGCCCGCACGGCCACCGTGGCGGAGGTCGCGAGGACGACGGTCGTGGTGCGCTTGGTCGGGACGAACGGGATGCCGAGACCCTCGGAGGCTGCGAGGTGCGGCCAGAGCAGGCTCGACTCTATGTCGTCGAGGGTGAGCCACTCCGACACGTCGGAGAAGGCGCCGAACGAGCGGACGTCGCGGCCGATGCTGTGCAGCTCCGCGAACCAGCGCGCCTGCGCGGGGTCATAGGCGGTGGTGGGCCGTCGCAGCGCGTCCCATGAGACGGCGCCCTTGATCCACGCGTCCGAGCGGCCCGAGCGCTCGAGCGGCCGGAGACCGACGAGCACGTCCGCTCCGTGCTGGTGCAGACTGCGCGGCGTCGCGGACTCGACGCGCGCCGGCGCCCACGTCGACGCACCCCGCCGTATCCGCTGGCGGAGCTCGACCCCGAGGGCCAGCGCGGTGCGCACCGGCCGCGGCGGCGCCGCGCTCGCGAACACGGCCCGCCACGACGATCCGCTGTCGGGGGAAGGCGCGGCCGACGCGAGACGATTGCTCGCGAGCAGCGTCGCCACGGTGTGCTTGCAGTCGAACTGCACGGGGCATGTGCACGACGTCGCCGCGATCGGATGGTCGGCGCGCTGCGGATCGAGGCGGACGCGACTGCGGTAGGTGCGCCCGCCGCTGCCGGCGACGACAGCCTCGACGACGCAGGCGACGGGATCCCATTCGACGCGCTCGACCGCGCCATCGGCGAAGTACCCGACGCCGCGTTCGTACGTGCCGCTGTCGGCGAACCGGCGGATGTGCCCGGGGTCGACGAACGGAGGGGGTCCGGCGGACGGCGGGGTCACGGCATCCATCCTGCCAAGTCCCCCCGACACCCGGGACGGGTGCCCGGTCGTCGTCAGCTCGCGCGGGCGATGCGGGCGAGCACGCCGTGCACGAACGGGCCGGACTCGTCGGACGAGAACTCCTTGACCAGCTCGACAGCCTCGTCGATCGCGACCGCGGTCGGAACCTCGTCGTTGTAGAGGATCTCCCACGCGCCGATGCGCAGCACCGCGCGGTCGACCGCGGGCATGCGGGCGAGCGTCCAGTCCTTCGCGAACGTCGTGATCTGCTCGTCGATCGCGTCCTGGTTGTCGATCACGCCGTCGACGATCTCGCGCGCGTACAGCCACGAGGCCTGGCGGGCGGGCTCGTTCGCCGCGCGCTTGGCCTCGGCCGCGAGTACGGTCGCAGGCTCATCGCCGCGCACGTCGGCCTGGAAGAGGATGTCGAGGGCGCGCTTGCGCGCCTTCGTACGGGCACTCATCGGTCAGCTGCCCGGGCGTCAGTTGACGCGGCCGAGGTAGTCGCCCGTGCGCGTGTCGACCTTGACCTTGGTGCCCGTCTCGACGAACAGCGGCACCTGGATCTCGTAGCCCGTCTCGACGGTCGCAGCCTTCGTGCCGGCCGACGAGCGGTCGCCCTGCAGGCCCGGCTCGGTGTAGGTGATCTCGAGGACGACGGATGCCGGCAGCTCGACGTAGAGCGGGTTGCCGTTGTTGAGCGCGATCTGCACCTGCTGGTTCTCGAGCAGGAAGTGCGCGGCGTCGCCGACCGTCGCCGCGCCGACGTTGATCTGGTCGTAGTCCTCGACGTCCATGAACACGAAGTTGTCGCCGTCGTTGTAGAGGTAGGTGAAGTCGCGGCGGTCCACGTTCTCGATGTCGATCTTCGCGCCCGCGTTGTACGTGCGGTCGACGACCTTGCCCGAGACGACGTTCTTCAGCTTCGTGCGGACGAACGCGCCGCCCTTGCCCGGCTTGACGTGCTGGAACTCGATGACGTTCCAGAGCTGTCCGTCGATCGAGAGGACGACGCCGTTCTTGATGTCTGCGGTGGAAGCCATGAGGGTGCGAATCCGTTTCGTTGAAGTGAAGGAGGCGATCGCTGCCCCTTCGACGAGCTCGGGGACCGGATATGCCGACGTTCGATTCTACGGGATGCCTGGTCCCCGGCCGATTCGTCAGCCCTCGGCCTGCCCGGTGATGATGTCGACGAGGCGCGCGACGGCCGTCTCGTACCCGATCACACCCTCGCCGATCACGTGCACGAGCGCGACGTCGGCGATGTACGAGTGGTGGCGGAACTCCTCGCGGGCGAGGACGTTCGTGATGTGCACCTCGGCGACGGGCAGCGCCACGCCCGCCAGGGCGTCGCGCAGCACCACCGAGGTGTGGGCGAGGCCGCCCGGGTTGACGACGATGCCCGCGCAGTCCTCCCGCGCGGCGTGGATCGCGTCGAGCAGCACGCCCTCGTGGTTGCTCTGCACCGCCCGCACCTCGAAGCCGCGCCGGGCCGCAGCATCCGTCGTCAGCCGCTCCACGTCGGCGAGCGTCGCCGTGCCGTAGAGCGCGGGCTCGCGGGTTCCCAGCAGGTTGAGGTTGGGTCCGTTGACGAGGAGGAGGCGGCGGGGCGTGGTCACCGTGGCACGATATCAGCGGACTCCGCCGCCGCCCTGCCGTGTGTCACGGGAGGGGTCGCGACATGACGATCTCGGGCCCGATCCGGCTCGTGAACGTCTCGCCGGTGGGCACGAAGCCCGCCCGGCGATAGGCGGCCTGCGCGCGCGGGTTGTCGCGGTGCACGTCGAGGCTGAGCCGGTGCAGGCCGAGGGAGCCCGCCCATTCCGCTGCCGCCGCGAGCAGGAGATCGACGGCGCCGGAGCCGCGGTGGGCAGGGTTCACGTACACCCCGACGACGTCCGCCCGGCGGTCGTCCACGAAGCGGCCCAGGTGATCGGTCTGCCCCGTCGCGCGGATCAGCACCGAGAGGCTTCCGACCCACGTGTCGTCGACCACGGCGACGAACTGGGCGGCCGTCTCGCTGCCCGCGGCGAGCTCGGCGCGGTCCCGCCAGAACTGGTCCGGACGCGCGGCGACCTGATCCGGCGTCTCGAGGAAGGCGATGCCGGCGTCGGGGTCGCTGGTGGACTCGAGCCGCAGCTCGCGCACCGCCTGCCACTCGTCGGAGCGGATGCGGCGCACGATGGGCGCGGTCACCCGGCGACCTCCTGGTACGCGGCGAACAGCAGCGACTCGTCGGGCGCCTGCAGCACCGTGGGCTTGGCGATGTCGTCGAGCACGATGAAGCGGAGCATCCCGCCGCGGCTCTTCTTGTCGCGCTGCATCGTCGACAGCAGCTGCGGCCACGCGCCGGGCCGGTAGCTCGTCGGCAGGCCGAGCGACTCGAGGATGTCGCGGTGACGCTGGGCGGCGGAATCCGGAAGTCGCCCCGCGAGGCGCGACAGCTCGGCGGCGAAGACCATGCCGACCGAGATCGCTGCGCCGTGGCGCCAGCGGTACCGCTCGGCATGCTCGATGGCGTGGCCGAGGGTGTGGCCGTAATTGAGGATCTCGCGCAGGCCGGCTTCGCGGAGGTCCTCCCCCGCGACGCGCGCCTTCATCTCGATCGCGAGCTCGATGCTGCGGCGGAACGCGGCACTCTGCGGATCGACGGCGGTCTCGGGGTCCGCCTCGATGAGCTCGAGGATCTCGGGAGCCCAGATGAAGCCGGCCTTGACCACTTCGGCGAAGCCGGCGACCCGCTCGTTGCGCGACAGCGAGTCGAGCAGGTCGAGATCGCAGAGGACGCCGCGCGGCGCCCAGAACGCGCCCACCAGGTTCTTGCCCTCGGCGGTGTTCACACCGGTCTTGCCGCCGACGGCGGCGTCGACCATGCCGAGCACGGTGGTCGGCACCTGCACGACCTCGACGCCGCGCAGCCACGTCGCCGCCACGAACCCGGCGAGGTCGGTGACCGCTCCGCCGCCGAAGCCCACGACGGCGTCCGTGCGCGTGAAGTCGGCCTTGCCCATGACCTGCCAGCAGAACGCGGCCACCTCGATGCGCTTGCCCGCTTCGGCGTCGGGGATCTCGGCGAGCAGCACCTCGCGGTCGCCCACGAGCTGCGCGCGCAGCCGCTCCGCTTCGGCGGCGAGGGTCGGCGGGTGGATCACGAGCACCTTGCGTGCGGCGGGCGGCAGCGCATCGCCGAGGGACGACAGGATGCCGTGTCCCACGGTGATGTCGTAGCTCGCGTCTCCGCTCACGGTGATGGTCGTGGCATCCGTCATGCGGTCTGCTCCTTCTGCTCTGCGCCGACACGGGTCGACGGGTCGACGTCGCCCCCGCGGATCCACGCGACGAGCGCGTCGACGACGTCCTGCACGGGCCCGCTCGAGGTGTCGAACGTGACATCGGCGAGCTCTTCGTACACCGGGCGGCGCTCCGCGAAGATCGCCATCCAGCGCTCGATCGCGTCGTCGCCCTGCAGCAGCGGCCGGTTCGAGTCGCGCACGCGGCCGGCCACCACGCGCGGTGCGACGGTCAGCAGCACGACCCGGTGGGCGGCGAGGTCGGCACGGGTCTCGGGGTGCAGCACGGCGCCTCCGCCCAGCGAGACGACGCCGCCGGTGGCGAGCCCTTCGACGACGGCGGCGCGCTCGACGGCGCGGAAGTGGGCTTCGCCGCGCTCGACGAACAGCTGCTCGATCGGTCCGTGGTCGCGCACGACCGCCGCGTCGGTGTCGAAGAACGGCACACCCAGCGCGCGAGCCGCCTTCTTGCCGATGCTGGTCTTGCCGGCCCCCATGGGACCGATCAGCACGACGGCGTCAGAGGGCGAGGTCATGGTCGGCGAGGCCGGCGTCGCTCTCCGCCGCACTGTGCAGCGCGTCGGGGATCGCCGCGAGGTAGCCCTCGAGGTTGCGGCGCGTCTCGGCGACGCTGTCGCCGCCGAACTTCTCGAGCACGACGTCGGCGAGCACGACCGCGACCATGGCCTCGGCGACCACGCCCGCAGCGGGCACGGCGCACACGTCCGAGCGCTGGTGGTGGGCAGACGCGGCGTCTCCGGTCGCGACGTCGACGGTGCGCAGGGCGCGCGGCACGGTCGCGATGGGCTTCATCCCCGCCCGCACGCGCAGCACGGTGCCGGTCGACATGCCGCCCTCGGTGCCGCCGGCCTTGTCGCTCGACCGGGTGATGCCGTCGCCGGCCACGAACAGCTCGTCGTGCGCGGCGGAGCCGCGGCGGCGCGTGGTCTCGAAGCCGTCGCCGACCTCGACGCCCTTGATCGCCTGGATGCTCATGAGCGCCTGCGCGAGCTTCGCGTCGAGACGGCGGTCCCAGTGCACGTGGGAGCCGAGCCCCGGCGGCAGGCCGTAGGCGAGCACCTCGACGATGCCGCCGAGGGTGTCGCCGTCCTTGCGGGCCTCGTCGACCTCGGCGACCATCGCCGCGCTGGTGGCGGGGTCGAAGCAGCGCAGCGGGTCGGCGTCGAGCGCGTCGACGTCGTCGGGCGTGGGCAGCGTGGCGCCGGCCGGCACCTGCACCGGTCCGATGGAGAGCGTGTGGCTGACGAGGCGGATGCCGAGCTCGGCCAGGAACGCGCGCGCGAGTGCGCCGAGGGCGACGCGCGCGGCCGTCTCGCGGGCGCTGGCGCGCTCGAGGATCGGGCGGGCCTCGTCGAAGCCGTACTTCTGCATGCCGACGAGGTCGGCGTGGCCCGGGCGGGGGCGCGTGAGCGCCGCGCCGCGGCCGCGGGACTTCTCCGTGAGCTCCACGGGCTCGGCGCTCATGACCTCGACCCACTTCGGCCACTCGGTGTTGCCGATGCGCAGGGCGATGGGGCTGCCGAGGGTCGTGCCGTGCACGACGCCGGAGGAGATCGTGAGCTCGTCCTCTTCGAACTTCATGCGCGAACCGCGGCCGTAGCCCAGCTTGCGGCGCGCGAGATCCGCCTGGATCGCGGCGCGGGAGATGGGGACGCCCGCAGGCAGGCCCTCCATGATGGCGACGAGTTCGGGGCCGTGCGATTCGCCGGCCGTGAGCACGCGGAGCATTGGTCCAGTCTCCCACGCCCCGGGAGGCCGTTACGCCGTCGCCGGCTCCTCGAGGGATCGCCGCATCGCCGCCAGCGCCTCGCCTTCGCGGTCGAGCGGGGTGTCGACATCACCGTCCCGGAAGATGCGGATCTGCAGCAGCGCCTGGTGCAGCAGCATCCCGAGTCCCGAGCGCGCGTCTGCGCCCGCGCGCTCCCACGCGGCCGACAGCGCGGTGGGCCAGTGGCCGTAGACGACGTCGAGCAGCAGTCCGCCGGACCGGGCGAGGGCGTCGGCCGCAGCATCCGTGACCGGCGCGTCGCCGGGAAGGGTCGCGATCGTGAGGGGAACCTCACCGTGCACGGATGCTGAGAACGGCGTCGTCGTGACGGTCACGCCCATCCGGTCGCCGAGGGCGGCGAGCGGCACGACGGCTTCGGGGCGTCGCGCGACCACGTCCACCTCGCGGGCGCCGAGCTCTCCGAGCGCGACCAGGGCCGACGTCGCGGTGGCGCCGGCGCCGACGATGCGCGCCCGCGGGAGGGTCGTGATGCCGTCGTCCGCGAGCGTGCGGACGATGCCGCCGACGTCGGTGTTGAAGCCGCGGTGACCGTCGGAGTCGAGCAGCAGCGTGTTGACCGCACCGGTCAGTTCGGCGCGGCGGTCGCGCATCGCCGCGGCCGCGAACGCGACGCCTTTCAGCGGCATGGTGAGCGACAGGCCCCGCCACGTGCCGTCGAGTCCTGCGAGCTCGCCGCCGAACGACGCTTCGTCCACGCGGCGGCGCCCGTACGCCCAATCCAGTCCCAGTACGTCGTACGCCGCGGCATGCAGTTCGGGCGAGCGGCTGTGCGCGATCGGGTCGCCCCAGACCTCCAGACGCGACGCGTGGGGGCTCAGCACCCCGAGCCCGGGTTGTCGCGGCACCACTGCTGCCACTGCTCGACGTACCGCAGGTGCTCGCTGTAGGTGGCGCTGAACTGCGTCTCGCCCGTGTTCAGGTTCACCGTCACGAAGTAGAGCCAGGGGCCGTCCGCCGGGTGCATCGCGGCATCGATCGCGACGTCGCCGGGGTTGGCGATCGGCCCGACCGGCAGCCCGGTGTGCACGTACGTGTTCCAGGGGTTCGGGTCGTTGAGCGCCTCTTCGGACGAGCTCACCGTCCCATCGTGCATCTCTCCGTATCCGTACTGCGCGGTCGAGTCCATCTGGAGCTTGCCGAACGTCTCCTGGTTGTTCGGGTCGAGGCGATTCTGGATGACACGCGCCACCTTCTTCATGTCGTCCTCGAAGCGCGCCTCGCGCTGGATGATCGACGCGGTCGTCAGGATCTCCTGGCGCCTCTCCTCCGGCACGCCGGCGGTGTCGAGCGACTGCTTCGTGCGGTCGACGAGGGCCTGGATCGCCGACTGCGCCGTGACGCTGGGGTCGAACGTGTAGGTCGCCGGGAACAGCCAGCCCTCGAGCGGCTGTCCGCCTGCCGCCACGACGTCCGGATCGGCCGCCACGCCGTACGCCGAAGGATCAGCCGCGGCGGCGGTGAGCTCCTCGAGCGGGATGCCGGTGCCCTCGGAGATCCGCTGGAGCGTGCCCTCGACGGTGAAGCCCTCGGGGATCTGGGCGGTGAACTCCTGCTTGTTCGCGGGATCCAGCAGCATCGCCAGGGCGGCCTCGCTGGTCATCTCCTTCTGCAGCCTGTAGACGCCCGGCTGGAAGGTGGGGTTCTGCTCGCTCTTGATGAGGTAGTCGTAGAACGCGTCCGGAGTCTTCGTCACGCCGGCGTCGTACAGCGCCTCCGAGATCGGCTGACCGGTGAAACCGGACTCGATCGTGACGAACGTCTCGCCGTTCGCGAGTCCCTCCTCGTAGTCCTTGGGCTCTTCCCACCCCATGACCTCGCGGATCTTGTCCTCGTACGTGTTCCACACGTACAGGCCGCCGGCAGCGATGCCGCCGAGGATCAGCAGCACCACGCCGAGGGCGATCCAGCCGCCGATGCGCCGGCGCTTCTTGTTCGGCGGCGGGGGCGTGTGCCCGATGTCGTTCGTCGAGGCGGACCCGCTGAAGAGATCCTCGAGCGAGCCGGACGGAGCCGACGGCTCGTCGGCCTCGTCGCGGACGGTCATCGTGCCCCGGGCCGCCGACGGAGCGGCAGCCGCCGCAGCAGCCGGCGCCGCCGCACCGCGGCTGTACGGCATCGCGGGGCTGGCGCCGGCGGAGGCGAAGATCCAAGGGTCGTCATCGGCCGGCGTGCCGATGTCGATGGGCTCCGTCGTCGGACGCGGCGTGCGCAGCGGCACCGGCTGGAATCCGCTGCCCGGCGTCGGCTGATCGACCGGTGCGGCCGGCGCCGACGGCGCGGAGGTACCGGGACCGCTCCCGACGACGGGAGTGGAGCCGGTGATGAGCGATTCCCACGTGGGCGCCGGGGCGGCAGGAGCCGGGGCCGGCGCGGGCGCAGCGGCCGCGGCGTCCGGCGTCGTCGGCGTCGCCCCCGTCGCCGCCCGTCGCGCTGCCTCGCGGGCGGCGCGGCGCGACGGGGGAACTGCTTCGCCGTGGGGCGATGAGTCGGGCATCAGGCGGGCTCCTGGGGGACGGGGGTTCCGGGGGGTCGTCCGGTGCTCTTCTCGACGTCGAGCGCTTGCTGAAGCAGGACGACCGCGGCGACCTGGTCCACGATGTTACGCGACGAACGCTGTGTTCTGCCCGAACTGCGCAGCGCCGCGTGTGCCGAGACGGTGGAAAGGCGCTCGTCGACGAGCCGCAGCGGAAGCCCGGATGCTGCCGCCAGTGCTGCGGCGAAGTCCCGGGCGTCCTGGGTCGAGGCGGTGTCCTCGCCGCGCATGTTCAGCGGCAGGCCCACGTAGAGCTCGACCGCCGAATACTCCTCCGCGAGGGCCACGATGCGCGCCACGGATCCGTCGTCGCGCGGCACGGTCTCCACCGGAGTCGCGAGCAGCCCGTCGGGGTCGCACTTCGCGACCCCGACCCGGGCCTTGCCCACATCGATGCCGAGCCGCGTCCCCCGCCGCCAGGTGCTCATCGGCGCTGCGCTCACGCGCCGAGCGCGTCCTTGACCGAGGTCAGCGCCGCGGGCAGGGCCGCAGCATCCGTTCCGCCGCCCTGCGCCACGTCGTCGCGACCGCCTCCGCCGCCGCCGAGCACGCCCGCGGCGCCCTTGGCGAGCACGCCGGCCTTCGCGCCGGCCGCGCGGGCGGCGTCGTTGGTCGTGACGATCACGACCGGACGGTCGTTCACGACCGCGCCGAGGGCGACGACCGCCGCGTCGGAGCCGAGGCGCTCGCGCACCTGCAGGGCCAGCGAGCGGACGTCGTCGGCGGATGCCGCGCCGCCGAGCGACTCGGCCACCACGACCGTGTCGCCGACGCGGGTCGCGGCCGCCGCGAGTGCGGGGAGCCGGTCGCCGAGAGCCTTCGCCTCGAAGGCGGCGATCTTCTTCTCGGCGGCCTTGAGGCTCGCCTGGAGCTCCGCGATGCGCGCGGGCAGCTGCTCGCGCGGCGCCTTGAGCGAGGTCGTGAGCTGCGACACGAGCGCCCGCTCGGCCGCGAGTGAGCGGAACGCGTCCAGACCGACGAGCGCTTCGACGCGGCGGTTGGACGCGCCCACCGACGACTCGCCGACGAGGCTGATGAGTCCGACCTCGGCGCTCGTCGACACGTGCGTGCCGGCGCAGAGCTCGCGCGACCACGGGCCGCCGATGTCGACCATGCGCACGGTGTCGCCGTACTTCTCGCCGAACAGCGCCATCGCGCCGAGCGACTTGGCCTCGTCGAGCGGGAGCACGCGCGTGGTGACCTCGAGGTTGTCGCGCACCGCGTTGTTCGCGATCTCCTCGATCTCGCTCCTGGTGTCGTCGGACAGCGCCTGTCCCCACGAGAAGTCGAAGCGCATGTAGCCCGCGCGGTTGAGCGAGCCCGCCTGCGTCGCCGTCTTGCCGAGGGTGTCGCGCAACGCCGCGTGCACCAGGTGCGTCGCGGAGTGCGCCTGCCGGGCGGCGCGTCGGTTCGCGGCATCCACCACCGTCGTCGCGGCCTGGCCGACGCCCACCTCACCCGTCGACACCTCGACGGTGTGGCTGATCAGCCCGGGCACCGGCTTCTGCACGTCGAGCACCTCGAGCTCGTACCCTGGCCCGACGATGACGCCCTTGTCGGCGACCTGCCCGCCGGACTCGGCGTACAGCGCGGTCTCGGCGAGGATCACCTCGGCGATCTGCCCCACGCTCGCGCGGTCGACCGAGACGCCGTCGACGAGGATGCCGAGCACCTGGGACTCGGCCTCGAGGTCGGTGTAGCCGGTGAAGACGGTCTCGCCCTGCGCGCGCAGGTCGCGGTACACGCTGGTGTCGGCGAGCTGGCGCTTGCGTGCCCGCGCGTCGGCCTTGGCGCGTGCGCGCTGCTCCTGCATGAGGCCGTCGAACGCCGCGCGGTCGACGCTGAGGCCGGCCTCCTCGGCGATCTCGAGGGTGAGGTCGATCGGGAAGCCGTAGGTGTCGTGGAGGAGGAACGCCTCGGCACCCGTCAGGGTGGTGCCACCCGCGGCCTTGGTCTCGGTGAGCGACTCGTCCAGGATCGACTCCCCTGCCGCGAGGGTGCGCAGGAACGTCGCCTCCTCCGCGAGCGCGTACTGCGAGATGCGGGCCCAGTCGGCCTCGACGACCGGGTAGGCGTCCTTCATGGCGTCGCGGGACGCCTCGAAGAGGACGGCGAAAGTCGGTCCGTCGACCCCGAGCAGGCGCATCGAGCGGATCACGCGGCGCATGAGGCGGCGCAGGATGTAGCCGCGGCCGTCGTTGGACGGGGTGACGCCGTCCGACATGAGCATGAGCGACGAGCGGACGTGGTCGGCGACGACGCGGAAGCGCACGTCGTCGTCGTGGTTCGCGCCGTAGGTGCGGCCCGAGAGCCCGACGGCCTTGTCGAGGACCGGGCGCACCTGGTCGGTCTCGTACATGTTGTCGACGCCCTGCTTGATGAACGCGATGCGCTCGAGGCCCATGCCGGTGTCGATGTTCTTGTTCGGCAGCTCGCCGACGATGTCGAAGTCGTACTTCGAGCGCACGTTGGTGATCTCGTACTGCATGAACACGAGGTTCCAGATCTCGACGTAGCGGTCGTCGTCGGTGGCGGGACCGCCGTCGATGCCGTACTCCGGGCCGCGGTCGAAGAAGATCTCCGAGCAGGGGCCGGCAGGACCCGGAAGACCGGTGCTCCAGTAGTTCGTGTCCTTGCCGAGGCGCTGGATGCGCTCCTCCGGCAGATCGGTCAGCTGCAGCCAGAGGTCGTGCGCCTCGTCGTCCTCTTCATAGACGGTGACCCACAGGTCCTTCTGGTCGAAGCCCAGGCCCCCCTCGGCCTCGGGCGTCGTCAGCAGATCCCACGCGTAGCGGATCGCGCCCTCCTTGAAGTAGTCCCCGAAGGACCAGTTGCCGAGCATCTGGAAGAACGTGCCGTGACGCGGCGTCTTGCCGACCTCTTCGATGTCGTTGGTGCGGATGCACTTCTGGTTGTCGGCCGCCCGGGGGTACGGAGCGGGCACGTCGCCCGACAGATACGGGATGAAGGGCACCATGCCGGCCACCGTGAACAGGAGCGCCGGGTCGTCGGTCACCAGCGATGCCGAGGGGACGATGGTGTGGCCGTTCTTCTCGAAGTAATCGAGGAAGCGCTGTGCGATCTCGGCGGTCTTCATGCGGATCCTTGCGTGTGCGTGCGAATGCGTGCGTGTTCGGGGTGTCTGGGTGGGGCTCGAGCGGGGCGGCGGTGCGGTGCCGCCGGGGCATCTGCTGTCGCTCAGTCGGCGATCTTGCGGGCCGCGTCGCCGACGGCGTCGGCGACGTTCTCGACGGCATCGGATGCTGCGGCCCGGGCGCTCGACGCCGCGTCGGCGGCGGCATCCCTCACGTCGTCGACGAGGCCGGCGAAGCGCGCCTCCTGTTCGCGATACGCGTCGCCCATGCGGTCGGTGAACTCCGTGATGCGGGCGTCGACATCGGCGAGGATCTCGTGGCCGCGCGGGTCCTTGTTGACCAGGTGCGCGAGAACGAATCCGCCGGCGATGCCGAACAGGAACCACAGGAGGTTCTTCATGTCACCACTTCCTCGCGGGCCGCCGGGGCGCGGCATCCCCCCATCGTATGCGGAAACGACGAAGGGCGCCGGGTGACCCCGACGCCCTTCATGCGTTGCTGAGTATCAGCGAGCTGTACCCTTTGCGGACGCGGTGCTGCGCACCGCATCCGCCCGCGGCGCTAGCGCGCCGCGTAGTACTCGACGACGAGCTGGACGTCGCAGACCACGGGGACCTCGGCGCGCTTGGGGCGACGCACGAGACGGGCCTGGAGCTTGTCGAGCTCGACCTCGAGGTAGCCCGGAACGGGCGGCAGGACCTCGGCGTGACCGCCGAGAGCTGCGACCTGGAAGGGCTCGAGGCCCTCGCTCTTGGCCTTGACGTGGATGAGCTGACCCGGCTTCACGCGGAACGACGGGCGGTCGACGAGCTGGCCGTCCACGAGGATGTGGCGGTGCACGACGAGCTGACGCGCCTGCGCGGTGGTGCGGGCGAAGCCGGCGCGCAGGACGAGCGCGTCCAGACGCATCTCGAGCTGCTCGACGAGGTTCTCACCCGTCAGGCCCTGGGTGCGGCGGGCCTCGTTGAACTGGATGCGCAGCTGCTTCTCGCGGATGCCGTACTGCTCGCGCAGACGCTGCTTCTCGCGGAGGCGGACGGCGTAGTCGCTGTCCTGCTTGCGCTTGGTGCGGCCGTGCTCGCCCGGTGCGTAGGGACGCTTCTCGAGGTAGCGGGCGGCCTTGGGGGTGAGCGCGACGCCGAGGGCGCGCGACAGACGGACCTTGCGGCGGTCCTGGGACTTCGTTGCCACGAAGTGTTCCTTTCGATGACGCTGCCGTGTCTTTCACGGCTCGCGGACGTATCGCCCTGTCTTCGCCCTGTCCGGACTGCACGCCGGGGCATGCCGGAAGGTAGGTCAGGAAGAGAGGGGATGCCCGAAAACGGCGTTTCGAGCCGCTCAAGCCTACCAGACGCGGCGTCGGGCCTTCATGAGAGGGCGATGACCAGCGTCGACGCCGCGAGCACCACGCACACGGGGGTCATCGTGAGGCGCTCGGCGCGACTGCGCGAGATCGCGTTCATGACGATCCCGACGGCGAAATAGGCGAAGAGCAGCCAGGTCAGGATGCGGATGACGATGCTGTCGCCGCCGGGCAGAATTCCCGCGCGACTGAGGAGGACCGCAGCGAAGCCCGCGTAGAGCAGGACCGACGCCGCGCTGGCGATGCGCAGCCGGCGGGGCAGCACGCGGTGCGCCCCGCCCCACACCAACCTGCCCCACGGAGCACCCGCGGCGACGCAGATCTGCAGCACGGCGAGGGCGCCGAGCACGAGGCACGCGACGACGGCGGCGACGGCGGCGGGAGCGAGGGTCATCGGGTCACCTCCACACGAACACGGCGATCAGGAAGACGGCGTAGGTGATCCCCGCGGCGATCGCGATCCCGTTCGACAGCCGGCTCCACGCGGCGCGCACCGCGGCGATCGCGAAGGCCACGGTCAGCAGCACCCACACGAGTGTGTGGCCGCCATCGATCACCCAGGCACGCAGTCCCGTCACCCCGGGGACCTCGACCCCGTCGCCGACGGTTGCGAAGATGACGGCCACGACGAGGGCCACGGCGGCGGCTGCGCCGAAGAGTGCGCGCGCACGGGTCGCCTGCTGCTTCTCGCTCATCCGCGGTCCCCCACTTCGTCGATCCACTCGCGCATGAGGGCATGCGAGCGCAGCCCGTAGTCGAGGGTCGCGCGCTGGAACGAGAAGATTCGCCGCGACGCGTCGTCGAGGCCCGCAGCCTGCGCGTCGACCTCGGTCGCGAGGGTCTCCAGCGCCGCGCGCGAACCATCGATGTGGTCACGGATGCTGCGGATCGCATCCGCCCGGTCCTCCGGAGCGTCGAGCCGGCCGAGCAGGTAGACCTTCGCGAGGACAGTTGTCTCAGCATCCGTTCCCGTGGAGATCGGTGCCCTCATCCACGCGCGCCAACGTTCACGCCCCCGGTCGGTGATCCGGTGGACCTTGCGGCCGCGCCGGCTGCCGTCGGCCTCCGCGACGACCACGGAACCGTCGTGCACGAGGTGCTGCAGGGCGCGCTGGATGCTGCCGGAGCTCGCGCTGTAGAACAGCGAGATGCCGGCGGCGAACCGCTTCTGCAGGTCATAGAGCGACAGCGGGCCGCCGAGCAGCAGGCCGAGGATCACGAGTTGCATGCGGCACCTCCTGACACGATGAGGGCGATATCCCTCTGAGGGATATTAATCTACCTCTGAGGGATATCGCACGTCAACCGACGACCGTCAACCGCCGTCGAGGATGCGACGGATCTTCTCGAGGCGCGCCTGGACGTCGCGCTCGGCACCGAGCGCCTTCGGCTCGTAGTAGCGACGGCCCCGCAGTTCGTCGGGGAGGTACTGCTGGGCGGCGATGCCGATCTCGGCGTCGTGCGGGTAGACGTAGCCCTTGCCGTGGCCCAGGCGCTTCGCCCCCGGGTAGTGCGCGTCGCGCAGGTGGATCGGCACGCGGCCGAAGCCACCCGAGCGCACGTCGGCGATCGCCGCGTCGATCGCGAGGTAGGCCGCGTTCGACTTCGCGGTCGTCGCGAGGTACGCGGTCGCCTCCGCGAGAGGGATGCGGCCCTCGGGCATGCCGATGAACTGCACCGCGTCTGCGGCGGCCACGGCGATCGGCAGCGCCTGGGGGTCGGCGAGGCCGATGTCCTCCGCAGCCGAGATGATGAGGCGGCGGGCGATGAACCGCGGGTCTTCCCCGGCCTCGATCATGCGCGCGAGGTAGTGCATCGCGGCGTCCACGTCCGAGCCGCGGATGGACTTGATGAAGGCGCTGATCACGTCGTAGTGCTCATCGCCCTGGCGGTCGTAGCGCAGCAGAGCCCGATCGACCGCCTGGGCGACGTTCTCGGCCGAGATCTCGGGGGTCGCCGCCGCGTCTTCGTCGTCGTCATCATTCGGCAGCGCGAGGGATGCTGCCGCCTCGAGTGCCGTCAATGCGCGGCGTGCGTCGCCCGATGCGAGCCGCACGAGCGCTGCGCGCGCTTCGCCCCCGAGCACCACCGCGCCCGACAAGCCCCGGGGATCGGACACCGCCCGGTCGAGGAGCATGCCGAGGTCTTCGTCGGTGAGCGGCTTCAGCGTCAGCAGCAGCGACCGAGACAGAAGTGGCGAGATCACCGAGAACGACGGATTCTCGGTCGTCGCCGCGATGAGCACGACCCAGCCGTTCTCTACGCCCGGCAGCAGGGCATCCTGCTGGGCCTTCGTGAAGCGGTGGATCTCGTCGAGGAACAGGATGGTGGACTGGCCGTAGAGATCGCGCTGGGTCAAGGCCTCCTGCATGACCTCGCGCACGTCGCGCACGCCGGCGGTCACCGCCGAGAGCTCGACGAACCGGCGCCCGGAGGAGCGGGCGATCGCCTGCGCGAGCGTGGTCTTTCCCGTGCCGGGCGGTCCCCACAGGATGACCGACGTCGCAGCGCGGGCCGCGGCATCCGGATTCGCGAGCGTCACCAGCGGGGACCCCGCGCGCAGCAGGTGCGACTGCCCCGCGACCTCGTCGAGCGAGGTCGGTCGCATGCGCACGGCGAGAGGCGTCAGCCCCTGGAAGAGCGCGGTGGGACCTGTCACCCCACCAGGCTATCCCGGGCCGGCGACACGGGCTCCGTCGTGGTTTGGCGGCCGGGGTGCGGGCCCGTATGATCAAGCCGCCCGGGCGCTGCCTGGCACGAGGCGCATGAGCCTGACACGAACCGAACGAGGAGGTCACGTGGCGACCGGTGGCAAGGACCGCGACGCGCGTGCTGCGCGGGAGCGCACGCGGCTGTACGAGGCGCGACGTCAGTTCCACGACGGCCAGGCGCGCCGCCGCACGCGCGACAACCTGATCGCCGGCATCGTCGGCGGCGTGCTCGTGCTCGGTCTGATCGGTGCGCAGACGCTCTACTTCGTCGCCGGCCCCGGTGCCCCCGAGCCGTCGCCGTCGTCGACCCCGGCTTCGACCACGCCGGAGCCGACGCCGACGGCGACCACGCCGGGGCCGGGCGCGACGCCCACGCCGACCCCCTGACATCCGGCGTCTCGCGCCACAACTGCACCTCGGACGAGGCATCCGCCGTACTAGGCTGTGAGCCGTCCTACTCCCTACAGACGGCGCGAGCCGCGATGAGGTGCAACCCGTGACTGCCGCAGCAGACTTCCAGCCCGAGACCGACGTTCCCGAGACCACCGGGGCCGACGACAACGAGACCCCGGCCGTCGCCGACGACGCCGCCACCGAGACAGATCTCGCGGCGGACGCGGACGCGACCACCGCCGACGACTCCACAGAGACCGAGTCGGCCGCGCCCGCGGAGGACGCCTCTGCCGCCGACGCGGTCGAATCCGAGGAGGCGACGGATGACCTCGTCGCGGCGGAATCCGTCGACGACCTCGAGGTCGAGGTCGTCGAGATCGACGTCGTGGAGGTCATCGAGGACTCCGAGGTCGTCGCCGTCGAGGTGGTCGGAGTCGCAGAGGTCGTCGAAGACGGCGACGTCGTCGCGGTCGAGGTCGTGGACGTCGTCGTCGAGGCCTCCCCGTCCGCCGATGAGCCGTGGGGCCGCGTCGACGACGACGGCACCGTCTCGGTCCGCGAGGCCGACGGGTGGCGTGTCGTGGGACAGTACCCCGACGGCTCCGCCGAAGAGGCGCTGGCCTACTTCGAGCGCAAGTACAACGACCTCGCGAGCGAGGTGACCCTCCTCGAGGTGCGCCACCGTCGTGGCGGCGCCTCCGCCTCCGACCTGCGCTCGACCGCGCGGACGATCAACGGCAAGCTCGACGGCGCGGCCGCCGTGGGCGACATCGCGAGCCTCGTCGCGCGCGTCGCCGCGCTCACCGAGACGCTCGCCGCCGAGTCCGCGACCGAGGCGGTCGCCGCGCGGGAAGCCGTCGACGACGCTGTCAAGGCGCGTACCGAGCTGGTCGAGAAGGCCGAGGCACTCGCCGCCCGCGACCCGCGCACCGTGCAGTGGAAGCAGGCGACGGCCGAACTCAACTCGCTGTTCGACCAGTGGCAGTCCCAGCAGCAGAACGGCCCCCGGCTGCCCAAGGCCACCGCGCAGCAGCTCTGGAAGCGATTCCGCGATGCGCGCGCCACGGTCGACAAGCACCGCCGGGCGTTCTACGCCGAGCTCGACGAGGCGCACAAGGGCGTCCGCGACCGCAAGACCCGGCTGGTCGAGAAGGCCGAGGCCCTCGCGCCCAAGGGCGAGGACGGCATCCCCGCGTACCGCGAGCTGCTCGACCAGTGGAAGACCGCGGGCCGTGCGGGCAAGAAGGTCGACGATGCGCTGTGGGCGCGGTTCAAGGCCGCCGGCGACGCGCTGTACGGCGCACGCATCGAGCGCGAGGCGGCGGACGCCGAAGCGTCGCGCGAGAAGATCGAGCTCAAGCGCGCCCTCCTCGAGGAGGCGAAGGCTGTCGGCGACGAGCGCGACATCGCCAAGGCGCGCGCCGTCCTCACGGGCATCCAGCGCCGCTGGGACGAGATCGGCCGCATCTTCCCGCGCGAGACCGAGCGTTCGCTCGATGACGAGCTGCGCCGCGTCGAGAACGCCCTGCGCTCGCGCGAGGACGCCGACTGGAAGCGCAACGATCCCGAGCAGAAGGCCCGCGCGAACGACATGACGCGTCAGCTCACCGAGGCGATCCAGAAGCTCGAGGACGAGCTCGAGGCAGCCAAGAAGTCGGGCGACAAGAAGGCCATCGCGAACGCGACCGACGCGCTCGAGGCGCGTCGCACGTGGCTCAAGGCTCTCGGCGGCTGATCCGTCCCTCCTGAGCGGTGTCGAACCCGGTCGTCGCGTCCGCGGCGGCCGGGTTCTCCACAAGCGGCGGGCTGCGGCATCCGAGCGTCATCCGGTGTGCGGCAGACTGCCTCCGTGGGATCGCCCTTCCTCTACTTCGCCGACGAGCGGCTCTCGCGCGCGGAACTCACGGCCGCATGCCTCGACGGAGACCTGGTCGCCCTCGGCGACGCGTACATCCCTGCCGACGCGGTGGAGACGCCGGCCCTGCGGGCGGGTTCCCTCGCCGAGATCCTCGGCGACACGCTCGCGGCGACCCACCTGTCTGCGGCATGGGTGCACGGCGGCCTGCCGCTGCCGCCCTCGCGCCACACGGTGCAGCGCGCCGTGTCGCGCCGGCTGCACGTCGTGCCCGATCGCCGCGTGGTGTATCGCGACCTCCAGGTCGCCGCCGACGACCTCCAGCTCGTCGGCGGGGTGCTCGTCACCACCCCCGAGCGCACCCTCGCCGATCTCGCCCGGGCCGGGGACGACGAGCACACGGAGGCGGCGCGCCTTCTCGCGGAGGCGGACACGGATGCTGCGGTCCGCGCGATCGCGCGGCTGGAGGCGGGTGCGCTCCCCCACAAGCGGTCGGCGCTGGCATGCCTGCGTGCGATCGTCGCCGATCTTCAGGAGGACGTCACGCGGTAGACGTCGTAGACCGCGTCGATGCGCCGCACCGCGTTGAGCACGCGGTCCAGGTGGACGATGTCGCCCATCTCGAAGACGAAGCGGCTGAGCGCCAGCCGGTCGTTGGAGGTGGAGACCGTCGCGGAGAGGATGTTGACGTGGTGCTCGCTGAGCACGCGCGTGACGTCGCTCAGAAGTCCCGAGCGGTCGAGCGCCTCGACCTGGATCTGCACCAGGAAGACGCTCTTCGTCGTGGGCGCCCACTCGACCTCGATGAGGCGTTCCGGGTCCTCCATCAGCGACTTGACGTTCGTGCAGTCGGCGCGGTGCACCGAGACGCCGCTGCCGCGCGTGACGAACCCGACGATCTGGTCGCCGGGCACCGGGGTGCAGCACTTCGCGAGCTTGACGAGGATGTCGGGCGCGCCGCGCACGAGGATGCCGGAGTCGCCGTTGCGCGGGGCGCGAGCCCTGCCGACGACCGGCAGATCGATCGGGCCGGTCGTCGTGTCGTTCGCCGCGACGAGGGCGGTGACCTTCTCGATCACCGACTGGGTCGAGACGTGCCCCTCCCCGACCGCGGCGTACAGCGCGGAGACGTCCTCGTAGCGGAGCTGGTGGGCGACCTCGGTGAACGAGTCCTGGCTCATCAGGCGCTGCAGCGGCAGGTTCTGCCGGCGCATCGCGCGGGCGATCGACTCCTTGCCCTGCTCGATCGCCTCTTCGCGGCGCTCCTTCGTGAACCAGCCGCGGATCTTGTTGCGGGCGCGCGTGCTGCGCACGAACCCGAGCCAGTCCTGGCTGGGACCGGCGTCGGGGTTCTTCGAGGTGAAGACCTCCACGACGTCGCCGCTCTTGAGCTCGGACTCGAGCGGCACGAGCCGCCCGTTCACCTTCGCGCCCATCGTGCGGTGGCCGACCTCGGTGTGGACCGCGTAGGCGAAGTCGACGGGCGTCGCCCCCGAGGGCAGGCCGATGACGCGGCCCTTCGGCGTGAAGACGTAGACCTCCTTGGCGCCGATCTCGAAGCGGAGCGAATCGAGGAACTCGCCGGGGTCGGCGGTCTCGGCCTGCCAGTCGGAGATGTGGGCGAGCCACGCCATGTCGGTGTCGACGGACTTGGAGTCCGACTTGCCGCCGTTCATCTGCTCTTTGTACTTCCAGTGCGCCGCCACGCCGTACTCCGCCTGCTGGTGCATCTCATGCGTGCGGATCTGGATCTCGACGGTGCGGCCGCCCGGGCCGATGACCGTCGTGTGGAGCGACTGGTAGAGGTTGAACTTCGGGGTCGCGATGTAGTCCTTGAAGCGTCCAGGCAGCGGCGTCCACCGTGCGTGGATCGCCCCCAGCACGGCGTAGCAGTCGCGCACGCTGCCGACCAGCACGCGGATGCCGATGAGGTCGTAGATGTCGTCGAACTCACGGCCCCGGACGACCATCTTCTGATACACGGAGTACAGCTGCTTGGGCCGCCCCATCACCCGGCCGCGGATGCGCAGCTCGCGCAGGTCGCTGTCGACCGCGTCGATGACGTTCTGCACGTACTGTTCGCGCTGGGGCGTGCGCTGCTTCACGAGGCTGTCGATCTCGGCGTAGAGCTTCGGGTGCAGCACAGCGAACGAGAGGTCTTCGAGTTCGGACTTGATCGCCTGGATGCCGAGCCGGTGTGCGAGCGGCGCGTAGATCTCGAGCGTCTCGGTCGCCTTCTTGCGGGACTTCTCCGGCGGCACGAAGCCCCACGTGCGGGCGTTGTGCAGCCGGTCGGCGAGCTTGATGAGCAGGACGCGGATGTCGCGCGACATCGCCACGATCATCTTGCGGACCGTCTCGGCCTGCGCGCTCTCGCCGTACTTGACCTTGTCGAGCTTGGTGACGCCGTCCACGAGCATGGCGACCTCGTCGCCGAACTCGCTCGTGAGCATCTCGAGCGAGTACTCGGTGTCCTCTACGGTGTCGTGGAGCAGCGCCGCCGCGATCGCGCGCGGCCCGAGGCCCAGATCCGCGAGGATCTGCGCCACCGCGAGCGGGTGCGTGATGTACGGCTCGCCGCTCTGGCGCAGCTGGCCGGTGTGCGCGGTCTCGGCGACGGAGTAGGCGCGCTCGACGATCGACAGGTCGCCCTTGGGGTGGTGCGTGCGCACCGTCCGAAGAAGCTGCTCGACGTCGTCGCGACGGGCGGACCTCGAGAAGATCCGAGGCACCAGGCGCCGCAGCGACGAGGACTGGGCGGGGGGGACGATCTCGGTCACTCGATCCCCTCCCCTCCGCTGGACCTCACAATCCTACGCCCGCGCGGCGGACCCTCAGGCCGGGGTGCCCGCCAGCTCGCGCGCCGCCTCGACGCGCGTGTCGCGCGTCTTGATCGCCGGCTCGTTCTCACGCAGGAGCGAGTACAGCGGCGCCGCGACGAAGATCGTCGAGTACGCGGCCACGATCGTTCCCACGAAGATCGACAGCGACAGGTCGGTCAGCGTCTGCGCACCGGCCCACACGATGCCGATGAAGAGGATCGCACCCGTCGGCAGGATCGCCACGACCGTCGTGTTGATCGAGCGCACGAGCGTCTGGTTCACCGCGAGGTTGACCGACTCGCCGAACGTGCGTCCGGATACTTCGCCGTCTTCGCTGGTGTTCTCCCTGATCTTGTCGAACACGACCGTGGTGTCGTACAGCGCGTACGAGAGGATCGTCAGGAAGCCGATGACGGCCGCGGGCGAGATCTCGAAGCCGAACAGCGCGTAGATGCCGATCGTGATGATGAGCACGTCCACGAGGCCGATGATCGCCGACAGCGACATCTTCCAGGTGCGGAAGTACAGCGCCAGGATGATCGCGGTCAGCGCCAGGAAGATGGCGAGACCCCACAGCGACTGGCGCGTGACGTCCGCTCCCCAGCTGGGGCCGATGAAGGCGTAGCTGACTTCGCTCTCGGGCACGTCGTACGCCTCGGCGAGGGCCGCCGAGACCTCGCGGCTCTCGGCATCCGTCATCTGATCGGTCTGGACGCGCACCGCGTCTTCGCCGATGGTGACCACCTTCGTCGTCGCTTCGGGGACCACCGAGTGGACGGCGTCGGTCGCGAGCGACTGGTCGACCGGCGCGGTCACGCCGCTCACGGTGAACTGCGAGCCGCCCGTGAACTCGATCGAGAACTGGATCGGGCGGAACAGCGGCACGAGGGCGGATCCGAGCACGAGGATCGCCGCGATGAGGAACCACAGGCGGCGGCGGCTGACGAACGGGAACGACGTCTTGCCGGTGTAGAGGTCGTTGCCGAACTGGCTCATGGAGCGCATCAGTCGTCTCCCTCCTTGACGTTCGTGCCGGGTTTCGCGCTGTCGGCGGCGGCCAGCTCGGCCTGCTTGCGCTCTGCGATGGTCTGGCGACGCGCGGCCTCACCGCGGGACTTGGCGCTGCGGCGGCCCGCGGCGCCGGTGGCGAGCACCGGCTCGCGGAACTGCGCGCGGCCTCGATAGACGGCGCCGAGCGCGGTCGGGTCGAGCCCGGACAGCGGATGCCCCGACCCGAAGAACCGCGTGCGCGCCAACAGCTGCAGCACCGGGTGTGTGAACAGGATGAAGATCAGGACGTCGATCGCGGTCGTGAGACCGAGCGTGAACGCGAAGCCCTTCACCGTCGAGTCCGCGAGGATGTAGAGCACCACTGCGGCGAGGATGTTGATCGACTTCGAGATGTAGATCGTGCGCTTCGCGCGGCCCCAGCCGTCCTCGACGGCCGCCGTGATCGACTTGCCGTCGCGCAGCTCGTCTCGGATGCGCTCGAAGTAGACGATGAACGAGTCGGCCGTGAAGCCGATCGTCACGATCAGACCCGCGACACCGGCGAGCGACAGGCGGAAGCCCATGCGCCACGCGAGGATGCACAGCGTGACGTAGGTCAGCACCGCCATCACCGCGAGCGACGCGATGATGATGAAGCCGAGCGCGCGGTAGACGATGAGCGAGTAGATCGCGACCAGGAGCAGGCCGATGAGACCGGCGATGAGGCCGATCTGCAGCTGCTGCGAACCGAGTGTCGCCGAGATCGAGTTCGAGCTCTCGACCGTGAAGCTGAGCGGCAGCGCGCCGTACTTCAGCTGGTCGGCGAGCACCTTCGCGGTCTCCTGCGTGAAGCTGCCCGTGATGCTCGGCTTGCCGTCGAGGATCACGCCGTTCATCGACGGAGCCGACAGCACGTAGCCGTCGAGGACGAACGCGAACTGGTTCAGCGGAGCCTGCGCACCATAGAGGCGCTGGCTGATCTGGCCGAACGTCTCGGTGCCCTCGGAGTCGAACGACAGGTTGACCGCCCACAGCCCGTTGTTCTGCTGGATGCCGAACGTCGCGTCGTCGATCGACGACCCGTCGAGCTCGACCGGGCCGAGGATGTACTTGACCGTGCCGTCGGCGTCGCACGTGATGAGCGGCTCGTCGGCCGGCGCATTGGCGGGGTCGTTGGCCGGGTCGGCGCAGTCGTACGCGAGGAACTCGGCCTGCAGCGCCGGCGTGATCCACGCCGTGTCGCTGCCGTCGGTCGGCGCGGTCGTCGGCGTCGCCTGGAGGGTTGGGTCGGGCGTCGGGTACGGCGTCGCGTTCCCGTCCTCGCCGACGAACGTGTTGGCCGGGGCCCCCGCGTAGAGCACGGCGCGCAGCTGGAGCTGCGCGGACGCCTCGATGCGGTTGCGCGTCTCCTCGTCGGCCTGACCCGGGATCTGCACCACGATCTGGTTGCCCGCCTGGGTGGTCACCTCGGCCTCGCCGACGCCGGAGGCGTCGACGCGCTGACGGATGATCGTGACGGCCTGCTGCATCTGCTCAGCCGACGGGTCGGCGCCGTCCTCGGTCTGCGCCTCGAGGACGATCTGCGTTCCGCCCTGGAGGTCGAGGGCGAGCGCGGGGGTCCACGAGCTCTGCCCGAACACGTACACGCCGAGCGCGTTGATGCCGAACAGGAGCGCCGTGATCGCGAGGAGTCCGGTCAGCGCGCGCCATGCATGCCGGACGGGGGTGGATGTCGCCACGTCTTTGCTTTCTTGAGAGCCCGAACGGGCGAACGGAGGGGCGTCAGCCCTGCGACTTGGTGCCGGTCTCGGCGTCGGGGTCGGTCTTCTCCTTGCCGGCTGCCGTGTTCTGGTCGTCGCTGATCGAGGTGATGTCGCCGTTGGCGACGCCCTCGGCGTACTCGGCGTGGCTCTCCTCGGCGGCGAGGTACTCGTCCTCGGTGACGGCGTGCTCGCCGGGGTTGACGACCCGCAGGATCGCCTGGCTGTGGACCTTGATCTCCACGCCGGGGGCCAGTTCGACGATCGCCGGCTGGTCGAGGTTGTCGGCGTCGTACGAGACGATCGTGCCGTAGAGGCCGCCCTGCAGCAGGACCTCGGAGCCGGGAACCGTCTGGCGCGCCTTCTCCTCCTGCTCGGCCTTCTGCTTCTGCATGCGGCGGCGGGAGCTCCAGAACATGAAGACGAGGAGCACGACCAGCAGGATGATGAGGCCGTAGTTGCCTAGGAACGAAGCGAAGTCCATGGAGCCGGAAGCACCTTTCGGGTCAGGCAGGCGCCAGGGCGGCGATGCCTTGCAGGGAGGGAAGGGGTGTGAACCTCCAGCGATTATAGGTCATCGAATCCGAGCACCGAGTCGGCCAGCGGCACCCCCAGGTGCGCGTAGGCCTCGGGCATCGCGATGCGTCCGCGCGGGGTGCGGCCCATGAAGCCGATGCGCACGAGATACGGCTCGACCACCGACTCGATGGTGTCCGGCTCCTCGCCGACCGCGACGGCGAGCGTGCTGAGGCCCACCGGACCGCCGCGGAATCGTCGCACGAGGGCGTCGAGCACCGCCCGGTCGAGCCGGTCGAGCCCGATGCGATCCACGTCGTAGAGGTCGAGGGCGGCGTCGACCGCCGCGATGTCGGCGCCGGTGCGGCCGTGGACCACGAGGTAGTCGCGCACGCGGCGCAGCAGACGGTTCGCGATCCGCGGGGTGCCCCGCGACCGCCGCGCGATCTCGGCGCGCGCAGCGGGCGGCAGCGTCACGCCGAGCATCACCGCGGAGCGTTCGATGACCCGCTCGAGCTCTTCGGGCTCGTAGTACTCGAGGTGCGCGGTGAATCCGAAGCGGTCGCGCAGCGGGTTCGGGAGCAGGCCCGACCGCGTCGTCGCGCCGACGAGCGTGAAGGGTGACAGGTCGAGGGGGATGCTCGTGGCGCCGGCCCCCTTTCCGACCATGATGTCGATGCGGAAGTCCTCCATCGCGAGATAGAGCATCTCCTCCGCCGAGCGCGCCATGCGGTGCACCTCGTCGATGAACAGCACCTCGCCCGGCGTCAGGCTCGACAGCAGTGCCGCGAGATCGCCGGCGTGCTGGATCGCGGGGCCGCTGGAGAGTCGCAGCGGACGCCCGCTCTCGTAGGCCACGATCATCGCGAGCGTGGTCTTGCCGAGCCCCGGGGGCCCCGACAGCAGGATGTGGTCCGCAGGGCGCTGCTGGATGCGTGCAGCGTCGAGCAGCAGCTGCATCTGACCGCGCACCTTCTGCTGGCCGACGAACTCCGCGAGGGACGTAGGTCGCAGCGCCCCCTCGATCGCGAGCTCGGACTCGTCGACGGGCTCTTCTGCCTCGCGCACGTCAACCACTCACGGTCTCCTTCCGGGCGGGGCCGAGCGTCGCGAGCGTGAGGCGCAGCAGCGCCGGCACCGACGACCGGTCGGACTCGGGGGCGTCGACCGCCACGTTCTCGACGGCTTCGACGGCCACCCGCTCGGACCAGCCGAGGCCGACGAGGGCCTGGACCACCTGTGCGGGGATCGCGGCGGAGGTCGCGGCATCCGTCCCGACGGCCCCGGAAGGGCGCGTGACGGCGATCTTGCCGGCGAGCTGCACCACGATGAGCTTCGCCGTCTTCGGGCCGATGCCCGAGACGCGACGGAAAGGAGCGTCGTCGTCGGCGGAGACGGCGTCGGCGATCTGAGGGACCGTCAGCGTCGCGAGGACGCCGAGCGCGGACTTCGGGCCGACGCCGGTGACGCCGAGCAGCTGGCCGAACACGATGAGCTCCTCGCGCGACTCGAAGCCGAAGAGCGACAGGGCGTCTTCGCGGACGATGAGCGACGTGTGGAGCGTGACGGTGTCGCCCACGTGGGTGGTGCGGGCGACCTGCGGCGTCACCGCGACATGGAGGCCGACTCCGCCGACCTCGACGACGACCGCATCCGCATCGACGTGCACCGCGGTGCCGCGGACTGAGGAGATCATGCGTCGAGCTTACGATGCGGTTCGGACGTTTGTTCGAGCGACACGCACGGCGACGTTCAGGATCATCGTCGAGCGAGACGCTCGGCGTCGGCCCACGCGCGCTGAGCGGGGGTGAGCGGACCGGATGCCGCGGCCCGGGCGGGCGCGCCGCGCCACGCATGGCAGAGCGCGAGCGCGAGGGCGTCGGCGGCATCCGCCGGCTTCGGCAGCTCGTCCAGGCGCAGCACGCGCGCCACCATCGTCTGCACCTGTCGCTTGTCGGCGTTGCCGTACCCGGTGATGGCGGCCTTCACCTCGGAGGGGGTGTGCGTGGCCGCGGCGAGGCCCCGCTCGCCCGCGACGAGCAGGGCGATGCCGCTCGCCTGCGCCGTCCCCATCACGGTCGCGCGGTTGTGCTGGGCGAACACGCGTTCCACGGCGACGACGTGGGGCTCGTGGGCGTCGAGCACGCCGCGCAGCCCCGCGGCGATCACCGCGAGTCGCTCCTCGATCGGGGCCGCCGGATCGGAGCGGACCACCCCGACGTGCACGAGGACGGCGGAGCGGTCAGGGGCGACGTCGACGACGCCGACACCGCAGCGCGTCAGGCCCGGATCGATTCCGAGCACGCGCAGACGACCGCGGGAGGATGCCACTCCCCCACGCTAGGCGAGGAAGACGGATGCTGCGGCCAGGCGCGCCTGGCCGCAGCATCCGCTCGGGATCAGTCCTCGTCGCTCTCGAGCTCGGCCTGCACCTCGGCGGTGAGGTCGAAGTTGCTGTAGACGTTCTGGACGTCGTCGCTGTCCTCGAGGGCGTCGATGAGGCGGAACACCTTGCGCGCGGTGTCGGCGTCGACCTCCACCTTGAGGTTGGGGACGAACTCGACGTCGGCCGACTCGTAGTCGATGCCCGCGTCCTGCAGCGCGGAGCGCACGGTCACGAGGTCGGTCGCCTCGGTGATGACCTCGAAGCCCTGCGCGTGCGGCTCGACCTCTTCGGCGCCGGCCTCGAGCACGGCGAGCATCACGTCGTCCTCGCTGGTGCCTTCCCCGCCGACGACGATGACGCCCTTGCGGGTGAAGTTGTACGCGACGCTGCCGGGGTCGGCCAGCGTGCCGCCGTTGCGGGTGAGCGCGGTGCGCACCTCGGCCGCCGCGCGGTTCTTGTTGTCGGTCAGACACTCGATCATGAGCGCCACGCCGTTCGGCCCGTACCCCTCGTACATGATCGACGCGTACTCGACCGATTCGCCGCCGATGCCGGCGCCGCGCTTGATCGCGCGGTCGATGTTGTCCTTCGGCACCGACGTCTTCTTCGCCTTGAGCACGGCGTCGAACAGGGTCGGGTTGCCCTGAAGGTCTGGCCCGCCGAGCTTTGCGGCCACTTCGATGTTCTTGATGAGCTTGGCCCACGACTTCGCACGGCGCGCGTCGATGACGGCCTTCTTGTGCTTGGTCGTCGCCCACTTGGAATGCCCGGACATGGTCCTCCTGAATTCACGCTCGTCGGGTGCGGGCGTCGTGAACGCCTCGCCCGACGGACTAGTTTATCCCCGCGCTACAGCGCGAACTCGAAGCCGAACCTCGCCGAGAGCAGCGCCACGAGGTCGCGCGGGACCTTCGTGAGGTATGCCGGCGCGGGTGCGAGGGTCTCCGCCGAGCCGATGAACGGGAAGTACACGGGGCCCTCGGTGAGCTGCTCCACCCGGTCGCGCACGGTCACGATCTCGCTGCCGACCCGCCGGAGGCTCGGCAGGGTGATCGGAGACGCGAGACGCAGCGTGTCGCTGATCGGCATGCGCCAGTGCGGCAGGTCGTCGCCGCGACGCTCGCGCGTCTCCTCGCCGAGCGGCCCGAGCACGCGCCCCCACGCGGCGATGCCGGGCACGGGCAGGGTGCGGTCCCACACGAACAGCGTGTCTCCGGGCTCGGTGAACCCGACGAGCTCGTGCGACCACTCGAAGCGGCGTTCGTCCGCGGCTTTGGGCGCCGAGAGGGCGTCGCCGACGATGCCGCGCGACGGGGCGATCATCCAGTAGCGCTCCTCGGGGTGCTCGCGCCACCAGTCGTTGATCGTCATGGTTCCGAATGTACCCCGACGGATCGCGTGCGCCCCGTCATCGGGCCCGCTCGCGCACCATGTCGAGGAAGAGCGCGTGGAAGCGGTGCTCCCCCGTCACCTCGGGATGGAACGACGTGCCCAGCAGCGCGCCCTGCCGCACCGCGACGACCCGTCCGTCTTCGAGGGTGGCGAGGCGTTCGACGCCGTCGCCGGACTCCTCGACGAGTGGTGCGCGGATGAAGACCGCGTGGACGGGCGCCTCGCCGAGCGCCGAGATGTCGAGGTCGACCTCGAAGGAGTCCACTTGGCTGCCGAACGCGTTGCGGCGCACCGTGACGTCGAGCCCGCCGAACGTCTGCTGGCCCTCGATGCCGTCGATGATGCGGTCGGCGAGGAGGATGAGGCCGGCGCACGTCCCGTACACCGGCATCCCGGCCGCGATCGCCTCGCGCACCGGCTCGCGCATGCCGAAAGCGCGCGAGAGCTTGTCGATCACGCTGGACTCGCCGCCCGGGAGCACGAGGCCGTCCACCTCGGCGAGCTCCTCGGGGCGACGCACCTTCGTCACCTCGGCGCCGAGGTCCGTGAGCACGCGCACGTGCTCACGGACGTCTCCCTGCAGTGCGAGGACGCCGACGCGCGGCGGTGTCGTCACCAGCCGCGCTCGGCGAGCCGGTGCGGCGCGGGCAGGTCGGCGACGTTGATCCCGACCATGGCCTCGCCCAGGCCGCGCGACACGTCGGCGATGACCTTCGGGTCGTCGTAGAACGTCGTCGCCTTCACGATGGCCGCGGCGCGCTGCGCGGGGTTGCCCGACTTGAAGATGCCGGAGCCGACGAACACGCCGTCGGCGCCCATCTGCATCATCATCGCGGCGTCCGCGGGGGTGGCGACGCCGCCCGCGACGAAGAGCACGACCGGCAGCTTGCCGGTCTCGGCGATCTCGGCGACGAGGTCGTACGGCGCCTGCAGCTCCTTCGCGGCGACGTAGAGCTCGTCCTTGGTCATCGAGCGCAGCACGTTGATCTCGCTCGTGATCTTGCGGATGTGCTTGGTGGCCTCCGACACGTCGCCGGTGCCCGCCTCGCCCTTCGAGCGGATCATGGCGGCGCCCTCGTTGATGCGTCGCAGGGCCTCGCCCAGGTTGGTGGCACCGCACACGAACGGCACGGTGAAGTTCCACTTGTCGATGTGGTTCACGTAGTCGGCGGGCGACAGCACCTCGGACTCGTCGATGTAGTCGACGCCGAGCTCCTGCAGCACCTGCGCCTCGACGAAGTGGCCGATGCGCGCCTTCGCCATCACCGGGATCGAGACGGCCTCGATGATGCCGTCGATCATGTCGGGGTCGCTCATGCGCGAGACCCCGCCCTGCGCGCGGATGTCGGCGGGCACGCGCTCGAGGGCCATGACGGCGACGGCGCCGGCGTCCTCGGCGATCTTCGCCTGGTCGGGCGTGACGACGTCCATGATGACGCCGCCCTTGAGCATCTCGGCGAGGCCGCGCTTGACGCGGTCGGTTCCCGTGTCGGCAGTGGTCACGAGCTTTCCCTTCGATCGGAGCGCGGACGCGCAACGGGTGAGGACAATGCGGGTATTGGCCTAGGCCAAAAGATAGCATGGGTGAGACCTCGCATCCGGCGGGGCAGGACGTCACGGAAGTGCAGGCATGGACCTCGACATCAGCGGCCGATCCGCCTCCGAGATCGCCGAGAGCCTGCGGGCCCGCATCGAGCGGGGCGACCTGCACCCGGGCGACCTCCTCCCGCCCGTGCGCTCCCTCGCCGACGAACTCGGCGTGAACCGCAACACGGTCGTCGCGGCGTATCGGCAGCTCACGCAGGCCGGCGTGATCGTCACCCGCGGCAGGGGCGGCACGCGCGTCGCGGACCTGTCCCCCGTCGCCCAGGAGGGGTTCGCGGCCGGCAGCGTCCTGCGCGACGTCGGCACCGGCAACCCCGATCCCGAGCTCATCCCCGATCTCTCCGGCGCGCTCGCGGCCATGGCCGGCCGTCCCGTGCTGTACGGCGAACCGGTCATCGACCCGGGTCTCGACGGCTGGGCGCACGAGTGGATGCGCGACGGGCTCGCCGCTGCCGCCGACATGCGCCTCACGATCACGAGCGGCGCCGCGGATGCCGTCGAGCGGCTGCTCGCACAGGCGCTCACCCGCGACGACGCCGTCGCGCTCGAGGATCCGTGCTTCCTGACGAGCATCCACACGGTGCGGATCGGCGGCTACCGCCCCGTCCCGGTGCCCGTCGACGACGAAGGCATGACGGTCGAGGGACTGCGGGCCGCGCTCGAGCAGGGCGTGCGCGCGGTCGTCCACACGCCCCGCGCGCAGAATCCGACCGGGGCGTGCCTGTCCGCGCGCCGCGCCGAAGAGCTGCGGGCCGTGCTCCGCGAGCACCCGTACGTGCTCGTGATCGAGGACGACCACTTCTCGCTCCTCTCGCGACAGCCGTTCCACTCGCTCATCGCGTCGGGTCACCGTCGGTGGGCGCTCGTGCGGTCGGTGTCGAAGTTCCTCGGCCCCGACATGTGCCTGGCGGTGACGGCATCCGATCCCGAGACCGCCGAGCGTCTCGCGATCCGCCTCACCCCCGGCACGACGTGGGTCAGCCACCTGCTGCAGCGACTGACGCACGCATTGGTGACGGATGCCGCCACCATGGCCGCGATCGAGCGCGCCGGTGCGCACTACGCGGCGCGCAACGCCGCCTTCGTCGAGCGGCTCGCCGTCGAGGGCGTGCCGGCGGATGCCGGGGACGGGCTGAACCTGTGGATCCCGCTCCCGGTCCCCGCGCGAGCGGTGTCGGAGCAGCTGATGCGGCGCGGCTGGCTGGCGCGCGCGGGCGACGAGTTCGTCCTCGGCGACGGCGGGCCCTCCCGCCGGCTCCGCCTGACGGTGCACGACCTCGATGATGCCGACGCCGAGCGACTCGCCGTCGACGTGGCCGCGGCCGTGCGCGCGGCCGGTGGACGGCTCGTCACGCGCGAAGTGGCATGATCGAGCGGTGAAGATCCTCTCGATCCAGTCCGCGGTCGCCTACGGCCACGTCGGCAACTCCGCCGCCGTCTTCCCGCTGCAGCGCATCGGCGTCGAGGTCATGCCGGTGTACACGGTGAACTTCTCCAACCACACCGGCTACGGGGCGTGGCGTGGTCCGCTGATCGACCCGGACGATGTGCGCGACGTCGTCCTCGGCATCGAGGATCGCGGTGTGTTCCCGCAGATCGACGTCGTCCTCTCGGGCTACCAGGGCGGCGACGGCATCGCCGACGTCATCCTCGACACCGTCGCGCGGGTCAAGCAGGCCAACCCCGCCGCGATCTACGCGTGCGATCCCGTGATGGGCAACGCGAAGTCGGGCTGCTTCGTCGCCCCTGCGATACCGGTGCTGCTCCGCGACCGCGTCGTGCCCGCCGCCGACATCATCACGCCCAACCAGTTCGAACTGGGCTTCCTCACCGAGACCGAGCCCTCGGACCTCGACTCGACGCTCGCCTCGGCCGACGCTGCGCGCGCGATGGGCCCCGGCACCGTGCTGGTCACGAGCGTCGAGCGTCCTGACCGCGCCGAGGGCACGATCGAGATGCTCGCGGTGACCGACGACGGCGCCTGGATCGTGCAGACCCCGCACATCCCGATGAAGGCCAACGGTTCGGGCGACGTCACGGCGGCGCTCTTCACCGCGCACTATCGCGGCACCGGCGACGCGGCCGACGCCCTGGCCCGCACGACGTCGAGCGTGTACGACCTGCTCGAGCGCACCCACGCCTCGGGCGAGCGCGAGCTGCAGCTCGTCGAGTCGCAGGACGCCTACGCGAACCCGCGCCTGCAGTTCGAGGTCACGCGGGTCCGCTGAGAGGTGGAACACAACGGATGCTGCGGGCCGCAGCATCCGCTCCCCTCATGTCAGGCGTGCCAGGCGTCGTAGACCGCGCGGCGCACGTCGCCGAGCAGCTGCGGCAGGGCCTTCGTCTTGGCGATGATCGGGAAGAAGTTCGCGTCGGACGCCCAGCGCGGCACGATGTGCTGGTGCAGGTGCTCGTCCACTCCCGCTCCCGCCACGTGGCCCTGGTTCATGCCGATGTTGAAGCCGTCGCAGCGCGAGATCTGGCGCAGCACGCGCATGCCCTGCTGCGTGAGGGCGCCGATCTCGGCGACCTCCTCGTCGGTCGCCTGGTCGTACGTCGCGATGTGGCGGTACGGGCACACGAGGAGGTGCCCCGAGTTGTACGGGAAGAGGTTCAGCAGCGCGTAGGAGGTCTTCCCGCGGAACACGATGAGGCCGTCCTCGTCCGACCTGCGGGGCGCCTCGCAGAACGGGCAGTCGTGGCGCAGCACCTCGGGCCCCGCCTGGATGTACGCCATGCGGTGCGGCGTCCAGAGGCGCTGGAACTCATCGGGAACGCCCGCGAGCGTCGCGGCGTCGACGAGCGCCGGGTCGGCAGCATCCGTCTCCGGAGCGCCCGACCCGGCCTCGTCGACGGAGCTCACGCGAAGTCCTCCGCGGTGTTCACGAGCGCGTGCGACGCGATCGCCTCGCGGACCCGGCGGACGGCGTCGGCGATCGGGACGCCGTTCTCCTGCGAGCCGTCGCGGAAGCGGAACGACACGGTGCCGCCGGCCTGATCCTGCGCGCCCGCGATGAGCTGCAGCGGCACCTTCTGGGTCGTGTGCGTGCGGATCTTCTTCTGCATGCGGTCGTCCGAGTGGTCGAGCTCGGCGCGGACGCCCTCGGCCTTCAGCTGGTCGATGACCTCGCCGAGGTAGTCCGCGAAGTCGTCGGCGACGGGGATGCCGACGACCTGGACCGGCGAGAGCCACACCGGGAACGCGCCCGCGTAGTGCTCGAGCAGGATCGCGAAGAACCGCTCGATCGAGCCGAACAGCGCGCGGTGGATCATGATCGGCCGCTTCTTCTGGCCGTCGCGGTCCGTGTACTCGAGCTCGAAGCGCTCGGGCAGGTTCGGGTCGACCTGCACGGTGGACAGCTGCCACGTGCGGCCGATCGCGTCGCGGGTCTTGAGGTCGATCTTCGGGCCGTAGAACGCGGCCTCGCCGGGCACCTCGGTGAGCTTCAGGCCGCTCGCGACGGCGACGTTGCGCAGCGCGTTCGTCGAGTAGTCCCAGAACTCATCCGAGCCGATCCACTTGTCCTTCTCGTCGTCGCGCATCGAAAGCTCGAGCTCGAAGTCGTCGAGGCCGAAGTCGCGCAGCATCGAGATGACGAACTCGAGGACGCGGGTCGCCTCCTCCTCCAGCTGCTCGGGGGTGACGAAGAGGTGCGAGTCGTCCTGAGTGAAGCCGCGCACGCGGGTGAGGCCGTGCAGGGCGCCCGACAGCTCGTTCCGGTACACGGTGCCGTTCTCGGCGAGGCGCATCGGCAGGTCGCGGTAGCTGCGCGCGCGCTCCTTGTAGATGAGGATGTGCATCGGGCAGTTCATCGGCTTCAGGTAGTAGTCCTGGCCGTGCTTGACGATCTCGCCGTGCTCGTCGCGCTCCTCGTCCATCACGATCGGCGGGAACATGCCCTCCTTGTACGTGACGAGGTGGTTCGAGGTGAGGAACAGGTCCTCCTTCGAGATGTGCGGCGTGTACACGTAGGTGTACCCGCCCGCGATGTGACGGCGACGCGCGTGCTGCTCCATCTCGCCGCGCACGACACCGCCGCGGGGATGCCACACCGACAGGCCCGACCCGATCTCGTCCGGGAACGAGAAGAGGTCGAGGTCCTTGCCGAGCTTGCGGTGGTCGCGCTTGGCGGCCTCCTCGAGGCGGGTCTGGTAGGCGCGCAGCTCGTCCTTGGTGGGCCACGCGGTGCCGTAGATGCGCTGCAGCTGCGGGTTCTTCTCGCTGCCGCGCCAGTAGGCGCCGGCGATGCGCTGCAGCGCCCAGCCGTTGCCGATCATGCGGGTGCTGGGCAGGTGCGGTCCGCGGCAGAGGTCCTTCCAGACCGTCTGGCCGTCGCGGTCGACGTTGTCGTAGATCGTGAGCTCGCCGGCGCCGACCTCTACGGAAGCCCCTTCGGTCTTCTCGGCGCCCCCGCCCTTGAGGCCGATGAGCTCGAGCTTGAACGGCTCGTCGACGAGTTCGACGCGCGCCTCCTCGTCGCTGACGACACGGCGCACGAAGCGCTGGCCCTCGCGGATGATGCGCGCCATCTCCTTGTCGATGGCCTTGAGGTCTTCGGGGGTGAACGGGTGCTCCACACCGAAGTCGTAGTAGAACCCGTCGGTGATGGGCGGGCCGATGCCGAGGTTCGCCTGCGGGTTGATGCGCTGGACGGCCTGGGCGAGGACGTGCGCCGTGGAGTGGCGCAGGATCGCGAGGCCGTCGGGGCTGTCGATGGTGACGGGCTCCACAGCATCCGTCTCCTGCACCACCGTGGCGAGGTCTTTCAGCTCGCCGTTCACGCGCAGCGCGACGACGGAGCGGTCGGGGAACAGGGCGAAGCCGTCGGCGGGATATGGCACAGCGTCAGTCACGGAAACTCTCCTGGGAATGGCTCGGATTCAAGGCTACTCAGCTTCGGGCGCACGCCGCGCCCCGCCCGCTCAGGCGCCGAGCGTTCGCGTGTCGGTCTGCACTGCCGTTGCGGCGGTCGACCAGACGAGTTCCACGCGACGAGTCTAGCCAGTGGTTCTCGGGCGGCGGGTATCAGCGGGGCCCGCAGGCACTCCAGAACTTCGTGACGAGAGCGCATGCCGGGCAATATGCTGACCCCGTCGTCGCCCATGGGCAGGTGCCGCCTCGCCGCGACGAACTCCGTACGGCCGACGTTGGGGGGTCGAGATGAGCGAGCACGAAGCCGCGTCGACGGCGACGGACATCCCTGAGGAGCGCGAGCGGCGACCCCTTCGCTGCGGCGAGCCGACGATCCACGAGTTCCCCACCGAGGACGGCGTCACGCTGAGGCTCACGCGGTTCGAGGGTGGGGCCAAGGGTCCTGTCATCCTGACGCCCGGTTTCGGCACGTCGGCGTTCGCATACACGATCGACACGACCGACACGAACTTCCCCGAGCACCTGCACGAGCACGGGTACGACGTGTGGGTGCTCGACTACCGGGCGAGTCCGGCACTGCCGTCAGGCGGCACGCAGTTCACGCTCGACGACATCGCGCGGTACGACTACCCCGCGGCGGTGGCGAAGGTGCGCGAGGTGTCGGGCGCTGATTCGGTGCAGATCGTGGCGCACTGCGTCGGATCGCTGACGATGCTGATGGCGATGGGCCTGGGCCTCGAAGGCGTGCGGTCCGCGGTGGCGTCGCAGGTGACCCTGCACCCGCGCGGCGGCACGCTCAACGAGCTGCGCGCCGGCGTCTACGCCGGGAACATCCTGCAGGCGCTGGGCTTCGACACGCTCACCACCGAGTTCGACGACGACCCGTCGTGGGGCGAGACGCTCTACGACAGGGCGCTCGCGATCTATCCCTCCGGCGACGAGCCGTGCGATCGTCCCTTCTGCCGCCGTGTGATGTTCATGTACGGCGAGGTGTACGACCACGCGCAGCTCAACGACGCGACCCACGACCACCTCGAGGAGGCGTTCGGCGTCGCGAACATGACGACGCTGCGCCACATCACGAGGATCCTGCGCGAGGACCACGCCGTGAGCGCGGACGGAGGACACGACTACCTCGACGACGTGTCGGGACTCCGCCTGCCGATCGCATTCCTCCACGGCGCGGACAACCGGCTGTTCCTCCCCGAGGGCAGCGAGATCACCTACGACGTGCTGCGCGAGCGCAACGGCGACGAGTTCTACACGCGGGACGTCATCCCGGGCTACGCCCACATGGACTGCTTCATCGGGAAGGATGCCGCGCGCGACGTCTACCCCGTGATCACCGGCCGGCTCGACCGGCACAACTGACGAGAACGAGGAGAGCGCCATGACATCGATCGACCCGTCCCCGGCCGCCGACGCCACGGCATCCGCGATCCATCCCGCGCTCGCCGACCTCGCGGGCTATCCGTTCCTGTCGGCGCTCACCGAACGGCGCACCCGCCGCATCCCGCGAGGCTTCTCGGTCAACGCCGGGCCGCTCAGCCACGAGAGCCACAACGCCCCGGCGCCCCTGAGCAGGCTCGAGGAGGCGATCCTCATCACCTGCGTGACGGGGATCACCGGCATCACGACGCACGACGGTCCGCTCGTCGAGCACAACGGGCTCAACGAGCTCGGCACGCCGTTCCTCAACATCATGGCGCGCACCGGCAGCAGCGCCGACAACGCGCAGGCCACGCACTTCTTCATGATCAACGACGACGGCATCTTCCTGCTGCGAAGCCCCAGGGGCGAGCGCGCTCTCGAACTGCTGAGGGACCTCCCGCCCAAATGGGGCGACTGGACGGAGGCCGACTGGATCGGCGCCGCGGACGAGTGCCTGGTGCGCGTCTCGGACCGGCGACTCGACTTTCCGCGAGAGTGGCCGTATTACCTCGGCTGGAACAACCAGGCGTCCAACACCCCGGGCACGACGGTCTTCTTCCCCGTCGTCGACTGCACGTGGCAGTACATCAACGCGATCCTGATCCTCCTGACCGAGCCGGGTGGGATGCGGCCGCTGTTCCTGGACGACTGGCGCACCTTCCACCCGAAGAACGCCGTGGAGTGGATCGCGAAGATCGGCAGCGGCCTCGGCATCGGGCCGAAGATCCCCTACCACCCGATCGGCGGGCTCGACCGCGTGCGCAGCGGCTACCTCAACAAGGCGAGCCAGGCTCCGCTCGGGTTCGGCAACACGCTGCGCACCGACTACGAGGCGTTCTTCTACTTCCAGAACCTCATGCTGCTCGGTCAGGCGATGGGGCTGGGCGGCTGGATCCACGGCTCCGTGTTCCCGCCGTACATCTGGCAGCAGGACGACGCCAGGGGCTGGCACGGGCTCGGCTTCCGGCTCCAAGAGCCGAAGAAGCACCGCAAGTGGCCGCCGGTGCCGGCGTCGCAGCCGAACCCGGTGGGGATCGACGGCATCCTCGAGGGCCTCACTCCCCCGTACGTCTCCTCGATGGACGAAGCGGTCGACCGTGTGGTCGAGTCCAAGTACAGCGCCACCGGACCGGCCTACGGCAACGAGAAGGTCTTCGCGAGCCCGTACCGCAACTCCGACGACGCGCGGGCCTTCCTCGAGAAGGGCACGAAGTTCGGTCCCGAGGAGATCGCGTACACGAAGGAGATCTGCAACTACATCTGGGACACGTACGGCCGGTTCCCCGCGCACGTCGACGCGTTCTACACCCCCGGCATGTGGCTGCAGTTCTCGCACCTCGAGCTCGAGTACTACGATCGCTTCTTCGACCCGCGGCAGTACACCCGCCAGGCCGCCCACGACGGACTCTGGCACCGCTGACCGGTGATCGGGTGGCGCGAACGGATGCTGCGACCGCCCGATCGTGCCGTCAGAGGTGCTCGCCGAAGAAGTCGACGACGGCCGCCGGATCCTCCATGACGTACCGGTAGCCCTCGTAGCGGCCGGGCGGGGACGGATACCTGATGACGCCGAGCGACTTGGGGGTCGCGGCCGAGATGTCCTCGACGGCCTCCATCGTGCCCCACGGATCGCCGACGCCCTGGACGTACTGCACCGTCGCATCCGCGATGCGGCGGGCGGGGATCGCCGGATCCTGCCGGCTGGGCAGGGGCGCGCGCAGCAGGAAGTAGAGCAGGTCCATGGAACGGGCAGCGAGCGAGCCCAGCCGCCCGAGCTGGTCGCGCGCGAACCGTTCGTTGAAGACCGTGAGCCTGGTCGGCTGGACGATGAGGAGCGCCTTCATCGGCTGCGCCTCGGGTGCGCCGTAGAGGACCGTGTTGCCGCCGGCGGACATGCCGATCGCCCCGATGCGATCGGGGATGACATCGGGGCGCGACCGCAGGTAGGCCACCGCGCCCGCGTAGTCGCGCGCCTCCCACGGCCCGAAGGTGAGCGGTCGCCGCGCGCCGCTCTCGCCGTGGTTCGAGAGATCGAACATGAGCACGTGGTAGCCCGCGTCGTGCAGTGCCTTGGTGGCGGGGAGGAAGTCCACATCCCGGTCGGGGAAGGACACGAGGCCGGCGACATTGCCCATCCGGTTCCAGAGCCAGCCGTGCACCCACACGACCGTCGGCGCGGGCCCCGCGCCGGCGGAGACGAACCAGCCGCGCAGCTCTACGCCGTCGGTCGCCTCGAACACGACGTCCTCGTACTCGAGTCCGGCCTCGGCGGGCGTGCGCGTCAGCGGCAGCCGGGATCCGACGACCATGAGCCGCGTGAGCGGAACGAGCTTGCCGATGCCGCCACTGGTCGGGGCGCGCCGGCCCGCGTCAGCCGGCGACGGGGACATGCTCGCGGAACGTCACGGTGAGCCCGCTCGCGGGCAGGGGGAAGAGCTCGTTGGTCAGCGTCAGATCCTGTTCGGGGATGGACCACTCGGCTCTCCGCAGGAGCAGCGTCAGGTAAACCTTGACCGCCACGGTGACGATGTTCTCGCCCGGGCACCGGTGGTGAGTGCTCTGGCCGTCGCCGTGCGGGACGTAGCTTCCCGGCGGCAGCGCCGCCTCCCGCTTCGTCTCGAAGCGGTCGGGGTCGAACCGGTCGGGATCGGGGAACACGTCGGGGTTGCGCATGTTGATGTGGATGCCTCCCATCGCGCCCCAGCCCTTCGGGATCCGGTAGCCGCCCACCTCCATGTCGGACTGCACCCGGCCGAAGAAGGTCGCGGAGTTCATCGCGAAGTACCGTCGCACCTCCTTCGAGATCTGCTCGAGGTACTCCATCCGCTCGATCTGCTCCATGGTGATGGCGCCCTCGGGCGAGACGGCGAGCACTTCGGCCCGGGCGCGCTCCATGATGTCGGGGTGCTGCCCCACGATCATCGTGGTCAGCGTGAGCGGCACGAAGTAGCCGCCCTGGCCCGCGAAGATGAGGTGGCGGATGTCGCCGCGCAGCGCGTCGATCGGCACGTCGGCGTCATTCGCGGCGACGATCATCCGCGACACGATGTCGTCGTACCCGCCCCGCTCGTGCTTCTCGAGCGCTTCGGCGATGATCTCGTCCATGCGCTTGCGACCCGCGATCGCCTTGCCGTACTTCGTGCCGGGGATCGGCAGCGGCAGCGTCATGAACGCGTCGCGCATGTTCGCGAGGTGGCGGTCGAGCTCCGCCGCGTGCTCCTCGCTGCGGTCGCCGGTGTAGAGCGCACCCGTCAGCCGTGCCGCGAAGCGCTGCAGGTCGGCGCGGAGGTCGCCGCCGGTGCCGCTCGCGAGCCACGGGTCGATCGTGCGCTCGAGCAGTTCCTGCATCGTCGGAAGGTAGGACGCGATCGCCGAGCGGAAGCCCACCGCGCGCAGCATCACCGACTTGCGGAGGTGGTGCTCGGCACCGTCGATGAGCGCGAGCGAGTTCATGAAGATCTGCTCCGCCGAGATGGGGTCCGCGTCGCCGCGCACGATCCGCTCGTCGATCGCGAAGGTGTGGAACGCCTCGTGCCCGGAGAAGATCACGAAGCTGTTCCCGAACAGCCGCGTCTTGAAGATCGGGCCGTACTTCTCGATGCGATCGGTATAGAACGCGTGGTTGTTGCGCAGGATCGACAGGGTCTCTCCCAGCCAGGGCAGCCCGAATCTTCCGGGCGGGAGCGGCTTGCGCGTCACTTGCCCGTCACCGCCGTCGCGCGCGCGTCCACCGGGGCATCCGCGCCGCCCGGCGCCGTTCGCACCTTCCACGGGGCGAACGCGTTCTTCACGCCCTCGAGCGAGGGCGCGAGCTGCGGGTAGTGGCGCAGGAGCACTGAGCTCATGGTGTTGTCGGCGACCCACTGCATGCCGGTCTTCGTGTAGTACTCCTCGGTGTAGCAGTCCGTGATGAACCGGTCGCTCTTGAGCCTTCGGCTGGCCATGAGGATGAACACGCGGAAGGCGGTGTCGCTGAAGCCGAAGCCCGGTGGCGGTGTCTCCGCGTGCATGCCGACCTGCAGGTCGACCTTCTCGACATCGCCGTACATCGCCTCGAGCTCGCGCGCCCACACCGGATTGTCCGTGAGCTCGTCGAAGGTCTCGGCCGGCTTCAGGTGCAGCTGCCGCCGGAACTCGTTGTACCGCGGCACGCCGCGCTCGCGGTCGCGCATGACGTCGAGTGCCGCGAGATCGAGGCGCAGCCCGTCGGGCAGGGTGATGTCCTGCATCCACCGGGGGAAGTTGTGCAGCTGAACGGCACCCGGATGCTGCACCCCGAACGAGTACCAGAGGTCCTGCACCTTCGCGCCCGAGGTGAGCACGCGATGCGCGTTGAGCAGGATGATCTCCTGGAACTCCATGCTGTCGACGAGCGTGCCGTCGTCGAGCGAGTGCACCTCCAACGTGTCGGGGAGGAGGGGGTGCAGGCGGTAGACCGCGGCGAACTCCTCGGTCAGCTGATAGGGCGAGCCGTGGTGGTCGAACGCGGATCCGGGGATGCCGCTGATCACCTCGCTCCTGCTCAGGCGTCCGAACAGCCGGTGGAGCTTCTCCTCCGCGAGACCCCACCAGTTCGCCCGCATGGCGACCTTGAGGACGGGGTGCGCGATGATCGCGGGTGTCCATTCCACCGTGTGGATCTTGGCCAGGAGCGCGGAGACGACCAGCTGTGCGGTGCCGAAGAGCTCGTCCTCGGTCATCCCGGGGTAGTCCTTCTTCAGCCGGTCGCAGATCGCGTTGTGCTCGAGTGTGAACAGCGTGTGGAGCAGGCCGAGCCCGACCCACCAGTTCTCGCTGAAGCCGGTGAGCGCCACGCCGGTCGCCGGGTCGAGCGGCAGATTGCCGTCCTTCAAGACCAGCTTTCCGTCGACGTGGCTGCGCACCTGCTCGCGTCGCTCCGGGGTGCTCCCGTAGATCGACGACGCGTCCCACCAGTGGGAGTTGCTGTTGATGAATGTCGGCGGCAGGTCGCGGTCGGCGTCGGTGCGGGTGCCGTCCGCCTTCGTGCGCGGGATGCGCATCGGCCGCTCGAACCAGTCGTCGCCCTCCTCGAGATCGATCTCGATCACGTCGACCGGCTCCCGGCCGTGCGCGAACCAGTCGTGCGTCTGGAACTGGATCCACGCCGCCGCGAGGAGGTTGATCGACGTCGCCGGCGTGAACGACTCGCGGCGCATCAGCGTGCGGCTGACCTCGCGCGGGCTGGGGGTCATGAGCTCGTCGCCCTCCGCCGGCCATGTGTGCGCGAGCGGCACGTTGCGGGCGAACCGCGTGCCCGCGCGGCCCATGTCGGGATCGCTCAGATCGTTGTACGAGCCGTCGGCCGTGCGGAAGCGCCGGCGCTCGTCGTCGACGGTGGTGAGAGTCGCGCCAGGAGTGCGGCCGGCGTCGCCCGGGGTACGGGTGTCGACGAGGTTGTCCTCACGCAGCTCATCGCGCAGGGCGATGAGGTTGAACAGCCCCAGCAGGAACGGAAGCCGGTACCACGGCCTCGTGCGGTTGATCCTGGCGTAGAAGCGTCTGAGCACCTCGGGTCTCCTCACAGCAGGCGGTTTGAGCGAGAGGGCAGGTCGGTGGATCTGCCCGAATCATAGTGAACAGAGGTGGCACGGGCCATCCTTCGTACATCCCGTCGGCGGGAGAATCCGACGACCCCCTGCGCGGCGCCGACCGCGGCGCGGAATCCGTTGCGGCACCGTCGTCGGGATCACTAGTTTGAGTGCCGAGGGGGTGGTCCGGGGGCGACGTATCTTGTGCGGCGCGCCGGACTCCTCCGGTGTACGACCGCCTCGACCGAGTGTGTCGCCGAGCCCCGCAGAGAGGGAGCCGATGATCCGCACGCAACACGAGAACCACCCATGCCACGCCGCATCACGTCGCGGGGTGGCCTGAGATGCCGGCTGCCGAGCACGTCGACGCGGTCGTGGTGGGCTCCGGATTCGGGGCGTCCGTCAGCGCGTATCGCCTGGCGGAGGCGGGTCGCTCCGTCGTGCTGCTCGAGCGCGGGCGCAGGTACGCGCCGGGAGACTTCGCCCGCAACCCGTACGAGATGAGCCGCGCCTTCTGGGAGCCGAAGGACGAGCTGCTCGGCCTGTTCGACGTGCGGTCGTTCCGCAAGCTCGAAGGGATCGTGTCGGCGGGTCTCGGCGGCGGCTCGCTCATCTACGCCAACGTCCTGCTGCGCAAGGACGAGCGCTGGTTCGTGCACGATTCGCCGCTGCCCGGTGGCGGGTACGAGCACTGGCCGATCGGCCGCAACGACCTCGACCGGCACTACGACGCCGTCGAGGCGATGATGACACCGGTGCCGAATCCCTACCCCGATCTTCCCAAGGCACGGGCCCTCCGTGAGGCCGCCGATCAGCTGGGGCTCCAGGCCTTCTCTCCCCCGCTCGCGGTCTCGTTCTCGTCGCGGCCCGGCGCGGAGGCCATCCCGAAGCAGGTCATCGACACGCCCTCCTACGGCAACCTCCACAACGCCACGCGCTTGACCTGTCGTCTGTGCGGCGAGTGCGACATCGGCTGCAACGAGGGGTCGAAGAACACCCTCGATCACAACTACCTCTCGGCCGCGTCGTCGCACGGCGCAGATCTGCGCACGCTGTGCGAGGTGAACGGCGTCACGCCGCTCGACGGCGGCGGATACGAGGTGCGCTATGTGCGCTACGGCGAGCCCGACGCGAGCGGTCGGTACGAGCGCACCCACCTGCGCATCACGTGCGACCAGCTGTTCCTGGGCGCGGGCACGTTCGGCACGACCGCCCTGCTGCTGCGCAACCGAGTGGCGCTGCCCGCGATCGGGCGCGCGCTGGGGACCCGCTTCAGCGGCAACGGCGACCTGCTCACCTTCTGCCTCGGCGCGCAGCAGACGACCGAGGGCGGGCTCACCCGCATGATCGACCCCGCCTACGGTCCCGTGATCACCACTGCCATCCGCAAGCCCGATGGGCTCGACGAAGAGGGCCAGGGCCGCGGGTACTACGTCCAGGAGGCGGGCTTCCCGGAATTCACCAGCTGGCTCGTCGAGACCGCACAGGTCACGGCGTCGATGCGGCGCGCGGCGAGCGTCGTGTCGCAGATGGTCATGCACCGCCTGGCGAACAGGAACGAGTCGACGATCTCGGCCGAGGTCGCGAAGCTCGTCGGGCAGGGGCGGCTGACCTCGAGTTCGCTCCCGCTGCTCGGCATGGGCCGCGACACCCCGGACGGACGGATCACGCTCGTCGACGGCGAGATCGAGGTGGAGTGGACGACCGCCACCAGCAAGGCGTACTTCGACGCCATGCGCGAGACGATGCAGGGCATCACCGAGGCGCTCGGCGGCAAGTTCCGTGACAACCCGCTGTGGTGGACGAAACGCGTCGTCACCGTCCACCCGTTGGGCGGCGCGCCGATGGGCCGCGCGCCGCAGGAGGGGGTCGTTGACAGCTGGGGCGAGTCGTTCGGCCACCCCGGGCTGTTCGTCGTCGACGGCTCGGCGGTTCCCGGGCCGGTCGGCCCCAACCCCTCGCTCACCATCGCCGCGATGGCCGACCGCGCGGTGGAGCACGTGCTCGAGCGCCCGAAGCCCAAGCGTCGGCGGGGGGCCGTGCGGCCGTCGCCGGAGCCGGTCGTCGAGGCGCCGGCGGATCCGGTGGCCGGCCGCGGCATGGAGTTCACCGAGCAGATGAAAGGACACCTCGCCCTGGGCGAGACGGATCCCCTCGCCGGCTGGGAGCTCGGACGCCAGCTGGCGCAGCGCTTCATGTTCCAGCTCACGATCACCGCACCGGATGTCGAGCGGTTCGCCGCGGGCGAGGATCGCACCGCGATCGCCGAGGGGTTCGTCGACTGCGACCTGCTGGGCGGCAGGCTGCCCGTCCAGCGTGGATGGGCGAACCTCTTCGTCGCGGCCGACGCGGCTCTCACCCGCGAGATGCGGTATCGGCTGTGGTTCAGCGACATGTCGGGGCAGCCGCTCACGATGTACGGCTTCAAGACCGTCCGCAACGACCGCGGGTTCGACATGTGGACAGACACGTCGACCCTCTACATCACCCTCATGCGCGGCCATGTCCCGCCGGGCGAGAACGGCGGCCAGGATGCGCCGGCCGACGTGATCGGCGCCGGCGTGCTGCGCATCCTGCCTCTCGACTTCGCACGTCAGCTGACGACGTTCCGCGGGTCGGGCGCGGGTCCGCTCGGTTCCATCGCACGGTTCGGCGCGTTCTTCGCGGGGTCGATGAAGGACGTCTACCTCCGTCCCGGTCCGCCCGCACCGGGCGCCGTCCCGACGCCCGTGCCGTCGGTGTCCTCGCCGGAGGAAGGACCGTGAGGGCGACGGCGCGCTTCCGCCACCGTGACGACGTCCACTTCCTCGACGCGGGCGACGGTGTCACGGTCACCCTCATCCGCGTACGCACCGACACCGAGCCCACGAAGGGGCCCGTGCTGCTGCTCCACGGCGTGGCGATGCGCGCCGAGACCTTCCGGCCACCCGTCGCCCGCACGCTCGTCGACGCGCTGCTCGACGATGGCTGGGATGTCTGGATGCTCAACTGGCGAGGCTCGACCGACCTCGATCCGCGGCCCTGGACGCTCGACGACGTCGCGCTGCACGATGTTCCGGCCGCCGTCCGTCATGTCCTCGCCCAGACCGGCGCGGCCTCCGTGCGAGCGGTGGCGCACTGCCAGGGGTCGACGGCGCTCAGCATGGCCGCGGCGAGCGGGCTCGTGCCGGAGGTCGAGGTGATCGTGTCCAACGGCGTGTCGCTGCATCCCGTCATCCCGCGGTTCGCCCGGGTGAAGCTGCACACGCTGCGACCGCTCCTGCAGCGCACGCAGTCCTACGTGGATGTCCCCTGGCGGGACGGGCCCGAGAGGGCGCTCCCCCGCGTGACCCGCAACGCGGTGCGCGTGTGGCACGCGGAGTGCGGCAACGCGAGCTGCAACATGGCGAGCTTCGCGCTGGGATCGGGGCATCCCGCGCTGTGGAGACACGCGAATCTGGATGCCGCGACCCACGACTGGGTGGCGACCGAGTTCGGTCGCGTGCCCATGAGCTTCTACGCGCAGCTCGCCGCCTCCGAGCGCGCCGGACACGTCGTGTCGATCCGGGTGAGGGACGGACTTCCCGCCCGATTCGGCGCCGAGGCGCCGCGGACGCAGGCCAGGTTCGCCCTGTTCACCGGTGCCGAGAACCGTGCGTTCCTGCCCGAGAGCCAGAAGAGGACGCACTCCTACCTGGAACGGCATCAGCCGGGCCGGCACTCGCTCACGGTCCTGCGCGGGTACGGCCATGCCGACGTCTTCCTCGGGGCCCGTGCCCACATCGACGTGTACCCGAGGATCCTCGCCGAGCTGAATGCGTGACGGGCGGGAACGGCGGGTTCAGCTCGCAGCCTGGCGCCCCTGTCATGAGGCTCCGGGCGTAGCCTGAAGCCGTGCGACGACAGCGCCTGGACTCCGCGGCCATCGCGTCGGCGGGGTACGACGCGGAGACGGCGGTGCTCGAGCTGGAGTTCGCGTCCGGCGACGTCTACCGCTACTTCGCCGTTCCGCCGTCGGTGCACCGGGCGCTCCGCGAGGCCGACAGTGCGGGCCGGTTCTTCCGGGAGCGGATCCGCGACGTGTATCCGGCCGAGCACGTCCGCTGAGAGGGCCGGAAACGACAAAACCCCCGGCAAGCCGGGGGTTTCGGGTGGTGCGCGATACTGGGATCGAACCAGTGACCTCTTCCGTGTCAGGGAAGCGCGCTACCGCTGCGCCAATCGCGCCTAAAGAGGCTGTTCAGTTGTCGGCGAGGTGGCGACGGGATTCGAACCCGTGTAAACGGCTTTGCAGGCCGGTGCCTAGCCGCTCGGCCACGCCACCGCGTGTGGTTTGACCCCACGTGCCGTGATCCCCCGAAAGAGATCCCTGCACTCGAGCGGATGACGAGACTCGAACTCGCGACCCCAACCTTGGCAAGGTTGTGCGCTACCAACTGCGCTACATCCGCATTTCGTTCCCGGGTTGTTCACCCGGGCACTTGAAAGACTCTAACCGATCCTGAGCGTCCTGCAAAACCGGGCGCACCCCGCGCGTGTCACGCAGATGTGGTTCGAGGCACGCTCCGGCATCCGGTAGGATCGATACTCGTCCCCCTCCGGGGAACGGGCGATTGGCGCAGTTGGTAGCGCGCTTCCTTCACACGGAAGAGGTCATCAGTTCGAGTCTGGTATCGCCCACCACCACAGAAGGCCCGGTCACGAGAGTGATCGGGCCTTCTCGCATCAGTTCCCGACGTCCCAGCCGTAGCGGCGGTGAAGAGCGTCGGCGACGCGGACGAACCGGTTCAGATCGAGAGCGGATGCCTCGCGCCGCATGCCGTCCCGATGCACGCTGTACAGCTGCTCGATGTCGAGCCACGAGGGCCGGCCCTGCGCGTCCCAGTCCCCCGTGCCGAGCGCGAGGAAGTCCCGGTCGCCGTCGTGCGGCTTGCTCGTGAGGCGGACCGCGTACACGCGGTCTGCGCTCTGCCGCGCGATGACCAGGAGCGGGCGATCCTTCCCGCGCCCGTCGTTCTCGGCGTACGGGACCCAGGTCCAGATGATCTCCCCCGCGTCGGGATCGCCGTCGTGATCGGGGGCGTAGGTGATCCGCAGCGCTCCCCTCCCGGGAGGCGCCACCTCCACCGTCGCCGCGGGGCCGCTGCGGCCGTCCTCGGGCCCGGTCGCGGTCGTCGAGCGGCCCGGTGCCCGGCGGGGCCGGAAGATGCTGCTCAGGATGCCGCGGAGCCCGCTTCGCTGTGTCACATCGTCACCCTAGCCAAACGACACCCGGACACGGCGAGGGCGCCGCGGCGATGCCGCGGCGCCCTCGGATCCGGGGGGATCCGTCAGGATCAGACGCGCTCGTCCAGGAGGTAGCCCTCCTCGCCGTGCACGACGGTGTCGACGCCGGCCAGCTCGTCCTCGTTCTTGACGCGGAAGCCGATCGTCTTCTCGATCACGAAGCCGATGACGAAGGCCACGATGAACGAGTAGAGCAGGACGCCCACCGCGGCGATCACCTGGACGATCAGCTGGTCGACGCCGCCGCCGAGGAACAGACCCGTCTCGGTCGCGAAGAAGCCGAGGTAGATCGTTCCGAAGAGGCCGCCGACCAGGTGGATGCCGACCACGTCGAGCGAGTCGTCGAAGCCGAGCTTGAACTTCAGCTCGATCGCCAGGGCGCAGACGGCGCCGACGAGCACGCCGAGCAGCAGGGCCCAGCCGGGCGTGAGGTTGGCACACGCCGGGGTGATGGCGACGAGACCGGCCACCGCACCCGAGGCGGCGCCGACCGAGGTCGGCTTGCCGTCCTTGACCTTCTCGACGATGATCCAGCCGATGACGGCCGCAGCGGTCGCGCCGAGGGTGTTGATCGTGATGAGGCCGACGTTGCCCATGTCCTCCGAGAGCCACTCGGCGCCGCCGTTGAAGCCGAACCAGCCGAACCAGAGGAGCGCCGCGCCCAGGAGCGTCAGCGGCACGTTGTGCGGCTTGAGGATGCCCTTCTGGAAGCCGATGCGCTTGCCGAGGACCAGCGCGAGCGCGAGGGCCGCAGCACCCGCGTTGATGTGCACCGCGGTGCCACCGGCGTAGTCGATGACCGCGACGCCGCTGTCCTCGCCGAACATCGTGGTGCCGAGGTTGTAGATCCAGCCGCCGCCCCAGACCCAGGCCGCAACCGGGAAGTAGACGAGCGTGGCGAACAGGCCCGCGAAGATCATCCAGGCGCCGAACTTGGCGCGGTCGGCGATCGCGCCCGAGATCAGCGCGACGGTGATGATCGCGAAGGTCGCGCCGTAGGCGGTGCCCAGCAGGCCGACGTTCGCCCCCTCACCCGACGAGAGGCTCGAGAGCCCGAAGTCGCTGAACGGGTTGCCGGCGAAGCTCCACGTGCCGTCGACCACGCTCATGTTCGCGCCGTAGAGGATCCAGAGCACGCCGACGAGGCCGAGCGCGCCGAAGCTCATCATCATCATGCTGACGACGGACTTGGCCTTGACGAGACCGCCGTAGAAGAACGCCACGCCGGGCGTCATAAGGAGGACTAGAGCGGTTGCGGTGACCGCCCAGGCGATGTTGCCGGGTGCGTCCATGGGGTGATACCTCGCATCGGGTCGGTGACAGTTCCACGCGGCGTCACGGGTGTTCGCCTTGTGCTGACCACAGTTTCGCGAGGGCCGGTTTCACCCGCCGTGCGCACCGTGTTTCGCGATGGTTACGTCGACCCCTGCGATGTAAACATCAGGTTTCGGCGGGGCGGGAGCCCGCCGGGAGGAGCCGATGGCCCGGCCGGGCGTCACGCGAGGGTGGAGGCCACCAGGCGCGAGATGGCGCGCAGGTACTTCTTGCGGTAGCCGCCCGCGAGCATCTCCTGGGGGAAGACGAGGTCGAGCGACGTGCCCGTGGCGCGGATGGGCAGCTGGGCGTCGTAGACGCGGTCGATGAAGGCGACGAACCGCAGCGCCGCCGACTGGTCGTCGAAGGGCGTCACGTCCCGCAGTCCGACGACCGCCAGCCCTTCGATGAGGCGGATGTAGCGGGAGGGGTGCACGTGCGCGAGATGTGCGACGAGTGCGGCGAACGCGTCGTCCGAGGCGAGCCCGGTGGCGGCGGCATCCGCGATCGCCGCCTCGTACTGCGGCGGGTCGAGCACGACGGCGTGCCCGTCGACCGCGCGGTGGCGGAAGTCGGTGCCGTCGATGCGGATGGTCTGGAAGCTCGACGCCATCGCGTGGATCTCACGGAGGAAGTCCTGCGCGGCGAAGCGTCCCTCGCCGAGCGCGTTGGGAGGGGTGTTGGATGTCGCGGCCAGGCGGGTGCCGGAGGAGACGAGCTCGCCCAGCAGGCGCGTCATGACCATCGTGTCGCCCGGGTCGTCGAGCTCGAACTCGTCGATGCAGAGCAGATCGGAGCCGCGGAACAGCTCGACGGTGTTCTGGTAGCCGAGCGCGCCGACGAGCGCCGTGTACTCGATGAACGAGCCGAAGTACTTCCGGCGCGCAGGCATCGCGTGATAGACGGAGGCGAGCAGGTGGGTCTTGCCGACGCCGAAGCCGCCGTCGAGGTAGACGCCGGGCTTGAGCTCAGGGCGCTTGGCGCGGCGGAACAGTCCGCCTTTGGCGGGCGCCGCGGCACCCGAGAACGCCTGGAGCAGATCCTTCGCCTCCTGCTGCGACGGATACGCCGGGTCGGCGCGGTACGTGTCGAACGTCGCGTCGGCGAACTGCGGCGGAGGGACGAGGGCGGCGACCATCTCGGCGCCGGCGAGCTGCGGAGTGCGCTCCGCGAGGTGGACGACGCCGATGCGGGTGGCGGAGACGGTCATGCGGATCCTGTGTCGGAGTCTTACGAGGGGGCTGTGCCGCCCCGGCCGGGAATCTAGGGTCGGAGGCGACGGTTCAACCCTAACCGTCACCCGCGTGCGCCTGCCCTCGCTTGACGCCGGATGACAGGCGCCGCTCCCTCGCACCCGATCCTGGAGACGCCATGACCGTCGAGACCGACACCTCTTCCGAGAAGTTCGCCGAGTACTCCGAGCCCGGCCGGCTCGTGACGGGCGACTGGCTCGAGGCCCACCTGGGCGAGCCGGGACTCGTCGTGGTCGAATCCGACGAGGACGTGCTGCTGTACGAGACCGGCCACATCCCGGGGGCGGTCAAGGTCGACTGGCACACGGAGCTCAACGATCCCGTCGTGCGCGACTACGTCGACGGCGCAGGCTTCGCCGAGCTCCTCGGCCGCAAGGGCATCTCGCGCGACGACACCGTCGTCATCTACGGCGACAAGAACAACTGGTGGGCCGCCTACGCACTGTGGGTGTTCTCCCTGTTCGGCCACGAGGACGTGCGTCTCCTGGACGGCGGGCGCGACAAGTGGATCGGAGAGGGACGCCCGATCACGACGGATGCCTCGACCCCGGCTCCCACCGAATACCCGGTGGTCGAGCGCGACGATTCCGTGCTGCGCGCGTACAAGGACGACGTGCTCGCGCACCTGGGCAGCGGTCCGCTCATCGACGTGCGCTCCCCGGAGGAATACGACGGATCGCGCACGTCGGCGCCCGCCTACCCCGAAGAGGGAGCCCTGCGCGGCGGCCACATCCCGTCGGCGCAGAGCGTGCCGTGGGCGCGCGCCGTCGCCGAGGACGGCGGCTTCAAGACCCGCGCCGAGCTGGACGAGATCTACCGCGGCGAGGTCGGGCTCGAGGATGACGACGCGATCGTCGCCTACTGCCGCATCGGCGAGCGGTCGAGCCACACCTGGTTCGTGCTGAAGCACCTCCTCGGCTTCGACGACGTCCGCAACTACGACGGGTCGTGGACGGAGTGGGGCAGCGCGGTGCGAGTCCCGATCGTCGCCGGCTCGGAGCCGGGCGAAGCGCCCGCGCGCTGAGCCGCGTCGCCCGAACGTGGGAAAATGGCAGGGATGACCGAAGCCGTCCTGCCCGACCGTCTCGCCGAGATCCGCGACGAGTTCCTCGAGCTGCCCGAGCCCGACCGGCTGCAGCTGCTGCTGGAGTACTCGTACGAGCTGCCGGCAGTGCCTCCGGAGTACGAGGGTCACCCCGAGCTGTACGAGCGCGTGGTCGAGTGCCAGTCGCCCGTGTTCATCGTCGTCGACGTCGATGCGGAAGGCGCCGTCGCGATGCACGCGACGGCTCCGCCCGAGGCGCCGACGACCCGAGGCTTCGCGAGCATCCTGGCGCAGGGCCTGACCGGTCTCTCCGCGGCCGAGGTGCTCGCCGTGCCCGGCGATTTCCCCCAGACGCTGGGGCTCACCCGTGTGGTGTCACCGTTGCGCCTCTCGGGCATGACGGGCATGCTCCTGCGCGCCCAGCGCCAGGTGCGCGACAAGTCCACGGCGTAGCCGCGCGTCGGCTCGTCAGTCCGCGACGATGCCGTGGGCGGCGAGCCACGCGCCGATGCTCGCGCTCCAGCGCTCCTGGTCGTAGTTCCACAGCTTCGTGTGCCGCGCCACCTCGAACACCTGCATCTCGACGAGGTCCGGTCGCGCCGCGACGAGGTCATGAGACGCGTCGGACGGCACGAAGCCGTCGTCGTCGCTGTGGAGGATGAGGACCGGATGCTGCAGCTCCGCAGCCCGCGCGACCACATCGAGCTGATCGAGGCGGATGGCCGCGCCGGTGCGGGTCAGCGGGGACGCCCACTCGGCCTGCAGCGCCTCGATCGCGAGGCGGCTGACGGCGCCGGGGACGCGCTCCGCGCGGGCCTGGTGGTTCAGCACGATCCGCCAGTCGACCACGGGCGATTCGAGGATGAGCCCGGCGATGGCGTCGCCGTGCGCGGAGTTGAGCCCCAGCTGCAGGGCGATCGCGCCGCCCATCGACCAGCCCATGACGATGATCCGGCGGGCACCGCGGCGCCGGGCGAATCCGACGGCCGCGTCGACGTCGCGCCACTCCGTCGCACCCAGGGCGTAGGTGCCGTTCCGGCTGCGCGGCGCCTCCCCGTCGTTGCGGTACGACACGACGAGCGACGTGATGCCGAGGGCGTGGAACACCGGCACGGCGCGAAGGCACTCGGCTCGCGTCGTGCCGCGGCCGTGCACCTGGATGACCCAGGTCTCGCCCTCGCCCGCGGGGAACAGCCAGGCCGGGCAGGGGCCGACGGTCGAGCCGATGAGCTCGGGGGTGAACGGCAGGTGCAGCTGCGCGGGGTGGTCGTAGTACCACCCGCTGAACGCGGCCTCCGGCTCCAGGCGAGCATCGGCGGGCACGTGCGTGAGGAGCTTGCGCTTGACGCTCGAGGCATCCTCCGAGAGCACCGAGCCGAGCTTGATGTAGTCGGACGTGCCGGACGTGAACAGGCCGTAGCGTCCGGGGAGCTCGGTGTCGGCCGTGCGCGACAGCGTGATCGTCTGCGCGGCGGTGTCGAGCGCGAGGATGCGGGTGTCGGCCTGGCGACGAGCGGGCGTCACCACCTTCCGGGCCATCATCACGGAGCCTGCCGCGAGTGCGCCGAGCACAGCGGCCAGCGCCACGCTCAGCACCGTGAGCGCGGCCTTCACCCCGGCGACGAGGGCGGGCGTCCTGCGCCGGCGGCGAGGAGCGGGAGTCTTCGGTCCTGCCGGGGAGTTGCGTGCGCCGCCCCATGCGGCGCGCCTGGAGGCGACCATCGAGGCATCACTCTAGTCTGTCCGCGTGACTGAGCAGCGTCCCCCGGCGTCACCCGGCTCTTTCGAGCAGGCCGCCGAGGCGGTGCGCGCCATCTCGTTCCGCGACGATCTCACCGTCCGCGAGATCGCCGCCCCCTCGGGGCTCGCTCCGAGCGCGTTCGCGATCGCAGGCGACGTGCGGTCCTCGCCCGAAGACACGGATTCGCCCTACGGCACCGGGCGGCTCGTGCTGCTGCACGATCCCGAGGAGCCCGCGCCGTGGAACGGCCCGTGGCGGATCGTGTGCTTCGCGCAGGCTCCGCTCGAGCCGGAGATCGGTGTGGACCCGCTGCTGGCGGATGTCGCGTGGACGTGGCTCATGGATGCGCTCGAGTCGCGTCGCGCGGGGTTCCACTCGGCTTCGGGAACCGCGACGAAGACCCTCTCGAAGGGCTTCGGCGCCCTGGCGGCGGAAGGGGAGGGCGCACAGATCGAGTTGCGCGCCTCATGGTCGCCGGAGGGCGCGATCGCGCCGCACGTGGAAGCATGGGCGGAGTTGGTTTGCATGCTGGCAGGGCTCCCGCCCGGCTCGGAAGGGATCGCAATGATCGGATCGCACAGGTCACCACGTGGCTGACTACGACGTGATCGACGAGGTCGCGCGCGTCGAGGAGGCCGCGCGGCGGCTGGCCGACGGGGAGGGCCCCGTCGCCGTCGACGTCGAGCGCGCCTCGGGCTTCCGCTACTCCCAGCGCGCGTACCTGGTGCAGGTGTTCCGCCGGGGCGCGGGGGTGTTCCTCTTCGATCCCCCGCCGATCAGCGACTTCCGCGCGCTCGAGGACGCCATCGGCGCCGAGGAGTGGGTGCTGCACGCAGCGAGCCAGGATCTGCCGTCGCTGCGCGAGATCGGACTCGAGCCCGCGAGCATCTTCGACACCGAGCTGGCTGCACGGCTGCTCGGTCACGAGCGGGTGGGGCTCGGCGCAGTCGTCGAGGACACGCTGGGCATCACGCTCGCGAAGGCGCACTCCGCATCGGACTGGTCGACGCGTCCGCTTCCGCAGTCCTGGCTCGAGTACGCGGCGCTCGACGTCGAACACCTCGTCGACGTGCGCGACAAGCTCGTCGATGAGCTCGTGGAGCAGGGCAAGACGGAGTTCGCGGCGGAGGAGTTCCGCGCCGTCCTCGATCGCGAGCCGAAACCACCGCGGGAAGAGCCGTGGCGCCGGCTGTCCGGCCTCCACACCGTACGCGGGCGCAAGTCGCTCGCGGTAGCCCGTGAGCTCTGGACCGCCCGCGAGGAGTACGCCAGGGAAGAGGACGTCGCCCCGGGGCGACTCGTCCCCGACCGTGCGCTCGTGGCCGCCGTGCTCGCCGACCCGAAGTCCAAGAGCGCCCTCGCCGCGGTCAAGGACTTCACCGGGCGCGCGAGCCGGTCCCAGCTCGACCGCTGGTGGGCCGCGATCGAGGCGGGCCGCGCCGTCACCCAGCTCCCGTTGGAGCGTGCGACGGGCGGCGACACACTGCCGCCGCCGCGCGCATGGGCCGACCGCAACCCCGAGGCCGACGCGCGTCTGAAGGCCGCGCGCCCCGTCGTCGAGCAGCGGGCCGAAGATCTCCACATGCCGACCGAGAACCTGCTCACGCCGGAGCTGCTGCGCCGCGTCGCCTGGGCTCCCCCGCAGCCCTTGACCGCGGCATCCGTCGGCGAAGCACTCGCCGCGCTGGGTGCGCGGCCCTGGCAGATTGCGCAGACCTCACAGGTGATCGCCGATGCCTTTGTGGAATCCGTGCAAGCCGCATCGGAGCCGTCGGAAACGACTTCGTAGGTTTCCCCCACCCGATTCCGACCGCTCCACGCGCCCTCCTAGGCTGGCGGCATCCCTACATTTGGAGGCAGAGTGGCCGAGATTTCGGACGTCTTCTTCGTCGATGGAATGCGCACCCCGTTCGGGCGCGCCGGCGAGAAAGGCATGTACTGGAACACCCGCGCGGACGACCTCGCCGTCAAGGCGACGATCGGGCTCATGGAGCGCAATCCGAACGTTCCGAAGGACCGCATCGACGACGTCGCCATCGCGGCGACGTCGCAGACCGGTGACCAGGGACTCACGCTCGGCCGCAGCGTCGCGATCCTCTCAGGGCTCCCCCAGACGGTCCCGGGCTTCGCGATCGACCGCATGTGCGCGGGCGCGATGACCAGCGTCACCACGATGGCCGGGTCGATCGGCGTCGGGATGTACGACCTCGCCCTCGCGGGCGGCGTCGAGCACATGGGCCACCACCCGATCGGCGGCAACGCCGACCCGAACCCTCGTTTCGTCGCCGAGAAGATGGTCGACCCCGGTGCGCTCAACATGGGAGTCACCGCCGAGCGCATCTTCGACCGTTTCCCGCACCTCACCAAGGAGCGCTCGGACCGCTACGGCATGCTGAGCCAGCACAAGGTGCAGGCCGCGTACGACGCCGGCAAGATCCAGCCCGACCTCGTCCCGGTCGCTACCAAGGACGCCGAGGGCTCCTGGGGCCTGGTCACGGAGGACGAGGGCCGCCGTCCGCAGACCACGATGGAGGATCTGGCGGCTCTCAAGACGCCGTTCCGCCCCCACGGACGCGTGACCGCGGGCACTTCCTCGCCGCTCACCGACGGTGCCACGATGTCGCTGCTCGCCGGCGGCGGGGCCGTCAAGGAGCTGGGCCTGAAGCCCAAGATGAAGCTCGTCTCGTTCGCGTTCGCGGGCGTGCAGCCCGAGATCATGGGCATCGGCCCGATCCCGTCGACGGAGAAGGCGCTGAAGAAGGCGGGCCTGAAGATCGACGACATCGGCCTGTTCGAGCTGAACGAGGCGTTCGCCATCCAGGTGATCTCGCTGCTCGACCACTTCGGCATCGCCGACGACGACCCGCGCGTCAACCCGTGGGGCGGCGCGATCGCGTTCGGCCACCCGCTGGCCGCCTCGGGCGTGCGCCTCATGATCCAGCTCGCTGCCCACTTCGCCGAGCGCCCCGACGTCCGCTACGGCCTCACGGCCATGTGCGTGGGCCTCGGCCAGGGCGGCTCGGTCATCTGGGAGAACCCCCACTACGACGGCAAGAAGAAGCGCTGAGGCACCGGAAGAATGACGAACTACGACGACATCGACTTCTCCCCCATCCTCGCCGTGACGGACGGCGAGGTGATCACGCACTCGCGGGTGCGCGACATCCGTCTCGCGTCCGGCAAGGTGCTGGCGCTCGTCACACTCGACAACGGACGCGACCACACGCGCCCGAACACCCTCGGCCCCGCCACGATGTTCCAGCTCGGCGAGACGCTGGCCGCGCTGAAGGCCCGAGCGGCCGCCGGCGAGATCCACGCGGTGGGCATCACCGGCAAGCAGTACATCCTCGCCGCCGGCGCCGACCTCAGCGACATCAGCAAGGTCGGCTCGAAGGACAACGCCCGGATGGTGGCCCAGCTCGGCCACAAGGTGTTCGGCCAGCTCTCCGAGCTGGGGGTGCCCGCGTTCGCCTTCGTCAACGGGCTCGCGCTCGGCGGCGGTCTCGAGATCGCGCTCAACAGCACGTACCGGACGGTGGATGCCTCGGCCGCCGCGATCGCGCTGCCCGAGGTGTTCCTCGGCATCATCCCCGGCTGGGGCGGCGCGTACCTCCTGCCGAACCTCATCGGCATCGAGAACGCGCTCGAGGTGGTCATCTCGAACCCGCTCAAGCAGAACCGCATGCTGAAGCCGCAGCAGGCGTTCGACTACGGCATCGTCGACGCGATCTTCCCCGCCGCGAACTACCTCGAGGACTCGCTCGCCTGGGCCGACGGCGTGCTCACCGGGAAGATCAAGGTCGACCGCAAGAACGAGCCGGGCAAGATCGAGCGCCTCACCAAGTGGCCGATCGCGATCAAGATGGCGCGCGGCATGCTGGAGTCGAAGATCGGCACCGTGCCGAAGTCCCCGTACGTCGCCCTGGACCTCCTCGACAAGGCGCGGAACGGTTCGAAGGCCGAAGGCTTCGCCCGCGAGGACGAGGCTCTCGCTGAGCTCGTCACGGGCGACCAGTTCGCCGCATCCATGTACGCCTTCGATCTGGTGCAGAAGCGCGCCAAGCGTCCGGTCGGCGCCCCCGACAAGGAGCTCGCGAAGAAGGTCACCAAGGTCGGCATCATCGGAGCCGGTCTCATGGCGAGCCAGTTCGCGCTGCTGTTCGTGCGCAAGCTGCAGGTGCCGGTTCTCATCACCGACCTCGACCAGGCGCGCGTCGACAAGGGCGTGGCGTACATCCACGACGAGATCGGCAAGCTCGAGGCGAAGGGGCGCCTCGACGGCGACACCGCCAACAAGCTGCGCGCGCTGGTGACCGGCACGACCGACAAGAGCCTCTACGCGGACTGCGACTTCGTCATCGAGGCCGTCTTCGAAGAGGTCGGCGTCAAGCAGCAGGTGTTCGGCGAGATCGAGCAGATCATCGCCGAGGACGCGATCCTCGCCACCAACACCTCGTCACTGTCGGTCGAGGAGATCGGCGCGAAGCTCGCCCACCCCGAGCGCCTCGTCGGCTTCCACTTCTTCAACCCGGTCGCGGTGATGCCGCTCATCGAGATCGTGAAGACGCCGCAGACATCCGATGCCGCGCTGTCGACGGCGTTCGTGGTCGCGAAGAACCTCGGCAAGAACGCGGTCCTCACCGCCGATGCGCCGGGCTTCGTGGTGAACCGCCTGCTCGCCAAGGTCATGGGCGAGGCCGCGCGCGCCGTCTACGAGGGCACGTCGGTCGCCGACGTCGAGAAGGCGTTCGCGCCGCTCGGGCTGCCGATGGGGCCGTTCCAGCTCATCGACCTGGTCGGCTGGAAGGTCGCCGCGCACGTGCAGGACACGATGGTGCGCGCCTTCCCCGACCGGTTCTACGCCAACGAGAACTTCCACGCGCTCGCGGAGCTCCCCGAGGTCGTCGAGAAGGACAAGGGCGGCCGTGTGACCGGCTGGACCAAGGCCGCGGAGAAGGTCCTCAAGCCCGCCGTGGGCTCCTCACCGGCCTCCGCCGACGAGATCCTCCGCCGCGTGCAGGACGGGCTCGCCCAGGAGATCAAGCTCATGCTCGACGAGGGCGTGGTCCCCGAGGTCGAAGACATCGATCTCTGCCTCATCCTCGGTGCGGGCTGGCCCTTCATCGACGGCGGCGCGTCGCCGTACCTCGACCGGGAGGGGGCCTCCGAACGGGCGTTCGGTGACACGTTCCACCACCCGGTGATCACGGGCATCGCCGGCTGACGCCGCGAACACCGGAAGGGCGCATCCTCCTCGGAGGATGCGCCCTTCCGCATCGGATATGCGCGGTCGTGCGCGGCGCGGGGCTCTAGCGGCGCTCCTCGCGGGACAGCGTGGGGATCACCGGGATCTCGCGGGTCTCCGCGCCGCGGGCGACCGGGATGCGGGTGCCGAGTACCTGCGCGACGACGTCCTGTGCGATCTTCGCGGGGGTGAGCCCGGCGTCCTCGAGGATCTGCTCCCGGCTCGCGTGGTCGATGAACTCGTCGGGCACGCCCAGCTCGTCGACCGCGGTGTCGACGCCCGCCTCGCGCAGGACCTGGCGCACACGGGTGCCGATGCCGCCGACGCGGATGCCGTCCTCGATCGTGATGACGAGACGATGGGATGCTGCGAGCTCGACGATCGACGGCTGCACCGGGACGACCCACCGGGGGTCGACGACGGTGGCGCCGATGCCCTGCGCGCGCAGGCGTTCGGCGACGTCGACCGCGATGTGGGCCATCGGGCCGATGCCGACCAGCAGCACGTCCTGGGCGTCGGAGCGCACCAGCACGTCGACGCCGTCCTCGAGGCGCTCCAGGGCCGGCAGCTCCGGGCTCACGCCGCCCTTCGGGAACCGCACGACGGTGGGTGCGTCGTCGACGGCCACCGCCTCGTGCAGCTCCTCACGGAGGCGCGCCTCGTCACGCGGCACGGCGATGCGGATGTGCGGCACGATCTGCAGCATCGCCAGGTCCCAGATGCCGTGGTGGCTCGGGCCGTCGGGGCCGGTCACACCGGCGCGGTCGAGCACGAAGGTGACGCCCGCGCGGTGGAGCGCGACATCCATCAGCACCTGATCGAACGCGCGGTTCATGAACGTCGCGTAGATCGCGACGACGGGGTGCAGGCCGCCGAACGCCAGGCCGGCCGCCGACGCGACGGCGTGCTGCTCTGCGATGCCGACGTCGTACACGCGGTCGGGGTAGCGCTGCGCGAACGGCAGGAGGCCGGTGGGCCGCAGCATAGCCGCGGTCATCGCGATCACATCGCCGCGCTCGTCGCCCACGCGCACGAGCTCGTCGGCGAAGACATCCGTCCACGCGGTGCCACCGGCCGAGCCGAGGGCCTCGCCGGTGACCGGGTCGATCTTGCCGACGGCGTGGAACTGGTCGGCCTCGTCCTCGAGCGCGGGCGCGTAGCCGCGTCCCTTCTCCGTGATCGCGTGGACGATGACCGGCGCGCCGTACTCCTTGGCGAGCTCGAGCGTCTCGATGAGGGTCGGCAGATCGTGGCCGTCGACGGGTCCGAGGTACTTGATGTCGAGGTTCGAGTAGAGGGCAGCGTTGTTCGTGAACCGAGACAGGAAGCCGTGCGTGCCGCCGCGCACACCGCGATAGACGGCGCGCGCTGCGGGCCCGAGCTTGCGGAACAGCGTGTCGGAGCCGCGGTGCAGGTTGCGGTACGAATCCGCCGTGCGGACGCGGTTGAGGTAGCGTGCCATGCCGCCGATCGTCGGCGCGTACGAGCGTCCGTTGTCGTTGACGACGATCACGAGGTTGCGGTCGTTGTCGTCGGAGATGTTGTTGAGCGCCTCCCACGTCATACCGCCGGTGAGCGCGCCGTCGCCGACGACGGCGACCACGTGCCGGTCCTTGCGCCCCGTGCGGGTCAGGGCGCGCGAGACGCCATCGGCCCAGCTCAGCGAGCTCGAGGCGTGCGAGGACTCGACGACGTCGTGCGGACTCTCCGAGCGCTGCGGGTACCCCGCGAGACCTTCGCGCGCGCGGAGCTTCGTGAAGTCCTGGCGCCCGGTGAGGAGCTTGTGGACGTACGACTGGTGCCCCGTGTCGAAGATCATCGGGTCGTCCGGCGAGTCGAACACGCGGTGCAGCGCGATCGTGAGCTCGACGACTCCCAGGTTGGGGCCCAGGTGGCCACCTGTGCGTGCGACGTTCTCGACGAGGAAGCCGCGGATCTCGTCCGCGAGCTGCTCGAGCTGATCGAGGCTCAGTGCGTCGAGGTCGCGGGGTCCGGTGATGGACGACAGCAGCGACATCCCCGCTCCTTTCCGGCCCCGGAAGGGCTCTGCAAGTCTACCCGGGGCATGAAGGGGGGACCGGATGCCAGAGCATCCGGTCCCCCGTGAATCACCTGTCAGACCAGCGAGCGCAGCACGTACTGCAGGATGCCGCCGTTGCGGTAGTAATCGGCCTCACCGGGCGTGTCGATGCGGACGACCGCGTCGAACTCCACGGTCTGCTTGCCTTCGGGCGAGAACTCGCTGGGCTCGGCCGTGACCTTGACGGTCTTCGGCGTGACGCCCTCGTTGAGCTGCTCGAGACCCGAGATCGAGACGATCTCGGTGCCGTCCAGGCCCAGCGACTTCCAGCTCTCGCCGGCCGGGAACTGCAGCGGGACGACGCCCATGCCGATGAGGTTCGAGCGGTGGATGCGCTCGAAGCTCTCGGTGATGACCGCCTTCACGCCCAGCAGGCTCGTGCCCTTGGCCGCCCAGTCGCGCGAGGAGCCGGAGCCGTACTCCTTGCCGCCGAAGACGACGAGCGGCGTGCCCTGCGCCTGGTAGTTCTGGCTCGCGTCGTAGATGTACGACTGCGGGCCGCCCTCCTGGGTGAAGTCGCGCGTGTAGCCGCCCTCGATGATCTGGCCGTCGTTGACGGCGGCGACCAGCTCGTTCTTGAGACGGATGTTGGCGAAGGTGCCGCGGATCATGACTTCGTGGTTGCCGCGGCGCGAGCCGTAGGAGTTGAAGTCCTTCTGCGCGACGCCGTGCTCGGTGAGGTACTGCGCGGCGGGCGTGCCGGCCTTGATGTTGCCGGCGGGAGAGATGTGGTCGGTGGTGACCGAGTCGCCGAGGGTCGCCATGACCCGCGCGCCGGAGATGTCCGAGACGGGGGTCAGGTCCATCTTCATGCCGTCGAAGTACGGCGCCTTGCGCACGTACGTCGAGTCCTGGTCCCACTCGAAGACCGGACCGGTCGGCGTCGGCAGGTTCTTCCACCGCTCGTCGCCCTCGAACACCGTGGCGTACTGGGTGATGAACTGCTCGCGCGAGATCGACGTGTCGATGATCTGCTGGACCTCTTCGGGCGACGGCCAGATGTCCTTGAGGAAGACGTCGTTGCCGTCGGTGTCCTTGCCGAGCGGGTCGGTCTCGAAGTCGAAGTTCATCGACCCGGCCAGCGCGTACGCCACCACGAGCGGCGGCGACGCGAGGTAGTTCATCTTGACGTCGGGGCTGATGCGACCCTCGAAGTTGCGGTTGCCCGAGAGCACCGCGGTGACGGCGAGGTCGTTGTCGTTGATGGCCGCGGAGACCTCTTCGATGAGGGGACCCGAGTTGCCGATGCAGATCGTGCAGCCGTACCCGACCGTGAAGAAGTCGAGGCCCTCGAGCGCCTTGTCGAGGCCGGACTTCTCGTAGTAGTCGGTGACGACCTTCGAGCCCGGTCCGAGCGTGGTCTTGACCCACGGCTTGCGCTTGAGGCCCTTGTCGACCGCCTTCTTGGCGAGCAGGCCCGCGGCGATCATGACCGACGGGTTGGAGGTGTTCGTGCACGAGGTGATGGCCGCGAGCGTGACGGCGCCGTTGTCGAGGATGTACGCCTCGCCGTCGGGCGTCGTGACCTTGACGGGCTTGGACGCCGTCGCCGGCGCACCGCTGTTGATGTGCACCGGGCGCGTGGTGGGCTCCTCCTCGCCGGGCACGGCGCCGGGATCGGAAGCCGGGAAGGAGTGCTTCGACTCGAGGTCGACGATGTCGTCGCTGGTGGAGGCCGTCGCGTAGTTCACGATGTCCTTCTCGAACTGCGACTTCGCCTCCGAGAGCAGGATGCGGTCCTGCGGGCGCTTCGGGCCGGCGATCGAGGGGACGACCGTGGAGAGGTCGAGTTCCATGTACTCGCTGAAGACGAGCTCGCGCGCCGGGTCGTGCCAGAGAGACTGCTCCTTGGCGTACGCCTCGACGAGCGCGACGGCCTCCTCGTCGCGGCCGGTGAGGCGCAGGTAGTCGAGCGTGACGTCGTCGATGGGGAACATCGCCGCGGTCGAGCCGAACTCGGGGCTCATGTTTCCGATGGTGGCGCGGTTGGCGAGCGGCACCGACGCGACGCCTTCGCCGTAGAACTCGACGAACTTGCCGACGACGCCGTGCTTGCGCAGCATGTCGGTGATCGTCAGCACGACGTCGGTCGCGGTGACGCCCGCGGGGATGGATCCGGTGAGCTTGAACCCGACCACACGCGGGATGAGCATCGACACGGGCTGGCCGAGCATCGCCGCCTCGGCTTCGATGCCGCCGACGCCCCAGCCGAGCACGCCGAGGCCGTTGACCATCGTGGTGTGCGAGTCGGTGCCGACGCAGGTGTCGGGATAGGCGCGGAGCACGCCGTTCACCTGGCGGTCGTAGATGACCTTCGCGAGGTGCTCGATGTTCACCTGGTGGACGATGCCGGTGCCCGGCGGGACGACCTTGAAGTCGTCGAACGCCGTCTGGCCCCAGCGCAGGAACTGGTACCGCTCGCCGTTGCGCTCGTACTCGATCTCGACGTTGCGCTCGAGGGCGTCCTCGCGGCCGAACAGGTCGGCGATGACGGAGTGGTCGATCACCATCTCGGCCGGCGAGAGCGGGTTGATCTTGCTGGGGTCGCCGCCGAGCGCGGTGACGGCTTCGCGCATCGTGGCGAGATCGACGATGCACGGGACGCCGGTGAAGTCCTGCATCACGACGCGTGCCGGCGTGAACTGGATCTCGGTGTCGGGTTCCGCGTCGGGGTTCCACGAGCCGAGAGCCTGGATCTGCTCCTTGGTGACGTTCGCGCCGTCCTCGGTGCGCAGCAGGTTCTCGAGCAGCACCTTGAGGCTGAACGGGAGCTTCTCGTAGCCCGCGACGGTGTCGAGGCGGAAGATCTCGTAGTCGGTGCTGCCGACCGTCAGGGTGCTCTTCGCACCGAAGCTGTCAACCGTGGACACGTCTGTCTCCTTCGTCGGCGGCGGGATCGTGCCGGAGTCCGGCATCCCCATCTTCCCCCGCCCCGAAGCCCTCGGCTAGTGAGGTCGACCTAACGGATCGGGGGAAATTTATCTTGATGTCGAGATAAATGTATCACTTCGGCGTGCGCGGATAGAGCGCGCGCACGGCGAGCCATGTGACCGCGACCATCGGCGCGAAGAGCGGCAGGCCCATGATCAGCTTCACGGTGCCGAGTGCGGTGACGTCGCCGGCGAAGTAGAGCGGCAGCTGCACGATCAGTCGCAGGGCGAAGAGGCTCGCCCACGCGATCGACAGCCAGAAGAAGACCCGCCGCTTGCGCTTATCGGTGCGCCACGCGGTGCCCTCGCCCATGAGGAAGCCCACCGCGAGGCCGATGAGCGGCCATCCGACGAGGGCCGAGACGAGGAAAGCCGTGCCGTAGAGCGTGTTGGTGAGGAAGCCGGGGATGAAGCTGTCCTCTCCCCTGCCGGTCCACAGCGACAGGCCCGCGGCCGCGGCGGCGGCGATCAGGCCGCCGATGGCGGCGCTGGCGGACTGCCGCTGGATGAGGCGCACGATGGTGAACACGGCGGCGAGGCCGACCGACAGGCCGAGGCTCAGCAGAAGATTGCCGGAGCGCACATCCGGGTCGGGGTCGTAGGTCACCGTCCAGGCGACGAGGAACACGACGCCCGGCAGCACAGACTCGAGGATGCCCCGCCAGCCACCCATCGCCGCCCACACGACATGCCCGGTGCTCTTGCCTTCGGCCGGGTCGAGGCCGGCGCGGCGCGCGGCGCCGCCCAGCGCGGCCCCGAGCGCCTCGGATGCCGAGGGTGGGGCATCCGTCGTCTCCTCGGAGGGGGTGACAGGACCGTTCGCGGTGGAGTCCGCCGCGCCGTCGGGGCGCGGGGCGTCGCTCACGCGGAGCCCGGCGTCGCCGGCATCTTCAGCGGGATGAGGTCTCGAGGCGGCATCGGCGAGCCGCCGCGGACGACCACGATCGACCGGAACAGGTCCTCGACGGCTGCCGCCGCCTCCACGTCCGCCGTGGCCGCGCCGCCGATCACGCCGCGCAGGAACCAGCGTGGTCCGTCGACGCCGATGAAACGCGCCAGGCGCTTGCCGGCCGTGCCGTCGGGGCCGGCGACGACGGGGACCTCGGCGAGGAGTTCGGGGCCCAGCGGTCCTTCACGCTCCTCGACGCGACCCCCCTGCTGGCGGATCTGCTGGCGGATCTGCTCGCGGGTCTCCTCCCAGAGTCCCGCCGAGCGCGGGGCGGCGAACGGCTGCACCTGCAGTGTCGATCCGGCGTAGTCCAGGCCGACCGCGACGATGCGCTTGGTCTGCTCCTCGACCTCGAGTCGCAGATTCAGGCCCTCGCGCGGAAGGATCTTGATCCCGCCGAGGTCGATGTAGGGGCGGACCGGGTTGGCCTCGGACTCGTCGAACGGGCCGGTCGTGGCGCGGTCGTCGGGTGCGACCTTGCGCGGGCCGTCGACGGATGAGGGGTCGGTCATGCGAGGACTCCGTCCTTTTCGTCGTGGTCGCGGGGAGCTCCCCGCGAGAACTCGGGGGCGTTCGTCGGCGGCTTCGCCGCGCCCCCGTTGAAGCCCGTGGAACCGAAGCCGCCCTCACCGCGCACGCTGTCGGGCAGGGTCTCCACGGGGATGAACACGGCGCGCGGCACCGGCATCACGATGAGCTGGGCCACGCGGTCGCCGACGGCGATGTCGTGCGCGCTCGCGTGGTCGGTGTTGAGGAGGATGACTTTGATCTCGCCGCGGTAGCCCGCATCGATGGTGCCGGGCGCATTGACGATCGTGATCCCGTGCTTGGCGGCCAGGCCGCTGCGCGGCACCACGAATGCGACGTAGCCGTCGGGCAGCGCGATACGCACGCCGGTGCCGACGAGGGCGCGCTGGCCGGGCTCGAGGCGCACCGCCTCGGCGGCGACGAGGTCGGCTCCGGCGTCACCGGGGTGCGCGTACACCGGGACGTCGGGGGCGATAATGGGGACGTCCACCGTTTCAGTCACCCAACGAGGGTAATGCAGAACTCAACGCCTCACGCCGGTGCCCGAAGCGGGCGCACCGACGGCTATCGCGAGCGGCTCGGCCCGTCGCTGTGGATCCTGGTCGCCGCGGCGGTCGCGGCGCCGATGGCGGCGCTCGTCGTCACGCCGATCGACACGACCGTCGCACTCGTCGTGGGCGCCGTCGTCGGCGTTCTGCTCATCGCGCTGCTGATCCTGGCGGCACCCGTCATCGAGGTCCGGGACGGCGAGCTGCGCGCCGGACGCGCGCACATCGGCGTCGAATTCCTCGGGGCCGGAGAAGTGCACGTCGGTGAGGATGCGCGCCATGCGCGCGGCGCCGGCCTGGACCCGCGGTCGTGGCATCTCATCCGGGGCGGGGTCGACGGGGTCGCCGTGTTCCCGGTCACGGATGCCGATGATCCGACGACCGCGTGGGTCATCTCCTCGCGGACGCCGGATCGGCTGGCCGCCGCAGTGCGGCGGGCTCAGATCACGCGGCGCACTCCGTGCAGATAGGACCGTGGGCGGTCTCGTGATCGAGCTGCGAGCGGTGCTTCACGAGGAAGCAGTTCGAACAGGTGAACTCGTCCTCCTGGGCGGGTAGAACGACGACGTCGAGCTCGAGGTCCGACAGGTCGGCTCCGGGCAGCTCGAAGCCCGACGGGTTGTCGGCGTCCTCCACATCGACCGAACCCGAGAGCTTGTCGGGAACGCGCTCCTTGAGCGCCTCGATCGACTCGCTGTCGTCCTCGGTCTTGCGGGGGGCGTCGTAATCGGTGGCCATGCGTGAAGATCTCAACTTCCGGGTATTCGCGGTTGCGCTCGCCCTTGCGGGCGGCGATAGTTTGCACGACCGTCCCCCTTTTCGCAAATGCGCTCGGGCGCGTTCATGGCCGTGCGTTCGCGTGAAACTCGCGGCACGCGCGGGATATTCCCGGCCCTCGCGGTGCCCTGTGACACGATGGGGCGGACCGGCGGGCTCGGAAGCCGTGAGTCCGTCGGAGAAGGCAGCCCAGAGCCGGCACGAGAAGCAGGGAGCGTCCGCATGGAACAGCTCAAGGTCATCGGCACCGAAGACGACAAGCTCATCCTGGCGACGGAGTCCGGCGAGAGATTCACGCTCGACGTCGACGATGTGCTGCGCGGCGAGCTGCGCAAGGCACGCCGCGACCGCGAGTCGGATGTCCAGACGCCCCGGCCCAGCCCCCGTGAGATCCAGGCCCACATCCGTTCGGGACTGTCCGCGCGAGAGGTCGCCGAACTCCTGGGCGCCCGCGTCGAGGACATCGTGCGGTTCGAGGGGCCGGTGCTCGCGGAGCGCGAGCACATCGTCGGCCAGGCCCTGGCGGTCCCGGTGCTCCTCGGTGGCGACTTCGAGGGCGACGGGCAGGCGACGTTCGGCTCGGCCGTGCGGGCCAAGCTCGCCGAGGCGGGCGCGATCGGCGAACGTTGGACGAGCTGGAAGGAGCCGACCGGCTGGACCGTCAAGCTCGAGTTCACCTCGAACGACATCGGCCACGACGCCCGGTGGGGCTTCGACCCTCGCCGCAGCACGCTGTCGCCCCTGAACGCGGACGCCATCCAGCTCTCCCGCCAGGGTTCGCTGCCGGAGGGACTCATCCCCCGGCTCCGCGCGCTCGACGCGGTTCCCCCGAAGGACGACTCCCGGTTCGACAGCGGTGCGTTCGGTCCGCGTCGCCTCCCCGACGCCGACATCGAGTCGCCCGAGATCCCTGCTCCCGCTGCCCCGGCCGTCCAGGAGGCGGCCATCAAGCGCGCTACGGAGCCTGCCGTCGTGACGTCGGCCGAGACCGCCGACCTGCTCGAGGCGCTGCGTCGCCGCCGCGGTCAGCGCGAGCCGCTGCCGGGCGCCGAAGAGGTCGCGTCGGCGCCCCGCTCGCCGGCCCCTGTCGCCCTCTTCGACGCGCTCGAGCCGGGCTACGACGAGTCGCCGTCCGAAGACGAGCCGCCGGCGTCCGACTTCCAGACGCCCACTCCCGCGGCGGTCGCCGAAGCCGGCCGGCGCAAGGGACGCACGTCGATGCCCTCGTGGGACGAGATCGTCTTCGGCGCGCGCTCCGAGGACTGACCGCGGGGGTTCACGCTCCGGCGAACGCGCCCAGGCGGATCAGCGGCACGACGCGCTCTTCGTCGGTGAGCGACCCGTGCTGGCCGATCATCTTCTGCGGTGCTTTGTCGGCGAGCCTGTCGTCGTAGTACGCCACGCCCGCGCGTGCAGCGACGATCACATCGCCGATGCGGGCGTCGACCTCCGGATCGACGGCACCGACGAGCCCCGAGGCCTCGAGCTCGGCGCGTGAGAAGACCCACGAACGGGATGCCTCCGCCTCCCGCCAGCGGGCCAGGATCGCATCCGCCGCACCCGGCTCCGCGTACAGATGGAGCATGCGCGGCTCGCCGCCGATGAGGCGGACGCCGTCGAGGAGGTCGTCGCCCTCCTCCAGCAGAAGATGACGGTGCCGTGGCACGTCGATCATGCCGTGGTCCGACGTCACCACCACCCCGGTGCCGCGGTCGAGGGACGTCGAGAGCGTGCGGGCCGCAGCATCCACCCTCTCCAGACCGGCGACCCACTCGTCGGACTCCCACCCCCGCTTGTGTCCGATCGCGTCGAGATCGGGTGCATAGAGATAGACGAGGGAGCCCGGATGCTGCGCCGCGAGGTCCGCGGCGAGCCTCACCCGCTCGTCGAGGTCGTCGGCGCCGTGGAACACCGCGTCGCCGAGAGTCGCGGCGGTGAATCCGGTGCCGGCGTACTCGTTGCGGGAGACCGCGAAGAACGGCCTGCCGAGCCTCGCGGACAGCGGGGCGGCGCGCTGGAACTCCAGGGGCAGGCCGTCGGTGTCCCAGCCGCGGAGCAGATTGACCACGTCGTCCGTGCCGGGCACGCGGGCCCGGTACCCGACGATGCCGTGCTCCCCCGGCAGCGCGCCGGTGAGGAGACTGGTCAGCGCGGCGGCCGTCGTCGACGGGAACACGGTGCGCGCGACGTCCTTCTTCGTCCGCGCCTCGCTGAGGAAGCGGGCGTGCCCCGCGCGGGCCGACAGGTTGTGCACCCCCAGCCCGTCCAGCACCCAGACGATGGCGCTCCGTGCCGGGGCGAACCACTCGGACCCGCCCGCCAGCGCCGCCGACATCTCGGTCACGACACGGGTGAGGCTCCGGGTGCGCGGCGGGTCCACGGGTAGGCTGAGGGTCATCGGGGCCAGTCTCGCACACGCGGCCGCGCCCCCTCGCTCCCCGCCGTCACCCGAGGCTTCATCGACACATGCCCGCTTCCCGCACCGATTCCTCCCCCGCCGACCACGGACGCATCGAGGATGTCGACGTCTCTTCGGAGATGCAGACGTCGTTCCTCGAGTACGCGTACTCGGTCATCTACTCGCGCGCACTGCCCGACGCGCGCGACGGGCTCAAGCCGGTGCAGCGACGCATCCTGTTCCAGATGGCCGACATGGGCCTGCGCCCCGACCGCGGCCACGTCAAGAGCGCCCGCGTCGTCGGCGAGGTGATGGGAAAGCTGCACCCGCACGGTGACGCGCCGATCTACGACGCGCTCGTGCGCCTCGCCCAGCCGTTCTCGCTGCGCGTGCCCCTGGTCGACGGCCACGGCAACTTCGGCTCGCTCGACGACGGTCCGGCCGCACCCCGCTACACGGAAGCCCGGCTCGCCCCGCCGGCGCTCGCCCTCACCGAGAACCTCGACGAGGACGTCGTCGACTTCATCCCCAACTACGACGGCCAGTTCCAGCAGCCCGAAGTGCTGCCGGCGGCGTTCCCCAACCTCCTCGTCAACGGCACGACGGGCATCGCCGTCGGCATGGCGACCAACATGGCGCCGCACAACCTCATCGAGGTCGTCGGCGCGGCGACGCACCTGCTCGAGAACCCCGAGGCGACCGTCGAGGAGCTCATGGAGTTCGTGCCCGGTCCCGACCTCCCGGGCGGCGGCATCATCGTCGGGCTGGACGGCATCAAGGACGCCTACACGAACGGCCGCGGCAGCTTCCGCACGCGCGCCAAGGTGTCGATCGAATCCCTCGGCCCGCGCCGCACCGGTCTCATCGTGACCGAGCTGCCGTACCTCGTCGGTCCCGAGCGCGTGATCGAGAAGATCAAGGACGCCGTCAACGCGAAGAAGCTGCAGGGCATCGCCGACGTCACCGATCTCACCGACCGCCATCACGGCCTACGGCTGGTCATCGGCATCAAGACCGGCTTCGACCCGCAGGCGGTGCTCGACCACCTCTACCGGCTGACGCCGCTCGAGGACTCGTTCAGCATCAACAACGTCGCGCTCGTCGAGGGTCAGCCGCAGACGCTCGGACTTCGCGATCTGCTCCGGGTCTATCTCGACCACCGCATCAGCGTGGTGACGCGCCGCAGCCGCTACCGGCTCCAGCGTCGCAAGGAACGCCTGCACCTGGTCGAGGGCCTCCTCATCGCGATCCTCGACATCGACGAGGTCATCCAGGTCATCCGCACCTCCGACGACAGCGAGCAGGCGCGGACGCGCCTCATGAGCGTCTTCGACCTCTCGGAGGCCCAGTCCGAGTACATCCTCGAGCTGCGACTGCGTCGCCTGACGAAGTTCTCGCGCATCGAGCTCGAGACCGAGCGCGACAACCTCAAGAAGGAGATCGCGCAGCTCGAAGAGCTGCTGGGCAGCGATGTGCTGCTGCGCGCGCAGGTGGCGCAGGAACTGGATGCCGCGGCCGAGGCGTTCGGCACCCCGCGGCGCACGCTGCTGCTCAACGGTGGCCCGGTCCAGCCCCGCTCGCGCGCCGCGGCGGCCGCGGCCGATCTGCAGATCGCGGACGCGCCCTGCCGTGTCTTCCTGTCCGCCACCGGCCGCATGGTGCGTGCCGAGATCGTCGCCGACGCGCCCGGCGGCGGCATCGTCGCCCCGGCCCGACGCTCGAAGCACGACGCCATCCGCTCGTCGGTGGACGCCACCACACGCGGCGACATCGGTGCGGTCACGAACCTCGGACGACTGGTCCGCTTCTCCCCCGTCGACCTGCCCTCGGTTCCCGGCAACTCGGTCCAGCTCGCCGCCGGCACGCGCGGGGACCAGTACCTCGGGCTCAGCGGCGGCGAGCACGTCGTCGCGCTCGTGCCGCTCGCCGACGCGCCGCCGGTCGCCATCGGCACGGCGCAGGGCATCGTGAAGCGCGTTGCGGCCAGTGAGATCGCGAACAAGCACGACATCGAGATCATCGCCCTCAGGGACGGCGACCGGGTCGTCGGTGCGGCGCCCGCCTCGGACGGCGCCGAGCTGGTGTTCGTGGCCAGCGACGCGCAGCTCCTGCGCTTCGACGCATCGTCGGTGCGCCCGCAGGGCCGGTCGGCCGGCGGCATGGCCGGCATCCGTCTCACCGACGGCGCGCACGTCATCGCCTTCGACGTCGTCGGTCCGTCCGAGTTCGATGCGGTGGTGGTGACGATCGCCGGCGCGACCACCGCGCTCGCGGGCACCGATGCCGGCAGCGCGAAGGTGTCGCTGTTCAGCGAGTTCCCCGCCAAGGGCCGCGCGACCGGCGGCGTGCGCGCTCAGCGGTTCCTTAAGGGTGAAGACGCACTGACCATCGCATGGGTCGGCACGGATCCCCGCGCCGTCGGCGCGGACGGGGCCACTCGGGCGCTGCCCGAGGCAGGTGCGAAGCGCGACGCGTCGGGCACGGCGCTCGACAGCGTGATCGGCGCCGTCGGCACCGGAATCCGCTGACCGTTCCGCCGGCTTGTCTCATCCCGCGGTGCGATGAGCCGGCGGACGGCGCTCACGCGTCGATGCGCTCGCGTACCAGGCGGTCGCTGGAGTCGATGATGAACTCCTTGCGCGGCGCCACGTCGTTGCCCATGAGCAGTTCGAAGACGGATGCTGCAGCCTCGGCGTCCTGCATCCGCACGCGTCGGAGGGTACGGCCGCCTCGGTCCATCGTCGTCGTCGCCAGCTGGTCGGCGTCCATCTCGCCGAGCCCCTTGTAGCGCTGAACCGGCTCCTGCCAGCGCTTGCCGGCCTTGGTGAGCTTCGCGAGGAGGCCGTGCAGCTCGGCCTCGGAGTACGTGTAGATCGTCTCGTTGGGCTTCGAGCCCGGATTCATCACCACCACGCGGTGCAGCGGCGGCACGGCGGCGTACACGCGGCCCTCGTCGATGAGCGGCCGCATGTAGCGGAAGAAAAGCGTCAGCAGCAGCGTGCGGATGTGCGCGCCGTCGACGTCGGCGTCGCTCATCAGGATGATCTTGCCGTAGCGCGCGGTGTCGAGGTCGAACGAGCGCCCCGAGCCGGCGCCGATCACCTGGATGATCGCGGCGCACTCGGCGTTCGACAGCATGTCGCTGATCGACGCCTTCTGGACGTTGAGGATCTTGCCGCGGATCGGCAGCAGGGCCTGGAACTCGCTGTTGCGCGCGAGCTTGGCGGTGCCCAGGGCCGAGTCGCCCTCGACGATGAACAGCTCGGATTCGGCGACGTCGTTCGACCGGCAGTCGGCGAGCTTGGCCGGCAGCGACGAGGACTCCAGCGCGTTCTTGCGGCGCTGCGTCTCTTTGTGCGTGCGCGCGGAGATGCGCGCCTTCATCTCGGAGACGACCTTGTCGAGCAGCAGCGAGGTCTGCGCCTTGTCGTCGCGCTTCGGCGACGTGAACCGCGCCGTGAGTTCGCGGGTGACCACGTTCGACACGATCTGGCGGACCGCCGGCGTGCCGAGGACCTCCTTGGTCTGGCCCTCGAACTGCGGCTCGGGAAGGCGCACGGTCAGCACGGCGGTGAGGCCGGCGAGGATGTCGTCCTTCTCGAGCTTGTCGTTTCCGACCTTCAGCCGGCGCGCGTTCTGCGCGACCTGGTCGCGCAGCACCTTCATGAGCCCCTGCTCGAACCCCTGCTGGTGCGTGCCACCCTTGGGCGTGGCGATGATGTTGACGAACGAGCGCGACACCGTCTCATAGCCGGTGCCCCAGCGCACCGCGATGTCGACGTGGCACTGGCGCTCGACCTCGGTCGGCACCATGGCGCCCGACGGCTGCAGCACGGGAACCGTCTCGGTGAACGAGCCCTCGCCGCTCAGACGCCAGGTGTCGGTGACGCCCGAGTCGGGGGCGAGGAAATCGGCGAACTCGGAGATCCCGCCGTCGAACCGGTAGCTCGTCTCGACGGGTTCGCCCGACTCGGTCCCGGGACGCTCGTCGCGGATGACGATCTCGAGTCCGGGGACGAGGAACGCGGTCTGGCGGGCGCGCTGCTCGAGCTCGGGCAGATTGAACGCGGCGTCCTTGGTGAAGATCTGCCGGTCTGCCCAGTAGCGGATGCGGGTTCCGGTCACGCCCTTCGCCGCGCGGCCGGCGACGCGCAGCTCGCTGCGCTCTTCGAAGGGGGTGAACGCCGAGTCGGGGCTGCCGTTGGAGAAGACACCGGGCTCGCCGCGGTGGAACGACATCGCCCACGTCTTGCCGCCGCGGTCGACCTCGACGTCGAGGCGCTCCGAGAGCGCGTTCACGACGGATGCCCCGACCCCGTGCAGACCGCCCGACGCGGCGTAGGACCCGCCGCCGAACTTGCCGCCCGCGTGAAGCTTCGTGAAGACGACCTCGACGCCGGAGAGGCCGGTGCGCGGCTCGATGTCGACCGGGATGCCGCGGGCGCGGTCGCGCACCTCGACGCTGCCGTCGGCGTGGAGCACGATGTCGATGCGCGAGCCGTGACCTGCGAGTGCCTCGTCGACGGAGTTGTCGATGATCTCCCACAGGCAGTGCATGAGGCCGCGCGAGTCGGTCGAGCCGATGTACATGCCGGGGCGCTTGCGGACCGCCTCGAGCCCTTCGAGCACCTGGAGATGATGGGCGGAGTACTCGGCGGTCACAATCTCCCATCGTAATCGGCGCTCCCGACAGGCCCGCGCAGACACGCATCGACGGCATCGGGCGTACGCGCTCAGCGAAATGTGTCGTATTCGCGGCATTCTCGAAACATCGGCGTGGTTGTATTTCATGACCGGCAGAGAGTTCTACGAATACGAGGAGGCACCGAGATGAACACGCTATCGACACCCACCGAGACCGGCGCCGTCCTCGAGCACCGCCTCACGGCGATGGACCGCTGCGACTCCTGCGGCGCGCAGGCCTACATCGCAGCCGAGGTCAACGGCAGCGAGCTGCTCTTCTGCGCGCACCACGGCCGCAAGTACGAAGAGAAGCTCCGCGCGATCGCGACCTCCTGGCACGACGAGACCGCTCGCCTCGCCGAGTAGGCGCCGGTCCGGCAGACTCGCACCCGTCGCTTTCAGCGGCGGGTGTATCTGCGTTCCAGGAGGGGCGACACGCGCAGCGCGATCTCTTCGCCGATCGTGCCGATGATCTCCGCCAGGTCCGTCGCGCCGGGCTCGCCCGCGGCGCCTGGACCGTAGACCGCGACGGCGTCGCCGACGACCGCTCCCGGCCAGGCGGCGACCAGGGAGTCGGAGTCCCCCACGGCGATGAGTTGCCGGCTCCCGGCGGGCGTGCCGACGGAAGCGCGTCGCCCGAGCGACGAGGGGAGACCGTCGAGGGCCCCGAGGCCGATCCGCACGACCTCCTCGGCGACGTCGACGACGTCCGCCTCGAGGGTTCCGATCGGCGTGAGGCCGAGGTCGTCGGCCGACGGCCCTCCGGCGGAACGGATGCCGTAGCAGAACGCCCCCACGCGGACCATGTCGTAGCGGAACTCGGGGCGCGCGAAGGACGCCGCGCTGGCGGCCAGATGCCGTATCGCCGGGCGCAGGCCCGCACCCGCGGCCTGCGCGAGCGCCCGCTCGTACAGGTCACGGGCGTCGTCGTCCTCGGCGTCGGAGGCCTCGGCGATGTGGCTCCAGACACCGACGACGTCGATCACGCCCTCCGCCTCGAGTACGGCCGCGCGCGAGACGAAGTGGGGCCACTGCTCCGGCCGCACGCCGTTGCGGTGCAGCCCCGTGTCGATCTTGAGGTGCACGCGGACGCCCGCGCCGGCGTCCCGCGCGGCCTCTGCGAGCTCCTCCAGCAGGTCGGCGTCGCCGATGCCGACGTCGATGCGCGCCGCGACGGCGGCGTCGAGATCGTCGCGCGAGGCGGCGATCCACGCGAAGATGCGGGCGCCGTCACCGACGGCATCGCGTACGGCGCAGCCGGTCCGCACGTCGAAGGCGCCGAACCAGTTCACTCCCGCGGCGGAAGCGGCCCGCACGACGGGCTCCAGACCGTGGCCGTAGGCGTCGTCCTTGACCACGAGCATCAGCTCGGCGGGAGACACCGTGTCGCGCACGCGCGAGATGTTCGCCGCGAGGGCGTCGAGGTCGACGCGGAGGCGGGCGGTCATGGTGCCTCCTGCCGGATGGCGCGCAGTCCGACCATCGTGACGAGCTCGCCGGCGGTGAGTCCCGTCGCGCGCACCCAATCGGCGAGCGACGGCTCGCCCTGCGCCGGGTCGCCGAGGAAGAGGACTTCGGCGCCGCGCGGGATCGCAGCATCCGTGATCTCCACCACGCACACGTCCATCGCGACCCGACCGACGATCAGGTGCCGCTCCCCCGCGATCGCCACGTCGACGGCGCCGCCGAGGCCGCGCACGACGCCCTGCGCGTACCCGCCGGTGACGAGTGCGACGCGGGTGTCGGCGGGCGCGCGGTACGCGTAGCCGTACGACACGCCTTCGCCCGCGCGGAGGTCCTTCACCGAGAGCACGGTGCCCGTCAGCCGCAGCGCGGGCGCGGCAGAGCGCTGCGCACCCGGCAGCCCGAAGAGCACCGCGGCCGCGAGGGCATCCGTCCGTGCCGGCACGGCGGCAGAGGCGGTCGCGGACACGACGACGCGGTACTCGCGCGGCTCGAGGCCTGCGGCCCCGAGCACATCGCGGACCAGCGCCGTGCCGTGGCCCCAGGCATCCGCCCGCAGGATCGCGGTGTCATACGCACGGATGCCGCGATCCCGCGCCGCGCGCGCGTTCGCGGTCAGCGCGGAGCGAGAGATGCGCGCGACCGGCGCGCTGCGTGGGTCCGATCCCGGCGCCACGTGGGGGTGCCCAGGGATCGCGGAACTCACGCCTCTAGACTATCGGGGTCCCCGAACCGAACCCCGGAGCACGCATGTCTTCTCAGGGCCTCGCCCTCTCGAACCGCCTTCGCTACCTCGCCTGGCGTGTCCGCCGCATCGATGTCGGATCCGTGCTGGAACGCGCGAAGGAGACCGCACACGCGCACGGCAAGTGGACGCCCGCGGTGGTCGTCGACATGCTGTGGTCGGCCGGCTTCAAGCAGGTCGGCTTCCAGGACTATGTCGACTACGACTTCGCGATCCTGAACCGCGCCGAGCGGGCGACCTACATGACGCATCCGGTCTCGAACGAGCTGTCGCAGAAGTACGACCACCCCGACTACCGCGGCCAGTTCCAGGACAAGGTCGAGTTCGACCGCGCGTTCAGCGACTTCCTCCGTCGCGAATGGATGGTCGTCGAGGAGGGCAACGCCGATGCGGTGCGCGCCTTCGCCGAGAAGCACGGCACGATCGTCACGAAGGAGCCGGTGGGTCAAGCGGGCACGGGCGTGCACCGCTACCAGGCGGCCGACGTCTCGGACTGGGACGACTTCCACCGCGGTCTGCTCTCGCGCGGCGAGCTGCTCATCGAGGAGGTCATCCGCCAGCACGCCGACCTCGCGGCGGTGTGCCCCGGAACCGTGAACACCACTCGCGTCACCGCGTTCTTCGACGGCGAGAAGACCCACATCCTGGCGATGGCGCAGAAGTTCGGCCGCGGTGCGGTGAGCGACCAGATGACCTTCGGCGGCTTCTACACGATGCTCGACGAGAGCGGCCGTGCCGTCGGCCCCGGTTACGACTCGCACGGCCACGTGCATGAGAAGCACCCCGACAGCGGGTTCGTCATCGCCGACTTCCAGCTGCCCATGATCGACGAGGTCAAGACGTTCGTCGACCAGGTCGCGCGCGTCGTGCCGCAGATCCAGTACGTCGGCTGGGACATCGTCGTCACGCCCGACGGCCCGGTGCTCGTGGAGGGCAACTGGGGAGCCGGCGTGTATGAGAACAAGCCCAGCGTCACGGGCATCCGCACCGGGCACAAGGCCCGTTATCGCGAGGCGATCGGCTTCTGACCGCCCGCCCGCACGCATGAATCGCGAAAGGGTATGTTTCCGCCGGCGGAAACATACCCTTTCGCGATTCTGTGCATATCAGACGGCGCGCACGATGCCGAGCGGCGTCGACTGGTGTCCTTGACCCAGCGGGTTGTCCTTGAGGATCGAGACGAGGCGCTTCTCCGCGGCCCGGTCGAGCGTCGAGCCGAGGATGTTGCCGCCGAGGTCGTTGATGTCGACCACGGCCACCTCGGGCACTCCGCCGAGCAGGGACTTGAGGTGCGTCGCGACCTCGCGCGGGCGCTCGGGCCCGAGCACGACAGCCTTGTTGTAGGGCGGGATGGTTCCCGACGTCGGGCCGTCGATCGCCCGTGCCTTGTCGCCGGCGATGCGGTAGAAGTCGCCCTTGCGGCCGAACAGCTTGGTGACGGCGGAGACCGCGGCCGCGAACAGGATGCGGATCGTGCCGCACTCGCGCAGCGCCATCTCCATCGTCTCGGGCATGCCGAGCCCGATGCCGTGCGGCGTCCGGGTGACGTACTTCGAGAGGAAGAGCGCGAGCTTGCGGGGCTTGATGTCCTCCACGAGGTACGAACGACCCTGCGTGATCGCGACGATCTTCTCGGTCACGAACAGCAGGTCGCCCTCGCGCACCACATCGGCCGCGTACTCGCGGACGAACTCGTCGAGGTCGTCGCCCGCCATCACGACCCGCGTACGGATCGGGATGCGAGCGAACGACGAGCCTTCGACCTGGACGGTGAGCGCCTTGCCGGCGTTCGCCTCACTCACTCGAGGTAGTCCCGCAGCGACTGCGAACGCGACGGGTGCCGCAGCTTCGCCATCGTCTTCGACTCGATCTGGCGGATGCGCTCGCGGGTGACCCCGAACGTGTCGCCGATCTGGTCGAGCGTCTTCGGCTGACCGTCGCCGAGGCCGAAGCGCATGCGGATCACGCCCGCCTCGCGCTCCGACAGCGAGTCGAGGAGCGACTCGAGCTGGCGCTGCAGCATCGTGAAGCCCACGGCGTCGGCGGGGACCACGGCCTCGGTGTCCTCGATGAGGTCGCCGAACTCGCTGTCGCCGTCCTCGCCGAGGGGCGTGTGCAGCGAGATCGGCTCGCGGCCGTACTTCTGCACCTCGATGACCTTCTCGGGGGTCATGTCGAGCTCGCGGCTGAGCTCCTCGGGCGTGGGTTCGCGACCGAGGTCCTGCAGCATCTGGCGCTGGACGCGCGCGAGCTTGTTGATGACCTCGACCATGTGCACCGGGATGCGGATGGTCCGGGCCTGGTCGGCCATGGCGCGCGTGATGGCCTGTCGGATCCACCACGTCGCGTAGGTCGAGAACTTGAAGCCCTTGGTGTAGTCGAACTTCTCGACCGCGCGGATGAGACCGAGGTTGCCCTCCTGGATGAGGTCCAGGAACTGCATGCCGCGACCCGTGTAGCGCTTGGCGAGGGAGACGACGAGTCGCAGGTTGGCGCCGAGCAGGTGGCTCTTCGCGCGCTGGCCGTCACGGGCGACCCACTGCAGGTCGAGTCCGAGCTGCGAGGTCTTCTCGGCCGCGGACATGTGCGACAGCTTCTCTTCGGCGAACAGTCCTGCCTCGATGCGCATCGCGAGCTCGACCTCTTCGGCCGCGTTCAGGAGCGGCACCTTGCCGATCTGCTTGAGGTAGTCCTTGACCGGGTCGGCCGTGGCGCCGGTGATCTGCGTCGAGTAGACGGGGACGTCGTCCTCGTCGCTCGACGAGATCACGATGGCGCCGGTCGGGAGCGGCTCGGTGAACGCCGGCTTGGTGCTCTCCTCCTCGTCCTCCTCGTCCTCGGTGGGGGCGGTCTCCTCGGTGGTCGCCTTCGCGTCCTTGGCGGTCGCTCCCACGTCCGCCGCGTCGTCGCCGTCCGCGTCGTCGCCGTCGTCCTCGAGTTCGACGTCGTCGTCGAGCTCCTCGACGTCGTCCTCGAACTCGTCGTCCGACTTCTTCGCGCGCTTGGACGCGGTCTTCGGTGCGGCCTTGGTCTTGGCGGCGCCCTTGGCTGCGGGAGCCTTCTTGGCGGCCGCCGTCTTCGTCTCGTCCGTCTCGGTGTCCTTCGCGGCCGAGCGAGCCTTGGTGTTCGTGCCTGGAGTCACGTTTCGCCTTTCACCGGTCGAGGCGCCCTGCGCCTCTCCGGTCGGTTTCGGACACTAGTAAGACCCTTGTCAAGTCCACATCTTCGAAGGGATGCCCCACGAAGACGGTTGACAACGGGTCAGAGCGTCTAGTATCTCATACTTGCCGTGCGCCGCCAGCATCGCCCTGCCGGGGTCGGCGCACCTCCATCCCCTGTGTCAACGCACGGGTCGGGCGTCGAATTCCGCCGGCGCGCGGCGCCGCGATCAGGAACCGCGCTTGTCGTCCTCGGCCGGGCGCGTCGCGAGGAAGCGCTCGAGTTCGGCCGCCAGCTCGTCGGCGCTCGGCAGATCGCCGGTGTGGATCATCGGCGTCGCGAGCGTGGAACCGGCCATGTACGCGTCGTAGCGCTCCTCCAGTCCCTGCACCATGCGGGCGAGCTCCTCGCTGCCCTCGATCTGCTCAGTGACCTTCTCGAGGTACTCGCGGTTCTCCTCGCGCAGCTCGTCGCCGGTGAAGACGAGCCCGGTCGCCACGGTGACGCTGTCGAGGGCGGCCAATGCGGCCGCCGGGTACTCGGTGTCGCCCAGGTAGTGCGGGATGAGCAGCACGAAGCCCGCGACGCGCGCGCCCGCGGCGGCGAGGCGGTACTCCAGCAGGTGTCCCGCGGTCGCCGGCACCTGCGTGTGCGGCTGCCACACCGAGTGCGCCTCGGTCAGCTCCGACCGCGTGCCGCTCACGGTCGTGCCGATGGGGCGCGTGTGAGGCACGGGCATCGGGATGGCGTGCACCCACGTCACCGTCGACACGCCGTACACCTCGGTGAACTCGAGGACCGCCTCGCTGAAGGCATCCCAGGCGAAGTCCGGCTCGTAGCCGGCCAGCAGCAGGAACGGCTGACCGAGGGCGTCGTGGGCGAACGACAGCTCCAGGCGCGACGGCCGGTAGTCCGTGAGGTGGTCCTTCTCGAACGACACGATCGGGCGGCGCGCCCGGTAGTCGAGAAGCGTGTCGTTGGAGAACACGGCGAGCGGCGACGGCCCGAGGTCGTCGCGGAAGTAGTCGATCACACGGCTCACGGCGCTGCCGGCGTCGGTGAACCCGGTCAGGGCGATCACCAGCGGCAGCCCGCGCGGCACGGGCGGCGCGGAGGCCGCACGCTCGAACAGCGGGCCGGGAAAAGGCATGGTCCCATGCTACGAGCCGTCCGCCCGGGTCGGGTCGTGTCGGACGCGCTCAGAGCGAACAGCCGTCGTCCCTAGGATGGAGATCATGTCGTTCCCCGACCTCGAGTACCGCACTGCATCCGTCCGAGAGTCCGACGCCGACCTGCTTCTCCTCGCGCTCCCCCCGCTCGAGGCCGAGGGATCCCCTGATCTCTCGGAATGGCAAGGCCTCCGCGAGGCCCTGTCGGGCGTGGGATTCACCGGTGCCGCGGGGGCATGGGTCCGCGTCCATGCGCCCGAGGCCACGACGCTGCCGCTCGCCGTCGTGGGCACCGGTTCGGCTCCGGATGCTGCGGCCCTGCGCGATGCGATCGGTGCGGCGATCCGCGCCATCACGGGATTCGCGACCGTCGCCGTCGCGGCGCCGTTCGCGGACCCGTCGCTGTGGACCGCGGCCGCGGAAGGCGCGGCCCTCGGCGGGTACCGCTTCGAGGGCTACAAGAGCGAGGCGCCGAAGCCGCGCGCACAGCGCGTCGTCGTCCACGGCACCGCCGAGCCCGACGATGCCGCGCTGAAGCTCGTCGTCGAGACCGCAGCATCCGTCGCGCTCGTCAAGGACCTCGTGAACACGCCCGCCGAATGGCTCGGCCCTGCCGACGTCGCCGAGCGGGCCGCGGACGCCGTCGCGGGCCTGCCCGTGACTGTCGAGGTGCTCGACGAGACGGCGCTGCGCGAGCAGGGATTCGGCGGGATCCTGGGCGTGGGCCAGGGCTCCGACCGGCCGCCGCGCCTCGTCCGCCTGGAGTACGCGCCAGAGGGGGCGTCGAAGCACGTCGCGCTCGTCGGCAAGGGCATCACCTTCGACACCGGGGGCCTGTCGCTCAAGCCGGCCGGATCGATGGTCGGCATGAAGTACGACATGGCGGGCGCCGCCACGGTGCTCGGTGTGCTGCGGGCGGCGGCATCCGTCCAGGCCGCGGTCAAGGTGACGGCGTGGCTCTGCCTCGCCGACAACATGCCGTCCGGCCGCGCGACCCGCCCCGGCGATGTGCTGCGCCTGCTGGACGGGACCACCGTCGAGGTACTCAACACCGACGCGGAAGGGCGCCTCGTGCTCGCCGACGGCCTCGTCGCCGCGAGCCGCGAGAACCCCGACGTGATCGTCGACGTCGCCACCCTCACCGGTGCGATCCTGATCGCCCTCGGCACGCGGCACACCGGTGTGATGGGCGACGACGACGCCGTGGCCGGCTACCTCGCCGCCGCTGCGGAGGCCGGCGAGCCCGCGTGGCAGCTGCCCCTCCCCGCCCACATGGTCGAGGAGCTCGACTCCCCCATCGCCGACCTGCAGAACGCCAAGATCGGCGATCCCGCGGGCGGCTCGCTCTTCGCAGGACTGTTCCTGCGTCATTTCGTCGGCCGCACGGCCGACGAGGCGGATGCCCCCCGAATCCCCTGGGTGCATCTCGACATCGCCGGCAGCGGGACCCACAAGGGCGCGCCGTACGGCTTCACCGACAAGGGGCCGACTGCCGCCACCGTGCGCAGCCTGGTCCGCTTCGTCCTGGCAGACCTCGATGAGGAGGCACGATGACCGACCACTCCTTCGATCTCGTCGTTCTCGGCGGTGGAAGCGGCGGCTACGCGGCCGCGCTCCGCGCCGCGGAACTCGGCAAGACCGTCGCCCTCGTCGAGAAGGACAAGGTGGGTGGGACATGCCTCCACCGCGGCTGCATCCCGACCAAGGCGCTGCTGCACGCGGCAGAGGTGGCCGAGTCGGCACGGGATGCGTCGGCCATCGGCATCCGCGCGACGTTCGACGGCGTCGACCCCGGGGGCGTCCGCGCCTACCGCGAGGGCATCGTCGCGAAGAAGTACAAGGGACTCGAGGGACTGGTCAAGGCCCGCGGCATCACCGTCGTGAACGGCGCGGGGCGTCTCGAGGCGGGCCCGGCCGTCCGCGTCGGGGACGACCTGTACCGCGGCACGGACGTCGTGCTCGCCACCGGCTCCTACAGCCGCACGCTCCCCGGCCTCGAGATCGGCGGCCGCGTCCTCACCAGCGAGCACGCGCTCGAGCTCGACGAGGTGCCCGGCAGCGTCATCATCCTCGGCGGTGGCGTGATCGGCGTCGAATTCGCGAGCGTCTGGCGCTCGTTCGGCGCGGAGGTCACGATCGTGGAGGCGCTCGACCACCTCGTGCCCAACGAGGACGTGGCGCTGAGCAAGGGCCTCGAGCGGGCCTTCCGCCGCCGCGGGATCCAGTACTCGCTCGGAGTGCGGTTCCAGGGCGCGACGCAGACGGCCGATGCGGTGACCGTGACGCTCGAGGACGGCAAGACTTTCACCGCCCACTACCTGCTCGTCGCCGTCGGGCGCGGTCCCGCGACGGCTGGCCTGGGATACGAGGAAGCGGGCGTGACGATCGACCGCGGCTTCGTCGTGGCCGACGAGCGCCTGCGCACCGGCGTCGACCACGTGTGGGCCGTCGGCGACATCGTCCCCGGCCTCCAGCTCGCGCACCGCGGATTCCAGCAGGGCATCTTCGTCGCCGAGGAGATCGCAGGGCTGTCGCCCGTGGTCGTTCCCGATGCCCACATCCCCAAGGTCACCTACAGCCACCCCGAAGTCGCCTCGGTCGGGCTCTCCGAGGCGCAGGCGGTCGATGCCCACGGAGCGGACGGCATCGTCGCGTACGAGTACAACCTCGCCGGCAACGGCAAGAGCGAGATCCTCGGCACGAGCGGCATCGTCAAGGTGGTGCGCGTCAAGGATGGGCCCGTCGTCGGCGTGCACCTCATCGGCGACCGCGTCGGCGAGCTCATCACCGAAGGCCAGCTCGTCGTGGGCTGGGAGGCCCACCCCGAAGACATCGCCCCGTTCGTCCACGCGCACCCGACGCAGTCGGAGGCGCTCGGCGAGGCGTTCCTCGCCCTGGCGGGCAAGCCGCTGCACGCGCTCTGACCTTCGAGACCGTCCCCCATCACTAAGCTAGAACCGATATTTCTTCAGAAGGAGACATCCTCATGAGCACATCCGTGGTCCTCCCCGCTCTCGGTGAGAGCGTGACCGAGGGAACGGTCACCCGCTGGCTCAAGAACGTCGGCGACACGGTCCAGGCGGACGAGGGCCTGCTCGAGATCTCCACGGACAAGGTGGACACCGAGATCCCGTCGCCGGTCAGCGGCGTGATCGAGGAGATCCTCGTGCAGGAGGACGAGACCGTCGAGGTCGGCGCCGTGCTGGCGAAGATCGGCGACGGTTCGGGCACCCCCGCGGCGGCGCCGGCCCCGGAGGCCGCCGCCGCAGAGGCCGCCCCCGCGGCGCCCGCCGAGACTCCGGCCGCGGAGGCTCCCGCCGCCGAGGCGCCCGCCGCCGAGGCCGCTCCGGCTCCCGCGGCCGCTCCCGCCGGCGGTGGCAAGGACGTCGTCCTGCCCGAGCTCGGCGAGAGTGTCACCGAGGGCACCGTCACCCGCTGGCTCAAGCAGGTCGGCGACGAGGTCGCCGCCGACGAGCCGCTCCTCGAGATCTCCACCGACAAGGTCGACACCGAGATCCCGTCGCCGTTCGCCGGCGTGCTCACCGAGATCCTCGTCGCCGAGGACGAGACGGTCGCCGTAGGGTCGGCGCTCGCCCGCATCGGCGAGGCGGGTGCGGCCCCTGCGGCCGCGGCGCCTGCGCCCGCCGACGAGCCGGCCCCCGCCGCAGCGGCGCCCGCCGAGGCTCCGGCTGCCGAGCAGGCTCCTGCCGCAGCTGCGCCCGCCCCTGCCCCGGCTCCTGCCCCCGCTCCCGCAGCTGCCCCCGCTCCCGCAGCTGCCCCCGCTCCCGCAGCTGCCCCCGCTCCCGCAGCTGCCCCCGCCGCCGCTCCCGCCGCTCCGGCGCTGGTCGCCGATGAGGATGGGATCACCTACGTGACGCCGCTCGTTCGTCGCCTCGCGCAGCAGCAGGGCGTCGACCTCGCGTCGGTGAAGGGCACGGGCGTCGGCGGTCGCATCCGCAAGGAGGACGTGCTCAAGGCTGCCGAGGCCGCCTCGGCTGCTCCGGCCGCCGCGCCGGCTGCCGCCGCACCCGCGCCGCTCGAGGTGTCGCCGCTGCGCGGCACCACGCAGCCGATGTCGCGCCTGCGCAAGGTGCTCGCGTCGCGCGCCGTGGAGTCGATGCAGGCGACCGCCCAGCTCACGACGGTGGTCGAGGTCGACGTCACCAAGCTCGCGACGTTCCGCGACAAGGTGAAGAACGACTTCCTCGCCAAGACCGGCGACAAGCTGTCGTTCCTGCCGTTCTTCGCGCTCGCGGCCGCCGAGGCTCTGCAGGCGTACCCCGTCGTCAACTCGACGGTGGACGGCGACCAGATCGTCTACCCCGCCACCGAGAACCTGTCGATCGCGGTCGACACCGAGCGGGGCCTGCTGACCCCCGTGCTGCGTGACGCGGCGAGCAAGAACCTCGCCGAGATCGCGCACGAGATCGCCGACCTCGCCGCACGCACCCGCGACAACAAGCTGAAGCCCGACGAGCTCGCCGGCGGAACGTTCACGCTGACCAACACCGGTTCGCGCGGCGCGCTGTTCGACACGCCCGTCGTGTTCCTCCCCCAGACCGCGATCCTCGGCACCGGCGTGGTCGTCAAGCGCCCCGGCGTCGTGACCGTCGACGGCAAGGACGCGATCTCGGTGCGCTCGTACGTCTACCTGGCTCTGTCGTACGACCACCGCGTCGTCGACGGTGCGGACGCCGCCCGCTTCCTCGGTGCGGTGAAGTCGCGCCTCGAGGCCGCCGCGTTCGAGGGTCAGCTGGGCATCTGATCCGGAGCGGGTTCCGCTGCTAAGGCTGCTGCGCGACGTCGGTGACGTCGCGCA
>NZ_JBHTUV010000009.1:0-213189 GCF_042793475.1 Microbacterium sp. NPDC056569 | reverse complement strand
GTCGCGGTGTACGTCTGCGGCAGGATCGCCCACGCCGCCGCACCGATCCCGACGAACGCGACCACGGTGGCCGCGAGCACCCACCACGACTTCACGACCCCCGTGTACAGGTCTTCGAGCGTCCAGTGATCCGACACGAACGTCCCCCGATCCCCAATCGGCATCGCCCCGGGCCCCCTCGCCCGTCACGCGTAGTCTACGTCCGCGATCGGCCGTCTGACCCGTCGCCGGCGATTGTGATCAGATCGGGAGATCGACGTGGACACCCAGACCGTCGCGACGCGGTTTGCACGCCTGGCCTCCGGGCCCGAGCCGCACGCGCCAGGGGTCGCGGCCCAGACGCCCGCCGGGTAGAATTCCGGCGAAGCCGTCGATGTCGGGGAGGCGTCGACACCTGGGGACGCAGAGGTGCTTCCACCAGGTCTTCACTCATCGAATGGGGACATCGATGACAGTGCGAATCGGCTATGCCGCGGGGGCGTTCGACCTCTTTCACATCGGCCATCTGAACATCCTTCGTCAGGCGAGGGAGCGATGCGACGTCCTGATCGCCGGCGTCGTGAGTGACGAGATGCTGAAGCTGTCGAAGGGGATCGAGCCGTTCGTCCCCACCGCCGAGCGCGTGGCGATCGTCGAGGCGATCACGTACGTCGATCGAGTGCACGTCGAGGAGACGCCGAGCAAGATGGACGCGTGGTCCGAGCTCGGATTCACGCACTTCTTCAAAGGCGATGACTGGCGAGGCACGGCGAAGGGCCGGCGTCTGGAGCGTGAGTTCCGCGCAGTGGGCGTCGAAGTCGTCTACTTCCCCTATACGGTGCACACCTCGAGCACCGCGCTGCGGGCGGCGCTCGATGCGGCGATCGCCGCCCGGCAACTCCCGGCATGACCGCGCGGGGACGGGATCAGGCGGTGCCGGACGGAGGTGCGGACGCCCCGGAGGTCTCCGTCGTCATCCCCACCCATAATCGCCCCCAGCTGATGAAGCTCGCCGTCGAGAGCGTCCTCAGCCAGGATGCCCCCGTCACCGGCGAGGTGATCGTCGTCTTCGACGCCTGTTCCGTCGAGGTCCCCGAGGTGGCGCTCCCGACCGGATGGACCCTGCGGGGCGTCCCGAACTCGCGGACACGGGGGCTCGCCGGCGCCCGCAACAGCGGGATCTCCGCCGCCCGCGGAGAGTACGTCGCGTTCCTCGACGACGACGACGTGTGGCTGCCGGGCAAGCTCGCCGCGCAGATGGATCGATTCGCCGCGAGTCCGCAGGCCGTGGTCGTCGGTACCGCCATGGTCGTCGACAACGGCATCGAGGACGTCGTGCGGCTGGCACCGAGCGAGAACCTGACCCACGAGGACTTCCTTCGCAATCGCAATCCGGGTGTCCACTCCTCCAGCCTGCTGTTCCGCCGCTCGGATCTGCTCGGTTCCCTCGGACTCATCGACGAGGAGCTGCCTCGCAGCTACGGCGAGGACTACGACATCCTGCTGCGCGCCTCGGCGCTGGGCGCCGTGACGGTGGTGAACCAGCCGCTCGTGCGTGTCCTGTGGAACGGCCAGTCCTACTATTTCGGGCAGTGGGCCTCCTACGCGGAGGCCCTGCAGTACCTCCTTCGCAAGCACGGGGACTTCGCGACGACCCCGGGCGCGCTCGGACGAATCGAGGCACAGGTCGCGTTCGCCCTCGCCTCGTCGCAGCAGGGGCGCGACGCCCGTCACTGGGCCCGACGGGCGATCAGCCACGACCCGCGGCAGATCAAGGCCTACCTGGCCACCGCGATCTCGCTGAGGCTCCTCGCTCCGGCGGCGGTGACGCGGATCGCGCAGCGATTCGGCAGGGGGATCTGAGATGAAGATCCTCATCGCGTGCTCCTCCGGCGGCCACCTCACACAGGCGCTCGCGCTGCGGAGCTGGTGGGGAGAGCACGAGCGCTGCTGGGCCACCTTCCCGGTCGAGGATGCGCGCTCGCGCCTGACGGACGAGCGCGTGTACGAGATCCACTATCCGACCGTGAGGAATCTCCCGAACCTGGTCCGCAACTTCGGTCTCGCTCGCCGCGTGCTCGCCCTCGAGCGCCCGGACCTCGTCTTCTCCACGGGCGCCGCGATCGCGTTGCCCTTCTTCGCTCTCGCTCGCCTCTACGGCGCCAGGACGGTCTATCTCGAGCCGGTCGACCGCGTGACCTCGCCCGGGCTGAGCGGCCGGCTCGCGTATCCGTTCGCCGACGAGTTCCTGGTCCAGTGGGAGCAGATGCGCTCGTTCTATCCCGGCTCGCGGAACGTGGGAGTGGTGCTGTGAGCAGCCCGCGTCCCGACGTGGCGCGCCCCCACCGGAAGGGGATGCGCTGGGGGACGCGGCGCGATGACATCGTGCTCAGCCTCCAGGGAGGATTGGGCAACCAGCTGTTCCAGTGGGCGTTCGCGCAGCAGCTGGCCTCGGAGGGGCGAACGGTGTGGTTCGACCGGGTCCGCTGCCGCGGTGACCGCCCGTACGCGCTCGGCAGCCTGGTCCCGCGCTCGTCCATGCTGAACCCGCTGCGCGGTGCGGCGCTGGCCGCGGCCGAGAGGGCCGGCATCATCAGCGAGCGCTCTCGGCTCCGGCTGGTCAAGCAGCGCCGATCGGGCTATGACGCCGACGTCCGCCGCGATCTGGACGGCACCTCGTATCTTCTCGGGTATTTCCAGTCGCCCATCTACTTCGCCGACGTGGCCGATCAGGTCAGAGGCAGCATCCTGACGCATCTCGAGACGCTGCTCCTCCCCGACGGTGTGCGGTTCGCCGCCGAGCTCCGCAACTACCCGGCCACGGTCGCGGTGCACGTCCGGCGGGGAGACTACCTGACCGATCCCGCAGCGGCGGCTCGGCACGGCGTCCTGGACCGCGGCTACTACGACCGCGCGATCGCCGTGATGGCGGAGCTCGGCTACACGCACCGCGTGTGGTTCAGCGACGACCCGGAATGGGTACGGGCGAACCTGGCAGCGCGGGGCGACCGCATCTGCGGCCGCGGTGTCGCCGCGTCGGACGGCGGCGAGATCGCACTGATGGCGACGTGCGCCGCACGCATCGTCGCGAACAGCAGCTTCAGCTGGTGGGGCGGCTACCTCGGACACCCGAGCACACCTGCGCGCCCGGTCGTCGCCCCTGTCGTGTGGTTCGCCGGTGGCCACAGCGACGCCCGGGATCTGATCCCCGACGGCTGGGTCAGGGTGTGACCACCGTGGGCGCGCCCTTCGTCGTCGTCTCCGCGGGCACGTATCACCTGCCGTTCGACCGGCTGTCGGAATGGATGCAGCGTTGGCACGACGATCACCCTGAGGTGCGGCTTCTCGTGCAGCATGGACCGTCGAGGCCCGTCGAAGGCGCGGAGAACGTCGCCCTGCTGCCGTACTCGGAGCTGCTCGCCCTGTGCGCGGAGGCGGACGTCGTGGTGTTGCAGGGCGGGGCGGGCGGCGTCATGGACATGCGGTCGCTGAAGGTGATCCCGATCGTCGTACCTCGGGTGCCCGGCGACGGGGAGGTCGTCGACGACCACCAGCTGGTCTTCACCGCCGAGATGGCCAAGCTCGGCCTCATCCGGCGCGCGGCCACGTTCGAGGAGCTCGATTCGCTGCTGGCATCCTCCCTGCAGCCGGCACCGCACGTGCAGCCCCACGCGGGCGAGATCGCGACGCCGGGCGTCCAGCGCGTGGCCGACCTGCTGAGCCGCCCGGTGCGGAAGCTCCCCTGGCGCTATCGGCTGCGCCGGCTGATCCGCTCCGCGCTGGGCATCGCCGCGAGTCGTGTCACGCGTACCGCCCGATCACGGGGACCCGGCGCCACAGTCCCGTGAGATCGAGTACACCGCGAAGGAGCCACAGCGTCACCGCGTAGATCGCACTCAGGACGACGACGGCGACGATGAGGACGGCGAGTCCGACCCCGGCCCACCAGGTGAAGGCGAGGCCGCCCAGACCGAACACGACCGTCGGGACCGCAGCAGGCAGAAGGAGCCGTCGCGGCATGAGCCGGACGCCCATCCCGCGGTGCACCTGCCACACGGCGAGGAGGTTGTCGACGATCACCACCACGACCCACGTGATGGCGGCGCCCCAGATCCCGAGCACCGGTACGAGTGCCAGGTTCCCGCCGATGCTCACGGCGACGGCGAGGGCCTTGTTGTACATCTGCCACGCGCTCCTGCCGCCCTGGAGGAGGATGCTCTGCAGCATCCCCGAAGCCGTCTGGAGCATCATCGACGCCGCGATGAGCGCCATCGGCCCCCAGCCCTGGACGAAATCGGGACCGAAGACGAGCAGCACGGACCCGCCCATGGAGATCAGAAGAAGGAAGAAGGGCCAGTTGAGCAGGATCATCACGCGGACGACCCGTGTGTGCAGCCGGCTCGATTCCTCGAGCTCGCTGCGCGCCAGCAGCGCGGACGTGGTGGGCGCCACCGCCACCCTCATCGACTTGTCGACGATCCCGCCCGCCTTCACGACTCGCGTCACGACGGCGTAGACGCCGGCGACCGAGGGCGTCGTCAGCGCCGCCACGATGAGGACGTCCGCCCATTCGAGCGCCGCCTCCAGCGTCAGGCCGAGAGCGCGCGGCAGATTGAACCGCCAGAACGAGACGGGCGTCGCTCGCTCGCCGCCGCGGGACTCTACGCGTCTGCGGAAGTCGCGGACGACGGGGGTCGCGATGACGAGGACGGTGACCAGCAGCCACACGGGCAAAGGCCACAGCCAGGCTTCGAAAGCGGCGGGCGCCGAGAGCAGGCCCCACGCGACCACCGACACCACGACGAGGCGGGAGGCGGGCACGCAGACGCTCTGGAGCAGCGTGAACGCGGTCACGCCGCGCAGCATCCGTGCCGCCGCTTGGAACACTCCCAGCAGCGCCCCGGGAAGGACGAACAGGCTCATGGCTCGCAGGAGCTGCTCAAGGGTCGATCGCTCGCCCGGCCCGGCCAGCCACCCGGCCAGCCGGTCGGCACCGAACCACAGCAGCAGCGAGGCGCATGCCGCCACGGCGGCCACGGGGATGACGGCGTACAGCAGGATCCGCCACTCGGCACCGACACGGTCGAACGCCCGCTCGGTCGCGATGAAGCGGACGATGCCGCTGTTGGTTCCGAGGCCCAGGACCAGCGTCAGGATCGTGAAGACGCCCACGGCTTGGAAGAAGACGCCGGCACCGGAGGCCCCGAGCAGGTTGCCGACGATCGAGGTGAGGCCCAGCGCTGCCAGTGCGGCGAAGGCGGAGCCGAGGAGGCTCACCAGCCCGCTGCGCGCCAGCCGTTCACGTTCCATTCCCGGACCGTCCGAAGGGCACCGGGTTGCTCCTCCAATACTCCGAGTCGCCGAGGTATTTCTCTCTCAGCATGACGGCGAGCGCGGGGCCGATGAAGACCAGCTGACGGTCCAGCCCGTAGAAGATCGCCAGGCCGCACGCGACCACGACGCTGGCGTGAAGCCAGAGGGCGGACAGGTTGGGCGCGTCGGCGGTCCGAAGGGCGCCGCTGAGCAGCATGAGGGCGAAGAGGGCGAGCCCGACGAACCCGAAGCAGAACATCGTGTTCCAGATCGCCCCCTGCGTCCCGATGAAGATCTCGCTCCATCTGCTCGGCCGCGGCGTCCCATAGCCGAGGATCGGCGATTCGAGAGTGCGCTCGAACGTCTCGACATAGAGGCTCCCCCGACCCGTCGTGGTGTCGGCTGCCTCCTGGCGGGTGACGATCGCGTCCATGAATCCCGACAGCGTGAGGATCGCCGCCGAGGCTGCCGAGAGCAGGGCGACCCACAGGAGCGCCATCCACCTGCCTCGAAGTGCGAGCCGCACCATCACGTACAGCACCGCACCGGCCAGGCCCACGAACATGCCGCGATTGCTGCTGACCACGGCCGGGGGGACGATCGCGACGAGGCACACGACGAGGAACCACATCGCTCGAGCGCTCCGGTGTGCGATCACGGTCGCCACCGCGATGGGTGTCAGCACCGCGAGCCCGGCGCCCCACCCGTTCGCGTAGGGGAACGGGGCGGATGGGCGCTGGAACGGCTCCTCGGCTCCCCACGGTGTCTGGATCTCGGCGAGCGGCGGGAACACCAGATCGCTGACGTACTCATCCGACGTGACGACCTCCGGCAGGAGAAGGCCGACCGTCAACGTCAGGCGGTACTCGGGGAAGAGCATCCCCAGATATCCGCCGACGATGACGAACACCCAGATGAACGTGAGCCCGTTCAGCACCCGACGCGCCGGAAGCGTCCTGCGGGCGTTGACGATGTAGACGATCATGATCGCGAGCGCGAGGAACTGCCCGAAGCGCAGGCCCACGCTCACGAATCGTCCCAGCTGATCGACCATGAGCGCCGCCGGGATCATCCAGAGCGCGAAACCGAACCAGGGCAGCACCCCGGGCACGAAGGTGAAGCTGCGCCGGAAGGTCAGGTAGGCCAGCATCGGGATCGCGACGATGATCTGTGCGAAAGCGAGCAGACCCAGCGCCCAGAAGACGGGGTAGCCCCAGAGAACCACGAGTACGGGCCAGGCCGGCAGCGCGGACGTGTCGGTCTCGGCGGCCGGATGCTGACCGGTCGACCTCACCAGCGAACGGCTGGGCGACGGCACGAAGGAGGTCATAGCGACCTCAGCTGCCGGTACTTGCGGCGCAGCGACACGGCGAAAACCAGCAGCTGCCAGACGAAGAGGGCGGAATAGGCGATGCCGAAGGCCACCGGCACGGCCAGCAAGCCGATGATGACGTACGTCGTCGAGGGATCCTGCGGCTGTTTGATGAGGGAATCGGCGAAGCTCGGGGACTGCTCCGCTGAGCGGGCCGGCCGAGGCAGCAGCTTCTCGGCGAGGAGCTGCGAGAGGAACCACGCCGACACCAGCACCGAGAACAGAGCGGCCACGGCGATGAGGGCCGGCGACGCTCCCGTCCGGAACAGATACACGGCGACCGCGACGTGAACGAGCGGGGACCGAACTCCGTCGACCACGTGGTCGAGCCACTCGCCCGCCGGTCCGCCGCGCCGCTGGATGCGGGACAGCTGGCCGTCCGCGGAATCGAAGACGTAGCCCGCGAGCAGGAGCAGGGCCGCGAGCGGCGGCGCCCACGGCCCCGATCCCAGGGCGATCAGGAGCACGCCGCCGGCGCCCAGCGCCGCGCTGACCGCCGTGAGCTGGTTGGGGGTCGCGCCGACGACGGCCGCCTCGACTGCGACGCGTCCGCCGAGCGGCCGGTTCACCCATCTGAGATATGCGGGGACACCGACCGCCGGCTTCTGCGCCGAGCCGAGTGCGGCGAGCGCGTGCCCCCGCGCCAGCCGTTCCATCACCTCGGCATGTTCAGGGCCAGGTCGAAGCTCAGATCTGGCGTGCTCCGGTAGTTCGCGTGCGTAGACGCCGAGATGACGTTCTCGCCTTCCACGAGCAGGGCGGCCGGCACGACGAAGGTGGACCGGCTCGCCGATGCCGTCGCGTGGCTGACCACGCCCGTCGCGTAGGAGTTCTGCGTGACCGCACCGACGGGCATTCGGGTCCGGCCGAGCTCCACACCGTTCAGGTACACGATCACCCCGTCGTTCGCGATCACCGTGACGGTCCCGTCCAAGACTCCGGCCGCATCGACCACCGTGAACGACTTCCGGAACTGCGCGCTCAGCGGCTTCGTCGCCAGGGCGTTCGGATCGATGTTCGTCGCCGCGGCGGCGACACCTCGGGCGAGCACTCCGTTGCCGACCGCCCACGCGGAGTCGTCGAACGCCACCGCGTTCCAGTCCGCCGGCAGCGGGTCGTTCGAGTACCGCCACGACCAGGAGGCGCCGTTGCCGATGACGACAGGCGGCTCGCCCGGATCCGGCGGCGCGAGAGTGTGGACCTGCAGCGTCGCCGCAGACGACGAGCCGCCGGCGCCCACTGCCACGACCCGATAGACGTACGTCGTGTCGGCGGTCAGCCCGGTGTCGGACCAGGTCAGCTGCGACGCCGGTACGGAGGCGACTCCGACGTTGTCGCGGCTGATCGAGTACGACGCCACCGGACCACCGGTCGCCGGCGCCGACCACGACAGCGTGGCCGAGTCCTGCGTCACGTTGCTCGACGCGAGACCCGTCACCGGGCCCGGCGCGGCGACGGGCGCCCCGCGATCGGCGACGAAGGACAGGTCGAAGCTCATGTCCGGCGTGCTGCGGTAGTTGGCGTGCGAGGACGCCGCGATGACGTTCGTGCCCTCGACGAGCATCCCCGCCGGCACGACGTACGTCGCCCGGCCTGCCGCCGCCGTCGCGTGCGTGACGACGCCGGTCGCGTACGAGTTCTGCGTGAGCGTTCCGACCGGCATCCGGGTCCTGCCCAGTTCGACACCGTTCAGATACACCACCACGCCGTCGTTCGCGATGACCGTGACCGTGCCTTCGGCGACGGTCGCGGCATCCGTCACGGTGAACTCATGCCGGAACTGCGCGCTCAGCGGCCGCGGCGACAGCGCGTTCGGGTCGATGTTCGTCGCGGCGCCGGCGACTCCTCGCGCCAGCACGGCGTTGCCGACCGCCCACGACGAGTCGTCGAAGCCCACCGCTGCCCAGTTCGAGGGAAGCGGGTCGGACGAGAACCGGTACGACCACTGCGCGCCGTTCTCGATGAACGTCGTCGACGTGTCGGGCGCGGTCTGGACCGTCACCGCGGCCGTGCTCGCAGACCTGTTGCCCACGGCGTCCCTCGCGCGGACGAAGTACTTGGTCGGCGTGGCGGTCGCCGGGACGCTGATCTCGGTCTCGGTCGTCGAGGCGATCACGCGGCTGCCCCGGAGCACCTCGTAGGTGACCCCGCCGGGATCGGAGGATGCGCCCCAGTCGAGGTTCGCCTGTGTGCCGCCGCCGGTGATCTCCACGCCGATGGCACCGGGCCTCGTCGGTGCCGCGGAGTCGCGCGGTTCGAATCGTGCGAAGCCGCCCGACCACTGGTTGATGAAGCCGGCACGGATCGTCCGCTGGAGGTCGCCGCCGGCCCACACGGTTCCCGTGGAATCGACGAACAGGCCCCAGACCCCGTATCCGGTGCGGGCCGTCACGATCGGCGCGAAGTCGTAGATGTACTGGCGCGTCGTCGCGTCCCACGCTCCGAACAGGCTGATCTTGTCGGCCTGGGTCCAGCCGGTCCCGACGTTCGACCACGTGTACGTGTTCTGGTACACGAAGTCACCGCAGTGGCAGCCGCCGTAGACGATGCCGTTTCCGGCGGCCACCGCCTGGAAGTCGCCGCCCGCCTTGGTGATGCTTCCGCTGGTCGCGGCGAACGTGTTCCTGTTGTAGGAGAAGAGCGAGTGCTGAGACCCACCGAGCCACACCTGGTCGCCGGCTTCGACGACACCCAGCTGCCACACGCTGCCGGTGATGTTCCCGTTCGCGTCGACTCCCGAACTGCTGAAGATCGGGTTCCAGGCGGGAGAGGTCAGCGGGGCGCCGCTCGTCGTCTGCAGTGCGGTGCCGCTGGTCGCCCTCGTGGCCTCCTTCATTCGGAAGTAGCCGGCGTAGTACGCGCGATCGCCCTGCGCGGACGCGTCCACCGAGACGGTCGTGCCGTTGAGGAAGGCGTTCCAGTTGCCGTCAGGAGTGGTGGTCGTGAGGTTCACGCGACCGCCGTTCCAGGTGCTCGCGCTCGAAGCGGAACCGGCCCGCGTCATGTGCGTGAAGGAACCCGCGACGTAGAGGAAGCCGGACTGCACATCGAGGTCGCGGATGTAGGGAATGCCGCCGGTCGTGCGATTCTCCGGGACCACCTGCGTGCCGGACAGCGCCCCCGTCGTCGGGTTGACGAACGCGATGCCCGGCTGCGGCGCGCCGTTGACGGTCGAGAACTGCCCGCCGAGGGCCAGCCGCCCGTCCGGCAGCGCGTTGATCGCCTTGACCTGGCCGTTGAGCGCCGGGCGGAAGGTGGAGATCCACTCTCCGGTGTTGATGTCGAACGCGGCGACGAACGGCTGCTCGACCTGACCCGAGCCGCCTTCGGTGCGCTGCACGTATCGGAAGTTGCCGCCGACGTACACCTTGCCGGCCATCTCTCCGAATGCCGCCACCTCGGTGTTGAGCTCTCCCGTCGCTCCGTTGCCGGAACCCGACACACCCCACACCGTGGGCATCGCGTCGCTGTCGGGGATCGGCGCCAACGTGCTCGCGGCTGAGCCGCTGTCGGGGATCGATCCGAAGTTCATGTCGGCCAGCCGCAGGGTCGGCCTCAGGAACAGCTGGGTGAAGGGGAACGCCCCGGCCTGGTTGTTGTTGGGCGTCCACAGGTACGACGTGGCGGCGTTCTGCCCGGTCACGTTGTTGCCGTAACCCCAGCCGGCGAGCCAGTCGTGCGTCTGCTTCGCCCTCGTGTCGATGCGGTTGAAGCTTGTGTTGCTGCCGAAGTTGTTGGTCTGACCGCCGCTTCCGTTCGTTGCTCCGAAGCGCCACGTTCCCAACCGGTGCTCGGCGTCGAAGGTCCACACCCACCGGTCGCGGACCAGCATCTTGAAGCGCGCTTCCTGCCACGTGGTTCCCGCGACGTTCGTCGCCCGGCGCACACGGACGCCGTCGGCCAGCGCGTCGACACGCCCCTTGTTCAGGAGCCCGTCGATCGTCCCCGACGGAAGCTGCGCCACCTTGAAGGCACCTGTCCCTGTCGGCGTGCCCGCGAGGACGGCCGGCGTCTGGAGCCCTCGGTAGTAGTTCTTCCAGCCCTCGCGCCCTCGTGCGATGAGGACCCACCCGCCGCCTTCCGACTCCTGATCGCAGTAGAACTGCTGCGGGTAGACCAACGCGGGCGTCTGGAGCCAGTACACCCCGTTCAATGACGCGGGATAGTTCTGCTTGACCTCCCAGCACGATCCCGCGGCCGTCGCCTCCGTCTTGCCATCCGGCAGCGGATCGGCGGCGGTGGCCGGTACCGGCATGGCGAGCGAACCCACCAGTGCGACGACAGCGATCGTCGCGGAGAGCACGAGGCGATGCCGCCTGCGCGTGGTCGCTCGTGACGATTGGTGTGCTCGGGTGGGCTCGATCTCGTTCATGGCAGCGGGCAATCCTGGTCATCGGGTATTTCGTGGGTGGCGAGCTTCCACACGTCGTCTTCGAACACAGCGCCGTAGACGTGCTTCACAGGCCGGCCGGGGTTGTAGAGCGACGCCTTCAGCGACTTCCCGGTCTCGTCGAGCACATCGATGCCTGAAACATCGACGCACACGGTCAGGGTCATGGTCGGCGGATCGGCACTGAGGTCGACGTCCGACGCGGTGGTCTGGGTCACCTCGGCCTCGCCCACCTGGTGGTATCCGAGGTCGTACTGCTGCTGAGCGGCGGCCTCGAGCTCGCCGAGTACGAAACCGGTCGCGATCTGGTCCAGCCCGACGGCGGAGCCGTCGCCGCGCTGGGCGATCTCGTTCGTCGCCGACACCACCGCGTCCGCCGTGGCCTCGGCGCGTTCGACCTCGTCGTCCTGGCTCGGGCTCAGCGGCGCCGTCGGCGGCGCCTCGATACCGAGCGGCTCGGTCGAGGGCTGGTCCTCGCCCGTGTCGGGCGGGGGCTGGTTCTCGCCCGTGTCCGCGGCGTCGAGCGCCCCCGCCGGCGTGGGTGGGGCAGGAGCCGACGGGGGCGTGCCCAGGTAGACCGCCACGGCCACGGCCGCGGCGACCAGGACGAGGCCGGCGAGCGCGACGAGCCTGCGACGGCGCGGGCGGTCGTCGGCGCGCTGGTCCTGCGTCCTGGGCGCGGTCATGTCATCACCGCGCAAAAGGGTCCATGAATGGACACCATCCGAGCACCTCCCCAGTGCTCAGCGGCGGGTTCGGGTTCCGCCGTGTAGGTGCGTCGACCGACTCACGGACCCCAGGATTCGTGCGCCGTCGGGTGTCGGACGCATGCAACATGCTAATCCGTTGTCACGGCGCGTCAAGGGTGGGCGTCATCGCCCTGCTATGATCCGCGCGCCTACAGCTCGCCCGGTTGCATCGCCTCGCGGTCGAGATCCTCGACGAAGCGGCGGGCGGGGCTCGCCTCGGCGCCCGCCTTGCGGGGCGCGTACACGACCAGCGAGTGGAAGAGGAAGCGCACGAAGAATGCGGCCACGAGCGTGATCGCCGTCGCGAGCACGGCCGAGATATGACCGGTCGACACCATCATCGCGACGATCGGGATGCGGATCACGGCCTCCGCGTTGTTGAACGTGAACGACTTCGCGAAGCGCAGCCACACGCCCGAGGCGCTCTCGCGCATGTCCTGGAAGACGAAGCGCTCCTGCAGCAGGAAGTTGCCGATGATCGTGGCCTCAGCGGCGACGATGGCGGCGATGATGTAGTCGACGCCCAGCTGGGTGAGCGCCCACACGATCCCGATGTTGACGACGGCGCCGAACCCGCCGATCACGGCGAACAGCGACATCTTGCCGAAACGGAGCGCGGTCAGCTGGGTGAGGAAGTGCAGGCCCTGCCGCACCGACGCCTTCGACTCGCCGGCGTGGCGGTCGGCGAAGTCGAACGGGATCTCGGCCACGCGCATCGGACGGCGGGCGAGGATCTCGAGCAGGATCTTGAAGCCCCGCGGCCGGAGCTGATCGGCGTCGACCGTCCGCCGGTCGATGAGGAAGAATCCGGTCATCGGGTCGGACACGTCCTTGAGCCGGATGGGGAACATCGCGCGCGTCACTGCGGTGGACGCCTTCGACACCATCACGCGCGTCCGGTCGGCGAGTCCCCCGGATGTGCCGCCACCGGCATAGCGCGACGCGATGACGACATCGACGTCGCCCCGCGAATAGCGGTGCCAGAGCTCGGGGATCTCTTCGGGCGGATGCTGCAGATCGGCGTCCATCACGAGACAGGCGTCTGCCTCGGCCGCCGCCAGACCCGCCATGACCGCTCCCCCGAGCCCGCCGAGGGGACGATCGCGGTGGATGAGCCGGATCGGCAGGGAAGCGGATGCCGCCACCTCGCGGATGACGTCGGGCGTGGTGTCCGTGCTGTCGTCGACGAAGACGATCTCGGCGTCGAGACGGTTCTGCAGCGCGGCGGTGACACGCCGGACGAGCTCCGCGATGTTGGGAGCCTCGTTGTAGGTCGGAACCACGATCGACAACTGCATCGCGGGCTATCCTCCCATGCGCGGGTGAACAGTCTCCTCCGGTTCAGCGGACGCAGGGGAGACCCTCGGTCCGCGCACCGGCGCCCTCCCGCCGCCGTGCACGGCCCCCGCCCAGGATCCATCCCCGAGAATGGAATGGTGACCTCCCCCGCATCCTCCCCCTCCACCATCACGATGTTCGGCGCCGACTGGTGCCGCGACTGCATCCGCACCAAGAAGCAGCTCGACGAGCTGGGCGTCTCGTACACCTACGTCGACCTGGTCGCCGACCCCGCCGCGGCGGACGTCGCCCGCGACATCTCGGGCCGCACGAACATCCCCGTCGTCGTGTACCCGGACGCCTCGCACCACGTCGAGCCCTCGAACGCCGACGTGCAGGCGAAGCTGCGCGAGCTCTCCCTCATCTGAGGTCGACAGCGAGCGCGAAGGTTCAGGGCCCGGCCTGACGAGGGCGCAGCCCACCTCGTGAGGCAGCATGCCTGACGACGAGGGCACCCACGTCATTAGGCTGAGTGCGTGAGCGTCGAGCGCAATACCCGGGCGATCGAGGGAACGGTCGTCACCGACTTCGAGGACCGCATGAGCTATGGCGGCTACCTCGATCTCGCGACCCTGCTGTCCGCCCAGCGGCCGCTCAGCAGCCCCGAGCACCACGACGAGCTGCTCTTCATCGTGCAGCACCAGACCACGGAGCTGTGGCTGAAGCTCGTGCTGCACGAGCTCGGCGCCGCCTGCCGGCTGCTGCGCGAGGACCAGCTGGCACCCGCGCTCAAGTGCATCGCGCGCGTCAAGCACATCCAGAAGACCCTCACCGAGCAGTGGTCGGTGCTGGCGACCCTCACCCCCGCCGAGTACGGCCAGTTCCGCGGCGTGCTGGGCAACGCCAGCGGCTTCCAGTCCGCGCAGTACCGCGCGGTCGAGTTCACCCTGGGCAACAAGAACGCGGCGATGCTGAAGGTGTTCGCGTCCGATCCGGCCGCTCACGGCCTGGTCGAGGCCGCGCTCGAGGCGCCGAGCCTGTACGACGAGTTCCTCGGGCTGCTCGCGCGCTCCGGCTACCCGATCCCCGCCGAGGTGCTCGAGCGCGACGTCACGAAGGCGTGGACCTACGCGCCGGAGCTCGTGCCGGTGTTCACCGAGATCTACCGGGATCCCGACACCCACTGGGCCGCGTACGAGACGTGCGAGGAGCTCGTCGACCTGGAGGACAACTTCCAGCTGTGGCGCTTCCGCCATCTCAAGACGGTCGAGCGCATCATCGGCCTGAAGACCGGCACGGGAGGCTCGAGCGGTGTGCCGTTCCTGCAGCGGGCGCTGGATCTCACGTTCTTCCCCGAGCTGTACGCCGTGCGGACGGAACTGTGATGCCGCACGATCCCGACGCGCTGCGCGAACTCCTCGGCCCCGATGCGGCGCTCTGCCACCGGGCCATCACCGGCGAGCACGGGGTCTCGCTGCCCCCGTTCACCGATCACCACGTGCACCTGCACCTCATCGACGAAAGCAACCTGGCCGCGGGCGGCATCGCCGGCGTCGTCGATCTCGGCGGCGATCCGGTCGCCCTGGCAAGACGTGAGAACCACAGCATTCCGCGCGTGGCATACGCCGGCGCTTTCCTCACGGCGCCGGGTGGCTACCCGGTCGGGCGGCCGTGGGCGCCGTCCGAGATCGCCCGAGAGATCACGGATGCCTCGACCCATCCCGGCGTCCCCGGCGGCGCGGCGACGGCCGTCGACGAGCAGGCGTCGTTCGGAGCATCCGTCATCAAGGCCTCTCTCAACAGCGTCGCGGGGCCCGTGCTCGACGCGGAGGCACTGGCCGCAGTCATCGAGGTCGCGCGGGAACGCGGGCTGTCCGTCGTCGCGCATGCGGAAGGCGAGGGTATGCCGCAGCGCGCGCTCGATGCGGGCGTCGACGGCTTCGCCCACACGCCGTTCACCGAGTTCGTCGGACGCACCTTCACCGCGCACGCGGTCGCCGCCCGCCAGGTCTGGATCTCGACTCTCGCGATCCACCGCGACGACCCCGAGGCTGCCGAGCACGCGCGGGTGAATCTCGCCGGGTTCGCCGCCGCGGGCGGGCGGGTGCTCTACGGCACCGACCTGGGCAACGGCGACCAGCCGGTGGGCGTCAACCCCGACGAGGTCGCGGCGCTCGACCGCGCGGGCGTCCGCGGTGCGGCCCTCATCGCGGCGCTGGCCGATCCGTGGCCGCTGGCCGACCCGCCCTCGGGCGTGTGCACCTTCGTCCCCGGTCCGCCGCCGACCGGGCTCGACGAGATCGCCGAGTGGCTGGGCGGCGCCACCGTCGTCCCCACCGAGGAGCTCATCCATGACGACCACTGACCCCGCCGAGGCTGCGATCGCGGAGGGGCTCGAGGACGCAGCATCCGTTCTCGATGCAGGCGACCCGCTGCGCGCCCACCGTGACGCGTTCGTCGGAGCCGAGACGTCGCTGGTGTACTTCGACGGCAACTCGCTCGGACGCCCGCTGCGGGCGAGCGTCGAGCGGCTCGCGGTGTTCGCGCGCGACGAGTGGGGCGGACGCCTCATCCGCGGGTGGGACGAATCGTGGATGCAGCTGCCCTTCGACATCGGCGACGCCGTCGGCCGCGCGGCGATCGGTGCCGCGGCCGGCCAGACCGTGATCGGCGACTCGACGACGGTGCTGCTGTACAAGCTCCTGAGGGCCGCGTTCGACGCCGCCGTCGCCGCGGATCCGGCGCGCGTCGAGATCGTCGTCGACCGCGACAACTTCCCCACCGACCGCTACCTCGTCGAGGGCATCGCGACGGAGCGCGGCGGGCGCGTGCGGTGGATCGACGTCGACCTCGCCGGCGGCGTCTCGGCGGAGGCGTTGAGCGAGGTGGTCGGCCCCGAGACGGCGGTGGTGCTGCTGTCGCATGTCGCGTACCGATCGGGATATCTGGCGGATGCTGCGACCCTCACGCGCATCGCCCACGACGCCGGCGCGCTCATGCTCTGGGACTTGTGCCACTCCGCAGGCTCGGTGCCGGTCGAGGCCGACGCGTGGGAGTTCGACCTCGCGGTCGGCTGCACGTACAAGTACCTCAACGGCGGACCCGGCTCGCCCGCGTTCGCGTATGTGGCCTCGCGGTTGCAGGATCGGCTGGCTCAGCCGATCCAGGGGTGGATGGGCACGGCCGACGTCTTCGCGATGGGGCCGGAGTACCGCCCCGCCGACGGCATGCGGCGCTTCCTTTCGGGCACGCCGCCGATCGTGGGCATGCTCGCGATGCAGGACACGCTCGCCCTCCTCGAGCAAGTCGGGATCGAGGCGGTGCGCGCGAAGTCCGTCGCGCTCACCGAATTCGCCGCGCGGGTGTCCGACGAGCTCCTCGCCCCGCTCGGGGTCAGGGTGGCGTCGCCACGCGATCCCGCCGAGCGCGGCGGTCATGTGACGCTCTCTCACCCGGCGATGCGCGCGGTCACCGCCCGCCTCTGGACCCAGGACGTCATCCCCGACTACCGCGACCCCGGCGGCCTGCGGATCGGCCTCTCGCCGCTCTCGACCTCGTTCGCCGAGACGCTCGCCGGGCTCCGCGCGGTCGAGGCCGCGGTGCGCGCGGAGTCCTGACCCGACTGGCCTCACCCCCACCCCGCGAGAGTTCAGCTGGTCGCCGAGATGCTGGGGCGTTCCCCACCTCTCGTCCACAGGCTGTACCCTCGCGGGCGAAGGGCGGATGAGCACTCGCCTACACTGGCGCGATGAGCAATGAGGCTCCACCGGCGACTGGGGTTCCGGCATCGACCTCCTCCGCGCGCCTGACCCGCGGCACGATCGCGCGCTACGCGACCGGGTCGCTGGGCACCGGCGGTTTCGCGACGCTGCCCGGGCTGGTGCTGACGTACTACCTGACCGACTCGCTCGGGGTGGCGGCGCTCGCGGCCGGCGCCGTGATCACGGTCGCGAAGGTGTGGGACGTCGTGATCGACCCGATCATCGGGGCGCTCACCGACCGCGATCTCGCCCGTCATGGCAGCCGCCGGCGCCTGATGCTGATCGGCGCGCTCGCCCTGCCGGTGCTCTTCGCGCTGACGTTCGCGGTGCCGCCGTCGCTCGGCCCGGTGGTCGCGGGCATCTGGGTGCTCCTCGCGTTCACGCTGACCGCGACCGCGTTCAGCCTCTTCCAGGTGCCGTACATCGCACTTCCCGCGGAGCTCACGCCGCGATATGACGAGCGCACCCGCCTGCTCACGTGGCGCGTCGTGGTGCTGACGCTCGCGATCCTGCTGTTCGGCGCCGGCGGTCCGGCCCTGCGACGCGTGTCCGAGGATCCCTTCGTCCAGTACCTGGTCATGGGCGTGGTCTGCGGCGTGGTGATCGGGATCGGGATGCTGGTTGCCACCGGCGTCGCCCGGCGCGCAGCATCCGTTCCCGTCCCATCCCCCCGCGAGAGTGCTGCGGATGGACGAGAGGCAGGGAACGAACCGGCATCTCGGCGACCCGCCGCACTCTCGCGGAAAGACGGAACGACGGATGCCGCGGCGGCGGGCATCAGGGAGCACTTCGCGGCGGGGATCGGCGCACTCAGGCGCAGCCGGGCGTTCCGGATGCTGCTGTCGACCTTCGTGCTGCAGGCCCTGGCCACGGGACTCATGCTCGCGGGCGCCCAGTACGTCGCGACGTGGGTGCTGCACTCGCAGGCGGCGGTCGAGCTGCTGTTCGTCGCGCTGATCGCGCCGGCGCTGCTCGCTGCGCCCGCGTGGGGCGTGGTCGCGCGCCGCATCGGCAAGGAGCGCACGTTCACCATCGCGAGCGTCGTGTTCGCGGTCGCGGCGCTCTCGATCCTCGGCATGCTGTGGGCGCCCGGCGACTGGATCTACGCGCCGGTCGGCGTCGCCGGCATCGCCTACGCGGGCATGCAGTCGCTGCCGATGGCGATGCTCCCCGACGTCATCTCGCACGACGAGCGCACCCGCGGCCCCGGCCGGGCCGGGTCGTTCAGCGGCGTGTGGACCGCCGGCGAGACCGTGGGCTTCGCGCTCGGCGCGACGACGCTCGCCGTCATCCTCGCGGTGACGGGGTACGTCTCGTCGACGGGCACGCAGGTGGTGGAGCAGCCGGATGCCGCGATCACGGGCATCGTCGTGAGCTTCAGTCTCGCGCCGGCCGTGCTGATCGGCCTCAGCCTCCTCACCCTGGCGCGATACCCGCTGCGCCGCGCCGACATCGACCACGCCTGACGGCGGAGCGGCGTGCCGCGCGAGCACGGAATCGGAGATCTTCACCCACCCGCGGACGGACGGATGCTGCCGCCCGGCGTGTCGGCCCGGACCTCCGATGCTGTGCACGACGGTGACATCGGGTCGCAGAAACGCTGGCACCGGGTGCCGGGCGGGGTGACATAGGATGCCCGGTGACGGACTCGCCCGCCCTCGGGCCCGGGGACGCGGGTTCGAAGGAGAGCAGCATGGCACCCACCTCGTCGACGTCGGCGAAGACCCCCGCGAAGCCGCGCGCGAAGAAGTCCGCCTCCGCGGCCCTTCCCTCCGACGAGCGCGCGGCGCTCGACGCCGACATCGATCGGCTCGAGGCGGGCGCGAAGGTCTGGGTCGCCCTCACCCTCGACCAGCGGGCGCGCCTGCTCGGTCGCGTGCGCGACGCCGTCGGCGCCGTCGCGCAGGAGTGGGCCGACACCGCGACGATGTCGAAGGGCCTGGAGCCGGGGCATCGGTATTCCGGCGAGGAGTGGCTCGGCGGTCCGTGGTCGATCCTCGGCCTGCTCGACGCCCTCCGCGAGACGCTCGACGCGCTGGCGAAGGGCCGGAGCCCCCTCGACGGGGTCCGCCTCGACGCCGCTCCGGGCGACCGGCTCCGCGCTCATGCCTTCCCGCTGAACGCCACCGAGAGCTTCCTGCTGTCGGGCTTCACCGGCGAGGTGTGGTTCGAGCCCGGGGTGACGGCCGCCGAAGCGCGCCGCGAGGCCGGGCTCGCGCAGCTGACCCCGACCCGATCCGGCGGCGTCGGGCTCGTGCTCGGCGCCGGCAACGTCACGTCGATCCCGGTCGGCGACGTGCTGTACGAACTGTTCGCGCACAACCGCGTGGCCCTGCTCAAGGTCAACCCGACGCAGGACGCCCTCGTGCCCGTGTTCGAGCGCGCCCTCGCCCCGCTGATCGAGCCCGGCTTCGTGCGCATCGTGCGCGGCGGCTCCGCGACGGGCGCATACCTCACGTCGCACCCGCGCATCGCGCACGTGCACATCACCGGTTCGGCGGCGACGTTCGACGCCATCGTGTGGGGAACGGGAACGGATGCCGCGGCCGCACGCGAAGCCGGAGAACCGACGCTGAAGAAGCCGATCACGGCCGAGCTCGGCGGCGTCTCGCCGATCATCGTCGTCCCGGGCCGCTGGACGCCGGCCGACCTCGCGTACCAGGCGCAGCACGTCGCGACGATGCGCCTCGTGAACTCGGGGCACAACTGCATCGCGGGCCAGGTCGTGATCGTGAGCTCCGACTGGCCGCAGCGCGAAGCGTTCCTGCGCGAGCTGCACACGGCGTTCGCCGCAGCCCCCGAACGCCCGGTGTGGTACCCCCGGAGCGACGAGCGGCTGGAGGCCGCGGCATCCGCGTATCCCGATGCCGTCTGGAGCGCCGACCGCACACGCGCGATCGTCGAGGTCGGCGAGGGCGCCGACCCGGTCGAGACGGTCGAGTACTTCGCGCCCATCCTCGGCGTCGCAGAGCTCGGCGGCACCGGCCAGGAGTTCCTCGACGCGGCCGTGACCCACGCCAACGAGAAGCTCACCGGCACGCTGGGCGCCAACGTCATCATCGACCCCGTGACGGAGGAGGCGCTCGGCGACGGCTTCGAGCGGGCGATCGCCGACCTCCGCTACGGCGCCGTCGCCATCAACGCCTGGACGGCTTTCACCTTCACGACCGCACGGCTCACATGGGGCGGGTTCCCCGGCGCGACCCTCGCCGACGTCTCGAGCGGCATCGGCGTCGTGCACAACGCGCTGCTGCTCGACCGCGTCGAGCGGTCCGTCGCGCGCGGGCCGTTCCGGCCCTTCCCGAGGTCGGTGGGCAAGGGCGTGTTCACGATCCTGCCGACGCCGCCGTGGTTCGTGAATGCGCGCACCGGCGCCGAGGTCTGTGCCGGACTCACGCGCTACCTCGTCGACCGCAAGCTCCCCGGACTGGTGAAGACCCTGACCAAGGCCCTGCAGGCGTGACGGCCGGATTCGGCGACGACGGACTCGAGGCCGACTACGTCGTCGTCGGCGCCGGCTCCGCCGGCGCGGCGCTCGCAGCCCGGCTGAGCGAGGACCCGAACGTCTCGGTGCTGCTGCTCGAAGCCGGCGGCCCCGACAAGGCGCTCGAACTGCACGTGCCCGCCGCGTTCTCGAAGCTGTTCCGCGGCGCGTACGACTGGAACTACGACACCGTGCCGCAGCCGCGGCTCGAGGGCCGCACCGTCTACTGGCCGCGCGGCAAGACGCTGGGCGGGTCGTCGTCGCTCAACGCCCTGATGTGGATCCGGGGCTTCGCCGCCGATTACGACGAATGGGCGGATGCTGCGGGCCCGGCCTGGTCGTGGGACGCCCTGGTCCCCTACTTCCGGCGCGTCGAGCGCACCTCCGACCCGGCCGACCCCACTCAGGGCACGCACGGCCCGCAATCGGTGGAGCACCAGCGCGATCCCCGGCCCCATACGGCGGTGTTCCTGGCGGCGGCGCAAGAGGCGGGGCATCCGTTGACTCCGCCGAATCTGCCCGCGCGGCAGGGGTTCTCGCGGACGATGGTGAGTCAGCGCCGCGGCGCCCGCGCCTCCACAGCCGACGCGTACCTGCGACCGGCGAAGAAGCGCCGCAACCTGCGCGTGGTGACCGGGGCGCACGCGCGGCGCGTGACGTTCGCCCCTTCGACAGGCTCAGCGACCGAGCCCGCAGAGCCGCGTGCGACGGGGGTGTACGTCGAGATCGACGGGATCACGCGCCGCGTCCGTGCACGGCGCGAGGTCATCCTGTCGGGCGGCGCGGTCAACACCCCGCAGCTGCTCATGCTGAGCGGCATCGGCCCGGCCGGGCACCTCGCCGAGCACGGCATCGACGTGGTGGTCGACGCTCCTGAGGTCGGCGCGAACCTGCAGGATCACCTCGTCGCCGGACTCGCCCCCGCCGCCCGGGGCGGGACCCTGTACGACGCCGAGAAGCCCGGCGAGCTCGTGAAGTACCTGACCGCGCGGAAGGGGATGCTGACCTCCAACGCGGCGGAGGCGTACGGGTTCGTGCGCACGGCGGTCGCGAACGACGCCGGCGTGCCCGAAGGGCTCCCCGACATCGAGATCATCTTCGTGCCCGGACCGTACGTCGGCGAAGGGCTCGTCCCGATGCCGGCGCACGGGCTGACGGTGGCCGCGATCCTGCTGCGCCCGCACAGCCGTGGCACGATCCGGCTCGCGTCCTCGGACCCGTTCGTGGCCCCGCTCATCGACCCCGCGTACCTCTCCGACGCCGACGACATCGACGCCACGACGCTGCGTGCCGGGATCGCCGAGTGCGAGCGCCTGCTCGGCACCGAGGCGCTGCGGGCGATCACGACGGGCGGGTGGGTCGTGCCCGAACAGGGCGAGCGCATGACGCCCGCCGAGCGCGCCGAGCTTTCGCTCCGCCGCTACTCGCACACCCTCTACCACCCGGTCGGCACGGCACGGATGGGGACGGATGCCGCATCCGTCGTCGACCCCGAGCTCCGCGTCCGCGGGGTCAGCGGTCTGCGCGTGGCCGACGCATCCGTCATGCCCACGGTGATCCGCGGTCACACGAACGCGCCGTCGATCGTGATCGGCGAGGTCGCCGCCGATCTCGTGCTCGGCCGCCGCGTCTGACCGCGCTCGTCGACCCTTCCCCTGCCCACCTGTCACAAAGTGCTGCCACGAGCGACACACCGTGACAGGCGAACCGGCAATCGCCGCCGGATACGACGTTCGCCTGTCGCGAAGTGCCGCGGGAGGCAGCAGATCGTGACAGGCGAACGATGGAGACCGACGAGGCGGGATGCGGGTCAGCGGCCGCCGCGGCGGTTGGTGCCGTTGGGGCGGACGACCGAGCCGACCATGAGCTTGCCGGTTCCGCCGGACGAGGCGCGACGGCCCGCGGTGCGGGGGTTTCCGGCGGGCTGAGCAGAACGCGAGTGGCCCGCGCTCTGGTCGTGACGCTGGTGCGAGGCCTTGTCGTGCGCGGTGGCCGCATCGCGACGCTGGCCGCCCGCGGCCTGCTGACGGCCGGCACCCTGGGCAGAACCGCCCTGGCCCGAGCCACGACGGCGACGGCCGCCGCCGGAGCGGCCGGCGGTGGCGGCGGCATCCGTCTCGCGTGCCTCACGCGCGGCGCGCTTGCGCTGGGCGTTCGCGCCCTGGCTGGTGCCGCGCGGCGTCTCGGCCACGGGGACCGGCTTGACGTACGGGGCGACCTGGCCGACGAGCTCGACGACCTCGGGCGAGGTCGCCGTGACGGCGACCGGCTCGACCGAGATGGCGGCCTTGCGCAGCAGCTGCGAGACGTCGCGCCGCTGCTCGGGGAGCACGAGCGTGACCACGGCACCCTCCGCCCCCGCGCGGGCCGTGCGGCCCGAGCGGTGCAGGTACGCCTTGTGCTCCATCGGCGGATCGACATGGATGACGAGCTCGACGTCGTCGACGTGCACGCCGCGGGCCGCGACATCCGTCGCCACGAGCACCTTGACGGCGCCCGACGAGAACGCCGCGAGGTTGCGGTCGCGCGCGGCCTGCGACAGGTTGCCGTGCAGGTCGACCGCGGGGATGCCCTGGCCCGTCAGCTGCTTCGCGAGCTTCTTGGCCTGGTGCTTGGTGCGCATGAACAGGATGCGGCGCCCCATGCCCGACGCGAGCGCCTTGACGACGTCCTTCTTGGCGTCGGCGTCGGCGAGCGTGAAGACGTGGTGCGTCATCGCGGCGACGGGCGAGTGCGCCTCGTCGACGGAGTGCAGCACCTCGTTCTGGAGGAAGCGATTGACCAGCTTGTCGACCCCGTTGTCGAGGGTCGCGCTGAACAGCAGGCGCTGGCCGCCGGCGGGCGTCGCGTTCAGGATGCGCGTGACGCCGGGCAGGAAGCCGAGGTCGGCCATGTGGTCGGCCTCGTCGATGACGGTGATCTCGACGGCGTCGAGGTGCACGAAGCCCTGCTTCATGAGGTCCTCGAGGCGGCCGGGGCAGGCCACGACGATGTCGACGCCGGCGTTCAGGGCGTTCACCTGGCGGTTCTGGTTGACGCCGCCGAAGATGGTGGTCGTCGTCAGTCCGTACGCCTTCGCGAGCGGGGCGAGGGTCGCGTCGATCTGGGTCGCGAGCTCGCGCGTCGGCGCGAGCACGAGGCCGAGCGGGCGGCCCTTGCGACGGTTCCCGCCGGCGAGCTTGCCGCCGAGGCGCGCGGCCATCGGGATCGAGAAGGCGAGGGTCTTGCCCGAGCCGGTCTTGCCGCGGCCGAGCACGTCGCGGCCGGCGAGCGTGTCGGGGAGCGTGTCGACCTGGATCGGGAACGCGGTGGTCTTGCCGCCCGCGGCGAGCGCGTCGACGAGGGGCTGCGGCACGCCGAGCGCGCCGAAGGTGGTTTCGGTCATGAGGGGAGTTCTCCGGGCACACGTGTGCCCTGTCGGTGGCCGGGGCGTATCTCGCCCGCGGGTCGCCGTACGAAAGATGTCAGCGCGGTTCTTCGGATCGGGGTCCGGATGCCGGCGAGGGAAGCGTTCTACGACGCGAGAAGCGCACGAAGCGCTGCAAGGTTCTCCACCCTACCAGTGGACGGCTGTGCGTTCCCGGTCCCGTCAGAGGTCGGCGGTGTCCTTGCGCTTGTTCGATCGCCTGCCGTTGCGCTCGCGGCGGAGCTCCGGGGTTGCGCCCGGCTCGTCGTCGGAGTCGATCGGGTGCTCGGATCCGGCCTCGAGCTGCGACTCGGGCCCTGACTCGGACGGTGTCTCACCCTCCGGCTCGGGCTCCACCTCGGCCTGGGCCTCCGACTCCGACTCGGACTCGGCGTCGGGTTCGGACTCGGCCTCCGGCGCCGGCGCCGGCGCCGGCTCCGGCTCCTGCTCGGTCTCGAGCGCCGGCTCCGGCTCGGACTCGGGCTCCGGCTCCGCCTGGGCCTCAGCCTCCGGCTCGGACTCTGCCTCGTGCTCCGGCTCCGCCTGGGCCTCAGCCTCCGGCTCGGACTCTGCCTCGTGCTCCGGCTCCGCCTGGGCCTCACCCTCCGGCTCGGGCTCCCGCTCAGCCTCACCCTCAGCCTCGGGCTCCGGCTCAGCCTCGGGCTCCGGCTCAGCCTCAGGCTCGGGCTGGGGCTCGGGCTCGGGCACAGCTGACTGGTCCCCCGGCTCCTCGGTCTCGTCGGACTGCTCCGCCTCGATCTTCTCCTCCGGCTCCGCTGCGGGCGCCTCGGCGAAGCGGTCGGTCGCGGCCCGCAGGGCGGACGCGATGCCCGGCTCGGACGCGGCGTGCGCAGCATCCGGAATCATGACGAAGTCGGCTTCCGGCCAGGCGCGGTGCAGATCCCACGCGGTCATGGCGGGGGTGCAGACGTCGTAACGGCCCTGGACGATGACGGCCGGGATGTGGCGGATGCGGTCGACGTCCGCGATCAGCTGCCCGGGCTCGAACCAGCCGCCGTGCAGGAAGTAGTGGTTCTCGATGCGGGCGAACGCGACGGCCGCGTGCGGCTCGGTCATCGCGGCGACGAGCTCGGGGTCGGGCAGCAGGGTGAGGTTCGCGGCCTCCCAGCGCGACCAGGCGACAGCAGCCGGCACGTGAACGGCGGGGTCGGGGTCGGAGAGCCGGCGGTGGTAGGCCTGCATGAGCTGCGAGCGCTCGAGGATCGGGATGGGGGCGATGAAGTCCTCCCACAGATCCGGGACGATGGATGCCGCACCGCCCTCGTAGAACCACTCCAGCTCGTGGCGGCGGAGGGTGAAGACACCGCGCAGCACGATCTCGGTGACCGCCCGGGGATGCGCTTCGGCGTAGGCGAGGGCGAGCGCGCTCCCCCATGATCCGCCGAACACCTGCCACCTGTCGATGCCGAGGTTCTTGCGCAGCAGCTCGATGTCGGCGACGAGGTGCCACGTCGTGTTGTGGCGCAGATCGGCGGCGGGCTCACCGGCGTGCGGCGTGGAGCGGCCGCAGCCGCGCTGGTCGAGCAGGATGATGCGATACCGCTCGGGGTCGAAGAAGCGGCGGTGCCAGGGCGACGTCCCGGCGCCTGGACCGCCGTGGAGGAACACCACCGGCTTGCCCTCGGGGTTTCCGCTCTGCTCGTACGCGATGCGGTTGCCCTCGCCGGCGATGAGCGTGCCGGTGTCGTAGGGCTCGATGGGCGGATAGAGGATGTCGTCGAGGTGTTCGTTCATAGGCTTCCCCCCGGAACGCCGAAGCTGTCGCACGCGGAAGGACCGTTCTGGTAGCCGGTCTCGAACCAGCGCTGGCGCTGCTCGCTCGAGCCGTGGGTCCAGGACTCCGGGTTCACGAAGCCCCCGGTCTCCTGCTGGATGTGATCGTCGCCCACCGCGCCGGCCGCGTTGATCGCGTCGGCGATCTGCTGCTGCGTGGGCTCCTTCAGATACGGTACGCCGTTCTCGTCGACCTGCTGGGTCATGTCGCCGACCCAGGCGCCGGCGAAGCAGTCGGCCTGCAGCTCCATGCGCACGCCGTTGCTGTCGGGGCCCGTGCCGTTGTTCGGGTAGCGGTCCATGATCCCCGCGATGTACTGCACGTGGTGGCCGTACTCGTGGGCGAGCACGTACAGCTGGGCGAGATCGCCGGCCGTGGCGTCGAACTGCTGGCGCAGGAGGCCGAAGAACGTCGGATCGACGTACACCGTCTCCTCGGGCGGGCAGTAGAAGGGTCCGGTCTGATTGGACGCCGTGCCGCACGCCGTGCCGGTCTGCTGGTCGACGATGATCAGCTGCGGCGCGCGGTATCCCTCGACCTGCGTGGCCCAGTACTTGTCGAGCACCACGCTGCCGGCTGCGAGACGGCACGCGTCGTCGCGGTTCGCGTCGGCACCCGTCTGGCACTGCTCGATCTCGGACTCGCCACCGGACCCGACCTGGGGCTGCGCGGGCATGATGCTCGACAGATCCTGTCCGGTGAACAGCTGGAACAGGATCACCGCGATCGCACCGAGGCCGGCGATGCCACCGCCCGCCACCGCCACGCCCGCTCCTCGACGCCGCGCCGTGTTCCCCCCGACGTTGGCGTTCTCGTTGAACGTCATGCCAGTCACGGTACCCCGACACCCCGACCGCCAGCAGGAACCATTCCCGAATCGCCGGGAATGAGTACAATGCCGCCGGTCTAGGCTCAGGGTCATGGCGAGCGCACCCACGACCGTGACCATCACCGGCGGCGGAGGCCAGATCGGCTACGCCCTGATGTTCCGCATCGCGGCCGGCGACATGCTGGGCCCCGACCGTCCGGTTCGCCTGAGGCTGCTCGAGATCCCGCAGGGGATGCGCTCGGCCGAGGGAGCGGCGCTCGAGCTGCAGGACTGCGCGTTTCCCCTGCTGGCCGACGTCGACGTCACCGACGACCCCCTGACGGCCTTCAACGGCACCCGCATCGCGATGCTCGTGGGTGCGCGACCGCGGACCGCCGGCATGGAGCGGGGCGACCTGCTCGCGGCGAACGCGGGGATCTTCGGGCCGCAGGGCAAGGCGATCGGCGCCGTCGCCGACGACGCCGTGCGCGTCGTGGTGGTGGGCAACCCCGCGAACACGAACGCGCTCATCGCCGCAGCATCCGCTTCCCCCGACATCCCCTCCGAGCGCTTCACCGCGCTCACGCGCCTCGATCACAACCGCGCCGTCGGACAGCTCGCCGAGGCGCTCGATGTCGCCGCCGGCGACATCGCCGACGTCGTGATCTGGGGCAACCATTCCGCGACCCAGTTCCCCGACGTCGCGCACGCGATCCTGCCCGACGCGACGCCGGTGCTCGAGGCCCTGGCCGAGCGTTTCGGCGGCGAGGCCGCAGCGGCGGCGTGGCTCGACGACGTCTTCATCCCGCGTGTGGCGAAGCGCGGGGCCGAGATCATCGAGGTGCGCGGCTCGTCGTCGGTGGCCTCCGCCGCGAACGCCGCGATCGACCACGTGCGCGACGAGCAGCTCGGCACCCGCCGCGGCATGACCTCGGCGGCGGTCGTCTCGCGCGGCGAGTACGGGGTGCCCGAGGGGCTCGTGTGCTCGTTCCCCGTGACCTCGCGCGGCCACGAGCACGGGTATCGCGTCGTCGAGGGTCTCGACCTCGACGATCGCGCGCGGGCCAGGGTCGCAGCATCCGTCGACGAACTCGTCGCGGAGCGCGACGCGGTCCGGGCTCTCGGCGTGCTCTGACGCCGCTCGGCGGTGCACCGCCGCCGGGTCGGAAGGCCCCGCAATAGGCTCTGAGTCGTGGAAGTCCTGATCGTCGTCATCATCGCGATCGTGGTCATCGCGCTCGCGACGGCGGTCGCCCCGAAGCTGGGCATCGCCGGACCCCTGATCCTGGTGCTCGTCGGCGGGGCCGTCAGCCTGCTGCCGTTCGTCGAGATCCCCGAGATCAACCCCGAGTTCATCCTCGTGGGCGTGCTGCCGCCGCTGCTCTACTCGGCGGCGGTCTCGCTCCCCGCGATCGAGTTCCGCCGCGACTTCGGCCCCATCGCCGGGCTGTCGTTCCTGCTCGTCATCATCAGCTCGGTGCTGCTCGGGTTCTTCTTCATGCTCGTGATCCCCGGCATCCATCCGGCCATCGCGGTGGCGCTCGGGGCGATCCTCAGTCCCACGGATGCTGTGGCCACCTCGATCGTCAAGCGTCTGGGTGTGTCGCGCCGCGTGGTGACCATGCTCGAGGGCGAGAGCCTGCTCAACGACGCGACGGCGCTGGTGCTGCTGCGCACGATGATCGCCGCGGTCGGACTCGCGACCAGCGTCGGCGGCGACACCCGCATCGGGTTCGGGTTCATCCCGGCGTTCGCGTGGGGCGTGCTCGTCGCCGCCGTCGTGGGCGCGATCGTGGGCTGGCTCAACCTGCGGCTGCGGTCGCTCATCAAGAACTCCGCGGCGAACACCGCGATCGGCTTCGTGGTGCCGTTCATCGCGTACATCCCCACCGAGGAGCTCGGCGGATCCGGCCTGGTCGCGGCGGTGGTCGCAGGCATCGTGACCGGCCAGGGCGCGGCGCGGTGGTTCACTCCCGAGCAGCGCCGATCCGACGAGCACAACTGGCACACCATCGAACTCGTGCTCGAGGGCGCCGTCTTCCTCATCATGGGGCTCGAGCTCCGCGACATCGTCGAGCAGAACGTCGAACAGCACAACGGCATCGGCACCGGCCTCGGAATCGCGCTCGGAGCGCTGGCGATCATCGTCGCCGCACGCGCGGCGTACGTGTCGCTGCTGGTCTGGCTGCAGAGCCGGCGCGCCCGCGGGCGACAGCGCACCCGACTCGAGGCGATGAACACGCGGCTCGACCAGATCGCGGACGGCTCGGCGGTGCCCGATCCGCGGTACCGCGGCCGGCGCGAGGCGTCTTTCGACGATCCGCGCGCGCAGCGGCGGCTCTCCTCGATGCGGTCACGCGTGTCGCGGGCGCTCAGCGACCTCGACTACTACCAGGCGTCCCCCCTCGGGTGGAAGCACGGCGCGATCATCGTGTGGGCCGGCATGCGCGGCGTGGTCACGCTCGCCGCGGCGCAGACGATCTCGAGCGACGTCACCGACGACCGCGCCCTGCTGGTGTTCATCGCATTCGCGGTCGCGGTGGGCAGCCTCATGCTGCAGGGCTTCACGCTGCCATGGGTGGTCAAGGCCCTGCGGCTCGAGCGGACGGGCGACGACAGCCTCGACAAGGCCGAGCAGTCGGCGCTCGACGACGAGCTGCGCGACGCCGCGATCGGCGCGCTGTCGGATCCTGCGCTGCGCCGGAGGGACGGCTCGGAGTTCGCCGAGGACCTCGTCTCGCTCGTCAGCAGCCGCATGGTGGACCCGCCCGACGACGCGGACGGACTCCCGACCCGCGACCTGCTCGAGCTGCGGCTCGCGATGATCGAGGCGATGCGCGGACGCCTGAACGAGCTGTCGTCGGGGGGCGAGTACTCGACGCCCGCCCTGCGCCACGCCCTGGCCGAGCTCGACGCCGACCAGCTCAGCCTCGAGCTGCGCCTCGACGACGAGGACGACTGAGCGAAGTCGCGCAGCGGCTCCTGCAGGGACACCGCGGCGCGGAACTGCGCCTGCGTGGGGGACAATGGACGGGAGCGAGGGGGCCTCACATGAGCGAGACGACGAAGACGCCGGACGCCGCACACACGCACGCGGCTCCGGCTCCGGGTTCGGTCGCGCCCGACACCGCCCCGCTGCACCTGCCGCACCAGGCGGCGGAGTGCCCCAAGTGCTTCACGGAGCTGCAGCAGAACCGCAACTGGTGGCTCGCCCAGCCCGCGGGCTCACGGCTTGTCGGGCTCGTGATCGCCCGCGACGACATGCCCTCCGTCGTGGAGCAGCGAAACGACCTCACCCGGTTCGGCGTGCCGATCGAGGGATTCCGTCATCCCGCTCCCGAGACCCTCGAGTCCTGGGAGGACCGCCTCGTGCGGCTGTTCGGCACGCTCGGACGCGGCGACGTGCTCGTCGTCGCCAACGTGCACGCGCTCGGTCGCGACATCGACGAGGAGACCCGCACCGTCACGGAGCTGCACCGCCGTGGTGTCGTGGTGAAGGTCGTCAGCCACGGCGGCCGTCACCTCTACGACGCTGGGCGCTGACGCGCCCGGCCTTCAGCCGGCGTCGTCGTCTCCAGAGCCGCTCTCACCGCGCAGCGAGTTCTCGCGCTCGACGTCCAGCAGCGGAAGGTCGTCACGTGTGACGAGGCGTGCCGCGACCGCGTGCTCGACGAGCCGCACGCGGCGGTTCGTCGCGTACGAGCGCACGCCGCCGCGCATGCCCGGCACACCGGCGCGGTCGAGCTTGTCACAGACGTTGTCGAGCTTGCGGTTGAAGCGGGTGAGCGTCCAGCCGAGGCGCTCGGCGGCCTGCGCCGACGTCGGCAGCTCGCTCATGCCGGTGCCGTCGCGCCGCAGCACGGGCTCGGCGAGCGCGAGGATCATGACGCGCTGGCTGTGGGTCAGCGGCACCTCGCCGATCGTCGAGAGACCGTCGTCGTCGGCGGGCGGCTGCGTCTCTCGAAAGGTCGGCTCGGCCGCATGGATCGTGAGCTCGTAGGTCGTCGGACCGGCGCTGAAGATGACGGATGTCGCGGCGAAGACGAGCGGCAGCCGCGCACCCGGTGCGAGCCAGGCCTGCACGCGCCCGCCCGAGTCGGTGACGGTCGCCGACAGGCGCGAGCCGACGTTCGAGAGCAGCCAGAGCCCCTCGACGCTCTGGATCGTCAGGAAGTTGCGGTGCAGGAACAGGTTGTCGTCGATTGCGAGGTCGCCCTCGCGGCCGACCGTGAAGACGGTGCCGGGCGCGACGGAGAACTGCTCGCCGGCGAACTCGACCCTGAGCCGGTCGGTTTCTGCGGGCGTCACGGCGCGCACCCCCGCGAGGGATCGGGCTGCTGTTGGCCGTTGGCGCGCACCAGGGTGACGTCGACGCAGGTCTGCCCGGTGGCGGCGGCCGGCACGACGATCTCGGGCGCCTCGACCGGCTCGCTCTCTCCGGTGCTGTCACTCAGCGACACGGCCTCGACGATATAGAAGTCGCCGTCCTGCGGATCGGGGTTGGTCCATGTGAACTTCACGCCGCCGTCGACCGGTGCGCCCGCGACGTCGGCGACGGCGGGGACCACCGACGACAGTGGGTCCTGCGGTTTCGACGACTCCGTGGGCGCGGGCTGCTCCTGGGCCGTGCCGGAAAGGATGCCCGGCAGCGACACCCCGACGATGACCGCGACGATCACGAACGCTGCGGCACCGAGCCCGATCCACAGACCGGTGCGGCGGCGACGCGGGGCGGCAGCATCCGTCTCCGGCTCGGGCGCGACCTGCTCGAACGCTGGAGTGCGGACGATCGTCTCGTCGAGCGACACCGGCGGGCCGACCTGCTCGCGCCGGACCGTCTCCTCGTACGCCGACGGCGGGCGCGCGGGCGCCCGGCGGGCGACCGTCTCGGTCTCGACGGGTGCCGGGTCGAAGCGCGGCGCGGTGGACGCGGCGCTCGGCGCGGTCGCCGCCGACGGGCGCGTCATGCCGGCCGCGGGCGTCGTCTCGGGGTTGATGCTGACGACGCCGCGGACGCGGGTGAGTCCGTCGTCCTCGTCCTCCTCGATGTCTTCGGGGACGTGGTCGTCGAGGATGTCGATGGGCGTCACCGAGTGCGACAGCTCGATCTGCACCGTCTGCAGCGCGCGGGCGAACGCCAGCGCGCTCTCGTAGCGGTCGGCGGGCGCCTTGGCCATCGCGCGCTCGAGCACGCGCTGCAGCGACACCGGCACGTCGGCGCGGCCGAGCGCGGGGAGCGCCAGCGACTCGATGCGGTGGATGAGCTCGGCGGCGCCGTTGCGCTGCCCGGGCAGCTCGAACGGCGAGCGTCCGGCCAGGAGCGTGTAGACGGTCGCGCCCAGCGCGTACACGTCCGAGCGCGGGTCGCTGCGCGGCACGTCGGCGAACGACTCCGGCGGCGACCACGGGATCGACAGGCCCGCCGACTCGGCGGCCGCGTTCGTGGTGGACGCGATGCCGAAGTCGGTGAGCGCCGGCCGGTTGTACTCGGTGACGAGGATGTTCGCCGGCTTGATGTCGCGGTGCAGCACACCCGCACGGTGGGCGGTCTCGACGGCCGCGGCGACCTGCACACCGACGCGCAGCGACTCGGCGATCGAGAACGGCTCCCGCCGGTACCGCACCTGAAGGTTCGGCCGCGGGCAGTACTCCATCACGAGGTAGGGACGGCCGTCGTGCGCGACGCCCGCCTGGTAGATCGTGACGATCGCCGGGTGCGTCGACAGCATCGCCATCACGTTGGCCTCGGCGGTGAACTCCTCGACCGAGCCGCTCGACATGCGGTCGGTGAGCAGCACCTTGACCGCCACGCGGCGCTTCGGCAGCTGCTGCTCGTACAGGAAGACGTCGGCGAAGCCGCCCGAGCCGAGCAGGTCGACGTAGGTGAAGCCGGGAAGATCCGGCGGCGCCATGGGCGCGCGCTTGGCGCTCACGACAGCCCCTCGATCGCGACCGTGATGCCGTCGCCGAGGTCCAGGACGTCACCGGGGACGACGACCGTGCCCTCACCCGGGTGCAGTCGGACCGGCTCTGCGCCCTGGCGCAGCAGGGTCGTGCCGTTCGTGGTGCGCAGATCAGTCGCGACGATGCTCTCCCCCTCGACCCGCAGCTCGACGTGGCTCCGCGAGATGTCCTGCTGGGGGCTGTCGACGGCCACGAGGTGCGGCAGGTCGGTGCCGCTCACCCGCGTCGAGCGCGGTCGCCGGCCGATCACGACCGTGCGGTCGAGCGGCAGGACCTGCCCCGTCGACACGCGGATGCGTCCGGGAGCCGGCGGGCGCGGCGGCGCGAGCGGCGCGAGCACCGAATCGATCGGCACGGATGCTGCGCCCCCGGCGCCGCCCGCCGCTTCGCGCAGCGCGCGGGCCTGGGCCAGCGAGATCGTCGCGCCGTCGTGGTCGCCGGCGGGCGGAGGCGGGGCAGCGGCGAGAGCGGCCTCTTCGCCCTCGCGCTCGGAGCGGACGGCGTCGTCCTCGACGGAGCGGATCACGGTCGCACCCCAGAGGTGGTCGTAGCCGGTCGTCGAGGGGAACTCCTCGCCCGGCGTCGCGGGCGCGAGAGGAGCGACCGGCGGGGTCAGCGCCGAGTCGACGGGCAGCAGGGTCTCGGTGTCGGCGACCGACAGCACGGCGCTCGAATCGATGAGCGCGGCGGCGGGAGCCGGGGATGCGGCTTCGGGCAGGTCGGCACGCGAGGACCACGGGCCACGGACCGGCCCCGGCACGGGCTCACCTGGCCCCGGTTCCCTCTCCGGGGTGTCGCCGCCATCGCTCTCTGTCTCTGCGACGGCGGGCGGGACGGGAGGCGGCTCCGACTCCGCGGCCGCAATCGGCACCTCGCGCCGGCGCGGCCCCGGTGCGGCCGCGGCCGGGACGGCGTCGGCGGTCGCGGCCGGAACGGCGTCGGCGGTCGCGGGCTTGCCCGGGGCCGCATCATCCCATTCGATCCTGCTCGCCAGCACGATGCCGTCGGCGATCTCGAACTCGGCCGGCACGTCGGACCCGGAGGTCGCGAGGGCGACCCGCACCGCGCCCGGGATCACGCGCTCGGTCCATGTGGTCACACCGGTGCCCGAGACACGCTCGGAGGCCGCGGCATCGACGTCGAATGCGAAGTCGCCGCGCACGGCGACCCGGACGCCGTCGCCCTCCGCGAGGGCCACCGCGAACGCGGGGATCGCGGTCAGCGACGCGCCGTACGCGCCGGTGAGCGCCTCGATCACTCCTCCGAGGCCCCGGCCGTCGGCGAGCAGCGCGCGGATGCGGGTGAGCAGCGCCGCGGAGGCGCCCGACTCGAGCACGGCGAATGCGCGCGGGGTGACGGCGACCGGCGTGGTTCCCGGGGCGTAGTGCGTGGGCATCAGAATCCTCCCGCCACGACCGCGCGCGGCAGCGTGTCGCCGTCGATGTCGGTCTCCTCGGTGACGGCAGGGGCGCTCACCGGCACCGTATCGCGTTCGCACGCGCGGCTCGTCCGGGTGCGCACGGCGAGCGCGTCCACGACGATCGCGGTGATGTTGTCGCGGCCGCCGCGCACCATCGCCTCGTGCACGAGCCGTGTCGCGGCCGCCTGCGGGTCCGCCTCGGCGAGGAGGATGCCGTGGATCGCGTCCTGCTCGAGCTCGCCGGAGAGACCATCGGAGCACACCAGGATGCGGTCGCCGTCCTCGGCCGGGATGAGCCAGTAGTCGGGCTCCGCGTCGCTGCCGGCGCCGATCGCCCGCGTGATGACGTTGCGGCGGGAGTCGCGCTGGGCCGCGTCGGCCGCGAGCTGGCCGCTGTCGACGAGCTCCTGCACGACCGAGTGGTCGACGCTCACCTGCTCGAAGTCCCCCTCGCTGAGGCGGTAGGTGCGCGAGTCGCCCAGGTTGATCGCGAGCCAGTAGCCCTCGCCCTCGACGTCGGCGACGACGACTCCCGCGAGCGTCGTGCCGGCGCCGGCGCCCGCCCCGGCGGGGAGCGCCACGACACGGCGGCGCGCGGCGACGACGGCCGCCTGCACGTCGTCGATCGTCAGGCTCTCGCGGCCCGCGAGCGCGGAGAACTCCTGGATCACCGTCGCGCTGGCGATCTCGCCCGCGTTGTGGCCGCCCATCCCGTCGGCCACGAGGAACAGCGGCGACGCCGCGAGATACGAGTCCTCGTTGATGCGCCGGCGGAGACCGGCGTCTGTCGCCGCCCCGAAGGCGACCGCGATCGGCGGCGTCGAACCCGCCATCATGCGAGGCCCACCGTCACGCGCCGGTCGCCGAACTCGAGCGTGTCGCCGTCGCGCAGGTTCGTGCGGACGCCGGCAGTGAGCGGAATCCGCCCGCCGTCGCGGACGAGGATCGTGCCGTTGGTCGAGTGACGGTCGGCGATCCACGCTCCCGTGGCGTCGCCGCCGACCTCGAAGTGCGTCTTCGACAGCGACAGCGTCTCGTCGCGCACCGCGATCGCGACCGCGCCCTCCACGGCCGCGGGGTTGCGTCCGTACAGGGTGCGGCCGTACACGGCCATGCGCGTGCCGTCGTCCCACGTCAGCACCGCGATCACCGGTGCGCCGTCGTACAGCGCGGCCCGCTGCGCGGGCGGGGGGACGACGATGCGCGTGGACTCGACGTCCTCTTCTTCGGCGGATGCTGCCACCGCCGTGGCTGCGGGGGCCACGGCCGGGGCGGCGGTCGCGGTGAGGGTGGCGCCGAACGGCTCGGTCGTCGTCGCTGCCGGGAAGGGCATCGTGACGCTCGGGAAATGCTGGGCCGGCTGCGGCGCGCGCGTGACGGGAGCCGGAGGCTCGTGCGTGATCCACGGGATGTCGGCGATCACGCCGGTCGGCGCCGGGGCGGCCGCACGCGTGGTCGGCTGAGCCGCCGCGGCCGCGGGCATGAAGCCGGCCGGCGGCACCGGGGCGGGGGACGGCAGCGGCGGGGCGGACGGCAGCGATGCGGCACCCGTCGACGGGGTCGGATACGGGTTCGCGGTGGCCGTTGCCGCACGCGCCGGGGTGGCAGCATCCGTGTTCCGGATATCGACCACGACCGCGCGCGATGCCATGTCGTGCCAGCCCTGCCGGCGGCCGCTCGGGTCGAAGAGCGGGGTGAAGTAGCCGACCACGATCGACGCGGCGAGGCTGAACACGAGGTTGCGCAGGATCGCGCGCCAGAAGCCGATCGGGGCGGCCGACGAGGCGTCGTGCAGGCGCAGCCCGAGCAGTCGCTGCCCGATCGAGCCGCCGCGGCTGCCCTGCATCGCGGAGTAGACGAGCCACCAGGCGAACAGCAGGGCGCCGATGCCGAGGTAGCTCAGCAGGATCATGGCCGCCAGGCCGTCGCGCTCCCACGACGGGCCGACGCCGAGGATGATGCCGACCACGGTCCCGACCAGCACGGCGCCGATCGCCCAGGCGACGCCGATGTCGATCGCGAACGCCCCCACACGGCGTCCGATGGTCGCCGCGGGGGCGGCGCCTGGCGGGCTCGGGGTCATGCGTTCTCCTGTGGGGGGTGGGCGGAGCGCTCGGGTGCGCTCGGGGTCTTGCTGCCGCGGCGCGAGCGCCGGGTCGGGTTCTTCGGCATCGCGGGGTCGTGCAGAGCGGCCGCCGCGGGTTGAGTCGTTCGCGCGGGCGGCGCCGAGCGTGCCGGGCGTGCGGGGAGTGCGAACCGCGTGCCTTCGAGAAGCGTACGGATGCTGAGCCTCGCGCCGAGACGCTGCCACACGGAGCGTCCCTTCCCCATGCCGCCGACGATCTCGTCAACCTGCGCCCAGAAGGCCTCGATGTCGTCGGGCGACGGGTCCGTCGGACCGAAGACCTCGAGGTCGGCGCGCGAGGCGAGGGTCGCGACGCGCGGCTCGGCGAACGCCGCGGTGAGCACCCCGGCGTCCTCCTGACGCGTCGCGCCCGGGCGCACCGGCGCGCCGAAGTCGGAGGCGCGGTCGACGAGCTCGTCCCAGCCGCCGCTGATGCGGTCCGACGCGCGCTCGGACTCACGGCGCTTGCGACGCCGGGTGGCCTTCAGGGCGCCGATCACGATGAACGGGGCGAGCAGCACGGCGAGGAGGCCCAGCAGGCCCACGCCGATCGAGATGATCGTCCACAGCAGTCCGGCGTCGAACGCGTTCTCGTCCTCCGAGCCACGGTCGTCGGCGACGGTCGGCGGCAGGTCGACGGGCTCCGCCGGCGGGGGCGGAGGCTGCAGCACCTGGGGCTTGGGGTCGGCCTTCGGCTTCGTCGTCTGGTCGCTCGGGACCTGATCCTCGGGCGGGGTCGGGTCGAACGGCACCCATCCGGCGCCGTCGAAGGCGACCTCGACCCATGCGTGGACCGTCTCGCCCGTCGCGGTGTACACGGGTTCGCCGGCGGCGTCCTCGTCGGGGTAGAAGCCCATGACGACCCGCGCCGGGATGCCGACCTGCCCCGCGAGCAGCGCCATCGCCGTCGCATACTGCTCGTCGTCGCCGACCATCTGCTCGGAGCCGAGCAGCGTCGCGATGCGCTCGGCGCCGTGTCCGGCGCGCGACAGCGGCTGACCGGCGAGGCCGTGGCTGAAGAAGCCGCCCTCCGACAGCATCTGCTGCAGCGCGCGCACCTGCTCGACGGGCGTCTCGGCCTCGGCGACCGTCTTCGACGCGATGTCGGCGAGGGTCTCGGGCACACCGACCTGCTTGGGCATCTTGAGCGGCGCGAACGCCTGGTCGGCGAGCGCCTCGTCGCTCGGCACCTCGGGGATCACGGCGTCGAGCGTGTACTCGTCGCCCTTCTCGAGGCCGAGGGTGACGACGCCGGTCTCGGTCGCCTCGTTGTAGTGCGCGGTGCGGCGGAGGTCGTCGGCGCGGGCGCCGTCGAACGTGACGCTCCGGACAGCGCCGGCGTCCGGCATCCATACGCTCTCGAGCTCGCCGATCTCGACGTGAACCGTCGCGGGCGTGCCCTCGGCGTCGGACGACATGTTGGTGCGCGCGGGCGCGAAGGCGCTCGACGATCCGCTGCCGTCATCCGAGACGTTGTACACGGTGCCGTTGTACGCGTCCATCGTGGCCAGCCGCACGCGGGCGCCCTCGGGCAGACCGGTGACCGTGAAGAGCGGTTCCTCCGGGTGGTCGCGCACGTAGGCGCGGAACGACTGCAGCGGGCTCGCGAATTCGCGGATGTCGAACGGCGGGATGACGACGTCGCGCAGCACGTACCGCGGCGACGACGGTGCCGCGAACCCGCTCGTGGCGACGCCGACCACCGCGGCGATCGCGACGACGGCGGCGCCCATCAGCACGCGCCGCACGCCGGCACCGGAACGCGCCGACCCTTCGCCCACCGAGATCGCGGCCGCCTGCGGCTGCCACGCCTGGCGCAGCGCCAGCCACACCACGGCCACGAGTCCGAACACGACGCCCTGCACCACCGGCACGAACGGCTCGGACGTGCCCAGCGCGATCTCGATCGCGAGGAACGCGGCGGCGGGGAGCACCGCCCACGCTGCGCCGCGCAGCCGCAGGGCGAGCGACGTCGTCAGCACCGCCGCCACCAGCGACAGGATGAACGGCACGATGAGGTGACCGTCGCCGGTCGCCACGGGGGCGATGGTGGTGAGGAGCTGCTTCCACGACATGACCGCGCCGAGCGCGAGCTGACGCAGCGTCTCGATCGTCGGCACGACGCCCGCGACCGTGGTGTGCGGCAGCGCGAGGGCGCCCCCGAGAAGGAAGTAGACGACGACCGTGGCGGCGGTCAGGAGCAGGATGCCCCAGCGGAAGAGCCGGCCGAGGACACCCAGCCCCATGCCGAGCACCAGCCCGCCGAGGGCGGCGACGAGGTAGCCGGCGCCATCGAACGTCGGCCAGAAGCCGACGACCGGGATGAGCAGCAGCAGCCCGACGGCGGTGAGGTCGAGGATCCAGCGGCGGGTCGGCAGGGCATCGGCACGTGGGGGCCGGGATGCTGCCGCCCGCGGCGTCGCGGGCGCTTCGGCGCGCGTCGGGAGGGGCGTGACGGGGGCGCTCATGCGAGCACCTTCCGGAGGGCGTTCGGGAGCTGGTCGAGAGCGCCGAGGGTCACGACATCCGCTTCCCCGATCCGTCGGAGCGACGGCGCCGTGTCGCCCGGCGACGCGACGACCGCGAGCACGCGGGCGCCGAACGGCAGGCGGCTGCACGCCGTGCGCAGGTCGTTGGCGTCGACCTTGCTGCCGCACACCAGCACGACGACGCTCGCGAGCGGAAGCGTCGCGGCGACGACGCCGGCGAGCTCGACGACCGAGCCCGCCTTCGGCTTCGAGTGGCCGAGGGCGGAGAGGGAGTCGAGGAACTGCTTGCCCGTGCCCGACGGCAGGGCGCGCTCCTGGACGCGCACCTCGACGCGCTGCGAGTCGCGCAGGGCACGAAGGCCCAGCGAACCGGCGGCCGAGATCGCGAGTTCGAACTCGTCGTCGTCGCGGTAATCGGCGGGGCTCGTCGACAGGCCGATCACGAAGTGCGAGCGGCGCGTCTCCTCGTACTGCCGCACCATCATGCGGCCGGTGCGCGCGGTCGACTTCCAGTGCACGTGGCGCAGGTCGTCGCCGGGCTGGTACTCGCGCAGTGCGTGGAACGAGACGTCGTCGGGCGACAGGTCGGTGGCGGGGAGGCCCTCGAGGTCGCGCAGGAACCCGAGCGACTGGCCGTCGAAGAGCACGGTGCGCGGGTGCACGAACAGGTCGACGGGCTCGTCACGGCGATGCACGCGCTCGAAGAGACCCAGCGGGTCGCCGCGCACGACGCTCACCGGGCCGACCTTGACGACCGCGCGACGCGACGTAGGGATCGCGAAGAGCTCCTCGGCGGACTCGCCGGCCGCGAGCCGGTGCACGTCGAAGACGCCGCGCCCGCTTCCCACCGGCAGCAGCACGCGCGAGGGGAGGATGGCGCGCGAGCCCGCGTTGGAGAGGGTCAGCGCCCCCACCGCGCGCTCCCCCACGACGACGCGGGTGCGGTTGAGGTCCAGCGACACGTCGTACGCGGTGCGGCCGATGAGGAACAGCAGGCAGAGCGCGAGCACGACGGTGATGGTGCTCGCCGCCACAGCGAGCTCCCACCAGCCGAGCGACCGGCCGGCGATCCACAGTGCGAGCGCGGCGGCGATCAGCACCCAGGCGACGGGGCGCACGACCCCGAACACGCGGCCGAGCACGACGCCGGCGCGCCGCAGCGCGCCGAGCACCAGCTGCCCGTACCAGGCGCGACGGTCCTCCGAGGGAGCCGCCTGCCCGAGTGCCTCCGTCGTCATCAGGCCGCGGACCTCGCCTGCGGTGCGGCCACCGACTCGAGGACGCGCGCGATGACGGCCTCGGCCGACGTGCCGGCGAACTCGGCCTCGGGGTCGAGCACGAGGCGGTGCGTCCACACCGGTGCCACGAGCGACTTCACGTCGTCGGGCAGCACGAAGTGGCGGCCCTGCGCCGCGGCGTAGACCTTGGCGACGCGGATCATCGCGAGCGAGCCGCGGACCGAGACGCCCAGGCGCGTGGCCGGATCGTTGCGCGTCGCCTCGGCGAGCTGCGCGGTGTAGCGCAGCACGGCGGGGTCGACGTGGACGGTGCCGGCGAGGTCGGCCATGTCGGCGACCGCGCCCGTCGTGATGATCGCGGGCAGGTGCGCCGACGGGTTGCGGTCTGCCGCGCCGGCGAGGATGCGCTCGGCCACGGCGAGGTCGGGGTAGCCGATCGACGTCTTCACGAGGAAGCGGTCGAGCTGAGCCTCGGGGAGCTTGTACGTGCCCGCCTGCTCGATGGGGTTCTGCGTCGCCATCACGAGGAACGGACGGCCGACCTCGTGCGCGACGCCGTCGACGGTCACGCGGGACTCCTCCATCACCTCGAGGAGGGCGGACTGCGTCTTCGGCGAGGCACGGTTGATCTCGTCCGCGAGGACGATCGACGCGAAGACCGGACCGCGGTGGAACTCGAAGCGATGCGAGGTCTGGTCGTAGATGGTCACGCCGGTCACGTCCGACGGGAGCAGGTCGGGCGTGAACTGGATGCGGCTGCTCGTGCCCTGCACGGTGGCCGCGAGGGCCTTGGCGAGGCTCGTCTTGCCGGTGCCCGGGGCATCCTCCAGCAGCACGTGCCCTTCGGCGAGCATCGCGGAGAGCACCAGCCCCACGACTTCGCGCTTTCCCATGAGGGCCTGGTCGACGTTGTCGACCAGACGCGCGAAGGTGCCCTGGAACCAGGCCGCCTGTTCGGGGGTCATCGTCATGAGTGTTCTCGTTCTCTCGTTGCTGTCGTGTGCGTGCGCGCGCCGGGCTAGTACCAGACGATCGACTCGGCGTTGCCTGTGCCGCCTGGTCCGCTGTAGCTGACCCAGCTCGTGTAGCCGCGGTAGCCCGTGTAGCAGCCCAGCTGCACGCTGCCGTTCTCGGGCACCCAGAAGGTGCGGTTGCCCCACCGGCCCTCGGTGTCGTTGCAGTTGAGCGTGTAGTTGCCGGCGACCCAGTTCTCGACGTTCAGCACCATGTATGCGCAGTACTGGCTGGTGCAGCCGGGCATGCCCTGGGCGCTCGAGCCCTTGCTGGTCCACGCGCGCGGCTTCGGGGCATCCACCGTCCGTGCCGAGTCCGACACGACCGCGCTCCACTGGCCGGCAGCATCCTGTGCGCGCGCATCGATCCGGTGCGTCTCGCTGTAGCCGTAGTTGGCCGACGTCGAGCCGTTGTTGGCCACGTTCTGCCAGCCGCCGCCGTCGATGCGGATCTGCATCTGGGTGATCGCTCGGCCGTTGGTCGAGGGCGGGCTCCACGAGTACGTGATCGATCGTCCGCTCGCCGTCGCCCGCACTGTGGGGTTGTTCACCGGCCCGTACGGCTTCACCGAGTTCGACGCCGCCGACGGGTCGCCGTTGTAGCGGACGCCGTCCATCGCGGTGTAGGCGCGCAGGCGGACCGTGTAGTCCGTGCCGTTGCTGACCCCGCCGATGACGTTGTTCCCGGCGAGGGCCTGCCAACCGCCGCCGTTGAGGGAGTACTCGTACTTCAGCTCGCCGGCGCTCGCGCCGTTGCCCGAAGCCGCGGTGTACGCGACGTGGATCGTGCTGTCGCCGCTCGGAGTCGACGCGCTCACGCCCGTGGGAGCACCTGGCACGCCGAACGCACGGCGCGGCGCTGACGGCGCGCCCCAGTTGCCCCAGCCCGCCTTGTTCGAGGCCCGCACGCGGAACGTGTAGTCGCTGGTCGACGTGGCGACGTTGATTGCTTGGCTGGTCTGGGTTCCCGGGATGCCGGTGATCGTGTTCACCACGGACGAGCCCTGCATCACCTGCACCTCGTAGCCCGAGATCGCGTCGCCGTTGTCGGCGGGCGCGCCCCACACCACTTCAAGCTGCGCCTGGTTGCCCACGGGGTCCAGTCGGTTGACCGACGGCGCCGCAGGTGGCTCGGGCGCGCGGGCCGGGATCTCGCTCACCGACCAGGGACTGAAGCTCGACGGATCGGGCGCGCGGTTGTGCGCCTGCACACGCACCTGGTACGCGACGCCGTTCTGCAGGCCGTCCCACACGAGGGAGTTGCCGGTGACCTCGGTCTTCTGTCCGAGCCCCGACGCGGGGGCGGGTGAGATCTCGAGCGTGTACTTCTCAACCGGCGAGCCTGGCGTCGTGGGCGTCACCCACGACACGGTGAGGCTGCGGTCGCCGAAGACGAGGGACGGTGCGGCCGGAGTGTCGGGCCGCGCGTCGGGACGCGCGGTCTCGGACGGCGCCGACGGGTCGGAGGGACCGACGCGGTTCTCGGCCACGACCGTGAAGTTGTACTCGACGTTGTTCGTCAGCCCGTCGAGCGTGCACGTGGTCGCGAGGCACACCTTCTCGTAGTTGCCCGCGGTCGAGGTCACGAGGTAGCGCTCGATCTCGGCGCCGTTGTTCGCCGGCGGCGTCCACGACATCACGACGGTGCGGTCCTGCACGCTCGAGACGATGGGGGTGCCCGGCGCATCGGGCTTGCCCTGCACGGTCAGGCGGATGCGGCCCTCGACCTCGCGGTCGGGGTCGCCCGTGGCGTCCTGCACGCGGTAGCGGACCACCATCGTGCCGAAGAACTTCGCGTCCGGCGTGACCTCGACCTGGTCGCCCGCCACACGGACGTCGCCCTGGCCCGTCTCCGTGAGGGCGGTGGTGACCTTCAGCGGCTTGTCCGGGAAGGGATTCACGTCGTTGTTCAGCACGGGCACGGTGACCGTCTTGCCCTGGTGCGCCTCCGGCACGATGTCGTCGTTGGCCGTCGGGAGCTCACGCGTCGACGCGATCACCCGCACGTTCACCGCACCCTCGATCGGCTCGGTGGTGCCGTCGTCGATCCGCAGGCGGATCGTCGCCGCGGTGCCCTTCTTGGTCTCGGCCGCCGCGCTGACCTGCAGCTCGTCGCCGTCGATGGTGGCGGTCATCCCTTCCGGCGAGCCACCGACGATCTGGTACGCGATGCGGCCTGCGTCCTCGGGATCGGGGTCGGTCGTCAGGCCACCGAGATCGAGGGTCGTCGCGTCCTCGCCGGGCGCGACATCCATCTGTCCGTTCACGAACGTCGGCTGCTGGTTCTCGGGCGGGAGCACGGTGATCGGCAGCGTCAGCGTCGCCTTGCGGCCCTCGGGGTCGTCGGGGCCGGTGCCGTCGGTGACCTCGAAGGTGATCGCGTCGGGTCCGAAGTAGCCCGCGGCCGACGTGTACACGAGCGTCGTCTGGTCTTTGATGAGCGACGAGCCGTCGTTGTGGGCGGCGGTGACCTTCGCGGCCTCGGTGATGACGACCTTCCCACCGCCCGCCGCTCGCACGTACTTCGACAGCGCCAGCTCGACCGTCTCACCGCTCTTGACCTCGACCGGCTCGGTCGACACGAGGGTGGGTGGAAGGGACGACAGCGACGGGACGTGGATGAAGGCGGATGCCGCGTTCCCGTCGCGGTCGGTGATCGTATAGGTGACGAGCCGGTCGGCGTCGCCGAGGGTGATCCGCACCTTGCCGTCGGCGAGCACGCGCGAGGCCGCGTCCGCCACCGTCAGCTCGAGGTCGTCGACGGTGCCGTCGGGGTCCTCGTCGTTGGCGAGCACCTCGAGGTCGACGACGCCGTCCTCGACGTCGGCGGCGCGGACGTAGTCGTCACGGGCGATGGGCTTCTGCAGCGGCACGTCCTCGGCCACCGTGATCTGCAGCACGGCCTTCGCCTCGGCGCCGCGCGCGTCGCGGATCGTGTACTGCAGCGATGTCTCGACGGGCCGGGACGGCGAGGTCACGACGACGCGGTTGCCGTCGACCTTCGCCGTGAGACCTGCGACGTCGGGCAGGATCAGGCCGTTCTTGACGATGCCGAACTCGTCCCCGTCGGGGTCCGAGTCGTTCGCGAGCACCGGCACGGCGACCGAGCGGCCGGGTCGCATGATCACGGAGTCCTTGACCGCGTACGGCGCCTGGTTCACGCCCTCGGCCGGCGCGATTCCGACGCGGATGGTCGCGGTCGCCTCCGCGCCGAGGCGGTCGCGCACGCGATAGGAGAAGGTGTCGACACCCGCGGTGTCGTCGAACGCCTCGTAGACGAAGTGGTCGGCCCCGGTCTCCGAGATCCGTCCCTTGCCGGGCGAGGACGCGAGCCCGACGAGCTCGACCGAGTCGCCGTCGGAGTCGATGCCGTCCAGCGGCACCGCGATGCGCACGCGGCTGCCTGCCAGCACCCGGGCCGTGAGGTCGCGCGGCCGCGGGGCGGCGTTCGTGTCGGCATTCACCGGCAGCACCTGGATGGTGATGTACCCCGCGTCCTTCTGACCCGTGGTATCGACGGCCTCATACGTGGCGTAGACGGTGCCCGGCTCGTCGGAGGCGCGGAAGCGCACCGTGTCCTGCGAGACGAAGATCTCGCCGTCCTCGGGCTCGACCAGCGGCGGGATGAGGTCGGGTGCGACATGGATCGCGTCGCCGTTCGGGTGGTAGTCGTTGTCGAGCACCGGGATCGTCACGACGTCACCGGCACGCACCACCACCTGGTCGTCGTTCGCGACCGGCGGCCGCAGCTGCGCCGGCGCCGGGATCGGGATGACGATGACGTCGCCCTCGGCCGACTGCGAGCCGTTCGAGATGCGGTACGAGACCCGCACCTGCTCCGTCAGCGCCGCCTGGTCGCTGATGCGGAGGGTCTCATGGTTGAGCACGGCGACCGCGATGCCCGAGTTGGGCTCGACCGTCACCGACTGCACGACGAGGATGCCGCCGGCCGGGTCGGAGTCGTTGGTGAGCACATTGACGAGCACCTCGCCGCCGCTCGGCAGGAGCGCGACGTCACGCACGGCGACGGGCGGCAGGTCGGTCTCGCCCTCGGGGAGCACGTCGACGCGCACGATGCCGGGGATGCCCGCCGCTCCCGCCGCCACCATGTACTGCACGTAATAGGTGCCGGGCGTCGCGGAGCGGAACGTGAAGGTCTTGTTCGAGTAGTCGGGCACGATGTCGGCGCCCGTCACCGGGTCGACCCGCGCGAGGCGCAGCGGCTCGCGCCCCGCGCCGACGTCGTTCGCGAGCGGGGCGACGGTGGCCGTCTGTCCGGTGCGCACGGCGATGTAGTCGGCGTTGGTCACGGGGTCGATGGAGCCGACCGGGCGCACGTCGAACCGCACGGTGCCGACGGTCACGTCGGACCCGTCCGAGACGGTGATCTCGACGTCCTTGCGGCCCTGCGTGCCGCCGACCGCGCGATAGGTGATGCGGCCATCCGACGTGAAGTCGGCCTCGTCGCCCGCGGCGGGCGTGACGGTGCCGAGGAAGACGTCGTCGCCGTCAGGGTCGATCCAGTCCGGCAGCACGTTGTAGGTGATGGTGCCGCCGGCCTCGACCGCGACAGTCGTCACACGGTTCTGCGTGGGCGGCGAGTTCACGTCCCATCCGTGCACCGCGAGCGAGACGCGCGCGGTGTCCGTGCCGCCGCGGCCGTCGGAGACCTCGTAGGTGAAGGAGGTCGAGCCCTCGGCGTCTTCGGGGACGGCGATCTGCAGCGACCGCCCGTTGTCGATCGACTGGATCTCGCCGACCGAGGGCCCCCCGTCGACCACGCGGGTCGTCAGCACGTCGCCGTCGGGGTCGCTGTCGTTGTCGAGGATCGAGAGGATCGTCGTGCGGCCCGGGCGCACCCCGAGGTCGTCGTCGTTCGCGTCGGGCGGTGTGTTGATCTCGGAGCGCTCGGGGAGGACCGTCTCGGTCGTCTCCTCCGTGGTCTGCTCGTCGTCCTCGGTCTCGCCTTCCGGAGGCGTGATCTCGTCCCAGTTGTCGACGCGCTGCAGCTCGTCGACGGCCATCCACGTGGCGCCGCCGACGACATCGTTGAGCACGACCACGTCGCGGTTGACGCGGAACTTCAGCAGCGACGTCGGCTCGATGCCGTCGATGTCGACCGCGAGATCGTCGGCATCGCCGGCGCAGTCCCGCACGAACCTGCCCGAGCCCGTCCACGCGGCGTAGCCGCAGCCCTCGAGCCACACCGGCGCGGCGGGCGCGCCCTCTGCGCCGGCCTTCACCGTCGTCGGCTCCGAGCCGTCGAACGGCACCCGGACGAACGCCGACGCCGTGGAGAGCGAGACGGAATCGGATGCTGCGGACGGCTGCTGCAGGACGGCACTGCGTCCGCCGTCGATCTCGGTCGCGCGGCCGTCGACGATCACGGTGCCCGTGGCGGTGTCGAGCACGACGGGCTTGTCGCCGACCGCCGTGACCGACAGCTCGGCCTGGCCACCGAGGCCGGGCAGTCCGCTGCGGGCGGGCTCCTCCGGGGTTCCGTCGGCACCCATTCGGACCGTGACGAGCTCAGCGCTCTCAGCCGACGCCGCGTAGACGTTGCCGTCGAGGCCGACGGCGACATCCGCGGCCTTTCCGACGTTGATGGTCGGGTCGGTGCCCTCGATCTGGAACGAGCCGACGCTCGCACTCGGGACGACCCACAGGTCGCCGGAGGCACGGTCGAGGATCGCGACCGTCTCGCCGCCGAGCGCCACGTCGGCGTCGCCCGGCACGCCGGCCGCGCCCGAGAGTGCGACCATCGCCGGATCGATCACGCTCACCGAGGAGCCGGCGTCGTCGACGAGGAGGACGGTGCTGCCCGACTGGAGGATGTCGTAGTCGTCGCTGGTGGTGCGAAGGCCCCCGTCGAGCACCTGCGACTCGTGGTTGAAGTGCCCGACGAGCAGACTCGACTGCTTCGTCACCCACACGCCGCCGTCGTGGAGGTCGACCTCGGTCGTCGGCACGCCCTGGTAGACGAACGCGAGCGTCGTGATCGTGACGGCTGCGGCCGTGACCGCGCCTGCCGAGGCGAGCGCGCGCGGGCGCGATCGCAGCCATGCGAAAGACCTCATCGAACCTCGGCCTCCTCCGGGGTGTCGTGCGTCTCTACGTGGCGTCGGGACCCGACGTGGGGCGTCGGGCGCTCACAGAAGACCTGGGGGAACAGTTCAGCCTAACCCGGCGATGGGAATGCGATGGGACGGGTCATGCCAACGGGAGCGATCGTAATCGGCCTGATCAGAGCGGTTCGATGGGGACATTCACCCATCCGGCGCGCCCGACCGCTGTCACGCGCCGACGTACTCCCGCAGATGCTGGGCCGTGAGCGTCTCGGCGCCGGCGACGAGATCGGCCGGCGTGCCTTCGAACACGATCGAGCCGCCGTCGTGACCGGCGCCCGGGCCGATGTCGATGATCCAGTCGGCATGCGCCATCACGGCCTGGTGGTGCTCGATCACGATCACGCTGTTGCCGGCTTCGACCAGGCGGTCCAGCATCCCGAGCATGTTCTCGACGTCGGCGAGGTGCAGGCCCGTGGTCGGCTCGTCGAGCACGTAGATCGCGCCCTTCTTCGCCATCGAGATCGCCAGCTTGAGGCGCTGCCGCTCGCCGCCGGACAGGGTGTTGAGCGCCTGGCCGAGCGTGATGTAGCCGAGGCCGACGTCGATCATGCGCATCAGGGTCGTGTGCGCCGGGCCCTTGGAGAAGAAGACGGATGCCTCGGACGCCGACATCGCGAGCACCTCGGCGATGTTCTTGCCGTCGAGGGTGTACTCGAGCACCTCGTCGCTGAAGCCCGACCCCTCGCACAGCTCGCACAGCGTCTCGACGGTCTGCGTGAAGCCGAGGTTCGTGATGATGACGCCCAGGCCGCGGCACGCCGGGCACGCGCCTTCGGAGTTCGCGCTGAAGAGCGCGGGCTTCACGCCGTTGGCCTTCGCGAAGGCGGAGCGGATCGTGTCGAGGATGCCGGTGTAGGTCGCCGGGCTCGAGCGCCGGTTGCCCTTGATCGGCGACTGGTCGACGACGACCACGTCGTCGAAGCCCGGCACGTTGCCGTGGATGAGCGAGGACTTGCCCGATCCCGCGACGCCGGTGACGACGGTGAGGATGCCGAGCGGCACGTCGACATCGACCTCTTTGAGGTTGTGCTGGGTCGCCCCCCGGATCTCGAGCGCGCCCTTCGCGGCGCGCGTCGAATCCTTGATCCGGGCCCTGTCGCCGAGGTGGCGCCCGGTGATCGTACCGGAGGTGCGCAGGCCCTCGACGTCCCCCTCGTACTGCACCTCGCCGCCGGCGCGGCCGGCGCCGGGGCCGAGGTCGACGACGTGGTCGGCGATCTCGATGACCTCGGGCTTGTGCTCGACCACGAGCACGGTGTTGCCCTTGTCGCGCAGCAGCTTGAGCAGCCGGTTCATACGCTGGATGTCGTGCGGGTGCAGTCCTGCGGTGGGCTCGTCGAAGACGTAGCTGATGTCGGTGAGCGCCGAACCGAGGTGCCGGATCATCTTGGTGCGCTGCGCCTCGCCGCCCGAGAGCGTGCCCGATGCGCGATCGAGCGACAGGTACCCGAGCCCGATGTCGATGAAGGAGGCGATCGTCTGGCGCAGCCCCACCATCAGCGGAGCCACGGACGGGTCGTCGACGGTGGCCAGCCACTCGGCGAGGTCCGTGATCTGCATGGCCGCAGCATCCGCGATGCTGATGCCGTTGATCTTCGACGACCGCGCGCCCTCGTTGAGCCGCGTGCCGCCGCAGTCGGGGCAGGGCATGAACTTGACGGCCCGATCGACGAAGGCGCGGATGTGCGGCTGGAGGGAGTCGCGGTCCTTCTGGAGGAAGGACTTCGTGATCTTCGGCACGAGACCCTCATAGGTCATGTTGATGCCGTTGATCTTGACCTTCGTCGGCTCCTTGTAGAGGAAGTCGGCGCGTTCCTGGTCGGTGTAGTCCTGGATCGGCTTGGCCGGGTCGACGAAACCCGATTCCGTGAATCCCTTCACCATCCAGCCGTCGACGTTGTAGCCCGGCACGGTGAGCGCGCCGTCGGCGAGCGACTTCGACTTGTCATAGAGCTCGTCGAGGTCGACGTCGCTCACCTCGCCCAGGCCCTCGCACCGCGGGCACATTCCGCCGGTGATCTCGAACGACCGGCGCTCCTTGACCTGCTTGCCGCCCTTCTCGAGGGTGATGGCGCCGGCACCCGACACCGAAGGGATGTTGAACGAGAACGCCTGCGGCGATCCGACGTGCGGCACCCCGATGCGGCTGAACAGCAGGCGGAGCATCGCGTGCGCGTCGGTGGCGGTGCCCACCGTCGAGCGGGCGTTGGCGCCCATGCGCTCCTGGTCGACGATGATCGCGGGACTCACGTTCTCGAGTGCGTCGACCTCGGGCCGGCTCAGCTGCCCCATGAACTGCTGCACGAACGTCGGGTACGTCTCATTGATGAGGCGCTGCGACTCGTTCGCGATCGTGCCGAACACCAGCGACGACTTGCCCGACCCGCTGACGCCGGTGAAGACCGTCAGGCGCCGCTTCGGGATGTCGACCGAGACGTCCTTGAGGTTGTTCTCGCGGGCGCCGACGACGCGGATGACTTCGTGCGAATCAGCGATGTGGGACTCGGATGCCATGCGCACGAGTATGCCGGGCAACCCGGACACCGCGCTTCCTGAATCCTGCTCGATCCGCTGTTCGTTCGCACCTGCCCCGCCATCCTGCGCTTCGCCAAGAAGGCCATGGCGGGACGGATGCTGCGCCTCAGGCCGCGTCGGCCGCCGCAGGCTCGATCGCGAAGTTGTCGCGGAACACGCACGTCGGGTCATAGGTCGCCTTCACCCGGCGGAGCCGCTCCAGGGTCGCCGGAGGGAACGCCTCGGCGATCCGCTCCGGCCGCTCGGAGGAGTCGAAGCTCAGGTACATGCCGTCGACGTGGTCGGCCAGCGTGCGCCACTGGGCGTCGAGCCGGTCCGGGTTCGACCCGAGCGCGGCGACGGAGAAGTTCGCCGAGCGGTGCGTGTACGCGGTCGCGTCCTCGGCGACGTCGGCCACCGCCCCGCCGACCGCCCGGAGCTGGAAGAACGGAACCGCGCCGGACTGCAGCATCCGTTCCACCGCCTTCGCGAAGGCGGGCGTGACGTGCTCGATCAGCCCCGAGCGGGAGTGGGGCTCGCCCGCGCCGTGCTGCGGGCCGAGGTCGGCGTTCGCCATGATCTGCGCGTACGTCGTGAGCTGCACGGACTGCTGCACCAGCGGCGCGAGCTCGGCGAACGGCTGCAGGCGGGCGATGATCGTGTCGGGGTCGTCGGAGTCGACGATGCCGTAGAGCTGGATGACCTGCGGCTGGCCCGGGCGGGGTCCGCCCGTCAGGAGGAACAGCGTCAGGTCGCGGGGCGAAGACTCGACGATGCGGCCGTACCCCTCGAGGAACTCCGCCACGTCGTCGACCTGGAACGCGAGCTGCGCGTAGCCCACCTGGCCCACCTCGTCGACCTCGAACTCGAACGCCGTGACGATGCCGACGTTGGCGCCGGCCCCGCGGATCGCCCAGAAGAGGTCGGGGTGGGTCGAAGCATCGGTCCGCACGATGGAGCCGTCGGCGAGCACCACCTCGGCGGCGCGCAGGTGGTCGATGGTGAGGCCGTGCTCGCGGGCGAGCAGCCCGATGCCGCCCGCGGTCGCCAGCCCGCCGACGCCGACGCCGCCGTAGTCGCCCGACGTCAGCGCCCAGCCGTGCTCGCCGAGCGCCGCCGCCACCTGCGCCCAGCGGGCGCCTGGTCCGATGCGCACGAGCCGGCGATCGACGTCGAGCACCTCGATCTCGTCGAGGCGGCGGAGGTCGATCACGATCCCGCCGTCGTTGGTGCTGCGGCCGCTGATGCCGTGACCGCCGCTGCGCACCGCGAGGGGAAGCTCGGGATGCCGCCGTGCGAACGCGAGCGCCTCGGACACCTGCTGCGGCGAGTCGGGCTGCAGCACGATGCCCGGGCGTCCGCCGCGCATGTAGGTGGCGCGCACGTCGCCGTAGTCGAAGTCGCCGGGCTCGATCGCGCGCAGGCCGGCCGGCACGTCGTCGTACGCGATGCCGTCACGGCGTGCGGCGAGCGCGGCTGCGGAACGGACGGATGCTGCGGCCGTGCCTCGCCGACCGCGCTCGGCGCCCACGAGCTCGCGCACAGCGGGGGCGACGTCCTCACCGAAGCGCTGGAGCAGGTTCGGGTCGTCGGCCGCGATGATGAAGGTGCCGATCCCGTCCTCGAGCGCGAGGCGCGCGAGGCGGTCGGCGAACTCGCGGGGATCGGCGGCGAGCTGCCCGATGTTGAGCAGGCGCCGGATCTCGCGCGGGTCGCGGCCGACGGACTGCGCCGCCTCGTCGATCGCCGCGTTGCCCTTGGCGAGGTCGCCGGGCTGCATGTAGCCGAGCGACGGCAGCCAGCCGTCGCCCTTGCGGCCGGTCAGCGCGAGCATGCGTGGCTTGTACGCGCCGATGTGGATCGGGATGTCGTGCGCCGGCCGCGGCCCGCGCTTCGCACCGTGCACCCGGTGGAACCTCCCGTCGGTGAACAAGCCCCGGCGCTCGTCTGTGCGCCACAGCTCGCGGATGAGGTCGATCGCCTCCTCCAGAGCCGTCACGGCCTGCCCCGGCGTGAGCCGCGTGCCGCCCATCGCCTCGATGGCGTCCCAGAAGCCGCCCGCGCCCAGCCCCAGGTCGAAGCGGCCGCCCGAGAGCAGATCGATGCTCGCCGCGGCGCGCGCCACGACGGCGGGCGGGCGCAGCGGCACGTTCAGCACGTTGGGCGCGATGCGGATGGTCTCGGTGCGCGCGGCCACGAACGACATGAGGGTCCACGTGTCGAGGAACGCGGGCTGGTACGGGTGGTCCTGGAAGGTGACGAGATCGAGACCGGATGCCTCGGCCACCTGCGACAGCAGCACCGGGGCCTCGGGGCTCGCGGCTGAGGGGGTGATGAATGCGCCGAATTCGAGCGGGTGTCCGTAGTCCACGATCCATTCGAACGCATGGGGCGCGTTCGTTGTTCCTCCGGACTCAGCCGACGCGCCAGCATCCGTCGACGTGGTCGTCGACCATGCCGGCGGACTGCATGAGCGCGTACATCGTCGTCGGGCCGACGAAGCGGAACCCGCGCTTGCGCAGCGCCTTGCTCATCGCCTCGGCCTCGGCGGTGATCGCCGGCACCTCGGCGAACGTCGCGGGTCGCCGGTGGTCCCTCGGCGCGAACGACCACATGAAGGCGTCGAGCTCGCCGGGCTCGAGGTCGAGCACCAGGCGCGCGTTGGAGATCGTGGCCTCGATCTTGGCGCGATTGCGGATGATGCCGGCATCGGTCATCAGCCGTGCGACGTCGGCTTCGCCGAACGCCGCCACGGCCTCGGGCTCGAAACCCGCGAAGACTTCGCGGAACCGCGGGCGCTTACGCAGGATCGTGATCCACGACAGCCCGGCCTGGAACCCCTCGAGGCTCATCTTCTCGAAGAGCGCACGGTCGCCGTGCAGCGGCACACCCCACTCCTCGTCGTGGTAGCGGGCGTACTCGAGATCGTCGCCGACCCACGCGCAGCGCGCGCGGCCGTCGGCGCCGAGGCGGACGTCGGTGCTCACCGCGCCAGCCTAGGACGCCCCGCCGACGTCGGGCCGCGAACCGTCCCGAGCGATCGCATCCGCCGACTCGCGATCAGCCTGGTTGATTCGCGGAGATAGGGCATTTGCCCGATGCCCCGGCGAGACGAGCGTCGAACACTGACCGGAGTGCACGGCGCACGGCGGGACGAAGGCATGCGGGCCCCGCTCGGATCAAGGAGGTCGCCATGTCCCAGCCTGTACGCATCCCCCCTCCCATCGAGCCCCATTTCCCCGTGCCCGTCTACCGGCACTTCGCCACCCCCGACCGCACCTATTACGACTTCGCCCAGGCCGGCCACAGCGGCTGGGCTCAGGGGACGGTCGCGTTCTGGGCGCATCCCATCGCAGAGCCCGGTACCGTGCCCGTCTACGAGCACTTCGCCGACGGACCCCGGCGGTACATCTACGACTTGCGGCCCGAAGCGCACGATTCGTGGAGCGCGGGCGTCGCCAAGTTCCACGTGTTCGCCCAGCTGGCGCCCGACAGCACCCCTATCTACCAGCACAGGATCACCCCGCAGAAGAAGGGGAAGTACGGGGATCGATACCTGTACGACACGAACGAGGACGGCAGTGGTGGCTACGGTCCCGGCAACGTCGTCTTCTTCGCCTACCCTCCCGGGCGCATGCCGCTGCTCGAGACGATCGTCGACGTGCTGAACGACCACGACACGACCTACCACGGAGTGACGTATCAGCTCGCCGAGCACAACACGGTCACCATCGTCGACACGCCTCGCCTGTGGGGACTCGGTCCGTCGGCGCCGAATCCTTCCCCGGGCGCGGCCGATCTGCTCACGACCATCCAGAACACCGTCGTGACCGCCCAGCAGCGGCTCGACATCACCCTGCTGTGGAACAACGCCCGTTCGGTGCCCACCCTGCCGTCGGGTGCGTTCCAGCAGGCGATCGCGAACGGCCTGCAGATGCTCGTCGCCTCGAAGCGCTCACCGCGCGTGCGGATCCTGGTAGGCGTCCCGATCAAGATCAGCAGCCTGACCTCAGCGGTCATGGACTGGGTCGACGCCACGCTCAAGATGGCGGGGCTGGCCGGCCGCATCCTCCCGTTCGACATCGTCGCGGGCTACACGAATCTCGACGCCCTGACCTCGTGGAACCACTCCAAGATCATCGCGGCCGACGGCGTGCGCGTACTCGCGGGCGGGCACAACCTGTGGGAGGAGTATCTCGGACCCCATCCCGTGCACGACGTGTCGCTCATGCTCGACGGCCCGGCCGCCGCCACCGCCCATGGCTTCTGCGACACCTTGTGGAGCAGGGTCGGAACCTACGGCGTGCTCCATCGCGGCACCTGGACGAAGAGAGGAACGATTCCCCCGGTACCGAACGGCCCGGGCGCGCCGGCGGCGACCGGATCGACGAGCGTGCTCGCGCTCGGGCGCCTCGGGTACCTGACCGTCGACACGTTCTCGATCACCACCAATGCGAGTGTCAGCGCCCGGCTCATGGCGATCTGCAGCGCGAAGAGCTCCATCCGGATGGCTCAGCAGACCCTGTACTTCGAACAGCTGGGCGTCGGGTGGTTCGACTTCTACACGATGTGGGCACTGCTGCGCGCGATGGAGGCAGGCGTACAGGTGCAGATCGTGGTCAGCAACGACGGTGGCGTCTACGGGTACGACGGCAACGCGCAGACCGTCGCCGACATCTTCGCCAGCCTCGCCGTGCTCTCGAAGATGCCCGACCTCTACCGGCCGCCGCTCGATCCGGTCCGCGAGGACTACGCCACGTGGGCCGCCGCCGGTCTGACGGCTCCGCAATACCGGCTCCCCCTCCCGGTGAGCCGGATCCCGACGGCTAACGAGTGCAGTCCGGTGATCGCCGAAATGAACCGGATGCTGTCGATCGCACCGCTCTACTACGGCCCGGACCGCAACGCGTGGAGCGACGGCACGAAGGCGAGCAATCACAGCAAGGTGTGGATCATCGACGACGAGTACTACTACGTCGGATCCGACAACGCGTACCTGTCGATGTATCCCGCGGGGCTCATGGAGTACGGGCATCTCGTCGAGGGGAGCACCGAGACCGCGAAGTTCGCCGCGGAGTACTGGGACAAGCTGTGGGGCTTCAGCAAGTCCCACCTGGTGAGGCCGGCCGAGGTGCGGTTCAGCGTGTTGTAGCTCCGCCGCCGAGCCATGTCGGAAGCCGACCGTCGCGGTTCCGTCACCTGCCGGATTCCCGGATGCCGCGTCCGTCGCTTACCTTGGAATGTCGGGCTGTTCGCGCCCGGGCAGCTGGGAGGCAGGGACCATGAAGATCGTCGCGTCGGCGGATTGGCGGGACTCGGTCCCGTTCGAGAACCCCGTGCTCCTCGCAGACGTGGTCCCGGGCGAGCCGACGCGCTGCTTCACGTGCGGCCCTGACTCCGAACTGCTGCCCCGCACCGAGCTGTGGGCGTACAAGCACCGGCACCCCAAGAACCACGACGGCTACGTCCGCTTCTACTGCGCGTACCACGTGCCCGCAGCGGCGATCGTCCCTCAGCCCGCGGCGGCCGCGCCGACCGCGCGCGCGAAGTCGTCGTCTCCTCGAGCCGCCGCCGAGCGCCGTGTCGCCAAGCCGGTCGTCCCCGAGCGCGTCCGCGCGATGTGCCCGAACTGCTTCGTCGAGGTGTCGGCGACCGGCGAGTGCGGGATGTGCGGCTGGACCGCTTCCTGACACCCGCCGGCCACGCCGTCACTTCTTCTTGAGCGACTTCTCCGACACCGGGGCCTCGCCCGACACGGCGAGCGCGCGGTAGTACTCGCGGGCCTCGTCCTGGCGCTCGCGCTCGGCACCCGACGCGATGGGCGCGCGGACGTGCTCGGGCGCGAAGCCGTAGGCGTCGACGAGATCCTGCGCATGCGGACGCAGCCGTGCGGCGAGGCGGTCGATGTAGCGGGAGACGGATGCCGCACGCTGCGTCGAGAGCCGGCCGTTGATGAGGTACCACGCGAGGTGCTTCTCGATCAGGTGCAGGCCGAAGAGATCGCGCAGCCACGTGAGCACCTGCTTCGTGCCCTCGTCCGAGATGCGGTTCACGCCGTCGGTGAAGGCCTCCCACTGCAGCAGCTCGCCGTGGGCGCGAGCCGCCTCGATGAGCTCGGCCTGGTGGCTGTTGAACAGCACGGCGGCCTCGGCCGGCGACAGCTTGGAAGCCGGCCGCAGCGCGGCGGCGACATCGGCGACCATCTGGTGCACGCGGCCGGCGAGCAGCTCGTGCTGCTGGTCGGTGCGCAGGCCGAGCTCGATGGAGCGGGCGGTCGAGCCGAAGTCGGCGACGGCCTGACCGAGCTGGCGCAGACCCGCGCCGTGGAACACCTTGCCCGCGGTCTGCCCGACGGCGAAGCGGGCGAGGGCGGCAGCATCCTTCCCCTTGAACTGCGTGGCGTAATCCGACAGGAGTCGCTTGCCGACCAGCTGGAGGAGGACATTGTTATCGCCCTCGAAGGTGACGTACACGTCGAGGTCCTGGTGCAGGCCGACCATGCGGTTCTCGGCGAGGAAGCCGGAGCCGCCGCAGGCCTCGCGGGCCTCCTGGATCGTCGAGAGGGCGTTCCAGGTCGACAGCGGCTTGAGCGCCGCGGCGAGGGTCTCGAGGTCTTCGCGCTCCTCGGCGGTGTCGGTGCGGCCTGAGAAGACGGCATCGAACTTCTTGAGCAGCTCGTCGTGGCTGAAGAACTGGGCGTAGTTCTGCGCGAGGAGCGGCAGCAGACGGCGCTGGTGCTTGCCGTAGTCGAGCAGCACGACCTCTTCGGTGCCGGCGCCCGAGTCGAACTGGCGGCGCTGGTTCGCGTAGGTGAGCGCGATGTGGAGGGCGAGCGCCGTGCCGGTGGTCGCGGCGCCGTCGAGCGACACGCGGCCCTGTACCAGTGCGCCGAGCATGGTGAAGAAGCGGCGACCGGGCGTCGGGATGTCGGAGGTGTAGGAGCCGTCGGCGGCGACCTGGCCATAGCGGTCGAGCAGGTTGAAGCGCGGCACACGCACCAGGTCGAACGCGAGGCGGCCGTTGTCGATGCCGTTGAGGCCGCCCTTGACGCCGTCGTCCTCGCTGATGATGCCGGGGAACATGTTCCCCTCGTCGTCGCGGATCGGCACGAAGAAGCAGTGCACGCCGTAGTTGACGCCGCCCGTGATGAGCTGCGCGAACACGGTCGCGGCCTTGCCGTGGAGCGCCGCGTTGCCGAGATAGTCCTTGTACGCGCCGCGGAACGGCGTGTGGATCACGAACTCCTCGGTCTCGGGGTCGTAGGTCGCGGTGGTGCCGATCGCCGCGACGTCCGATCCGTGTCCGGTCTCGGTCATCGCGAACGCGCCCGGCAGGCTCAGGTCGATGACCCCGGGAAGCCACGCCTCGTGGTGCTTCTCGGTGCCGAGCTGGAAGATGGCCGAGCCGAACAGACCCCACTGCACACCCGACTTGATCTGCAGGCTGGGGTCGGCGAGCACGAGCTCCTGGAATCCGGCGAGGTTGGCGCCGTTGTCGTTCAGCCCCCCGTACTCGTGAGGGAAGGCGCGGCGCGAGCCGCCGTGCTCGACGAGCAGGTGCAGCTGGGTCAGCACGCGCTCGCGGTGCTCGGGCATCGGCTGCCCCTCGATGCGCCAGAAGGCGGGGTCCTTGATCATCTCGCGCGCCTCGCGGCGCGTCTCGGCCCACGTGCCGAGCAGCAGGTCGGTGACCGCGGCGATGTCGATGCGGGGCTCGGATGCCTCGGCCGCGCTGTGCGGTGCGGTGGGGGCTCCGCCGGCGGGCGTGTTCTTGTGGACGGCGGGCTTCTTGGTGCGGACGGCGGCGTCAGCCATGTGCATGACCTCTCGGTGCGACGGAAAGGGTCGAGTTCCCTTCGACCGTAGGACTCCCACAACCTCCGCTCAAAGCGTCTGGCGGATGTCCACAATCGTGGAGCGAGACGGGTGACGGATGCGTTGTGCGAGACGCACAGGCGGACGGCCGGGTGACATCGCGAGGGAACCGTTCCGACGGCGTCGCGCGAACGTCCACGGCGGGGCCTAGGCTCAGGGCATGACCCCGCCGACAGCCATCACGACGGCGTTCATCCCGGTGCACGATCCGCGCGCGAGCGCGCAGTGGTACGCGGACGCCTTCGGCCTCGACATCGTCGAGGCGACCGACTCCTCCAGCGTGCTGGCCGGTTCGCACGGCCAGGTGACGCTGATGGGCGCGACGAGCGGCATCCATGTCGAACCCGGCCTGCCATGGGCGACGTGCAACTTCCGCGTCGATGACCTCGGGTCGGTGCACGAGCGGCTCGCCCGGCTCGGAGCGCGTCCCGGCGACGAGCTCGGCGACCCCGACCGCTGCCTGTTCTTCACCGCGACAGACCCCGACGGGAACACCATCCTCGTCACCGACCGCTGATGACCGACGCGACGGTGACCCTCGCGCCGTGGGGGCCCGACGACCTCCCGCTCCTCGAGCGCGCGAACACACCGGAGATGACCGCGCACCTGGGCGGACCGGAGACCGCGGCGCAGCTCGACGAGCGTCAGGAGCGCTACCTGCGCCTGATGCGCACGGGTGACGCGGCCATGTACCGCATCGAGCTGGACGGCACACCGGTCGGCGGCATCGGGTACTGGCAGGTCGACCACGACGGCACGCCCGCGTGGGAGACCGGGTGGAACGTCTTCCCCGAGTGGCAGGGCCACGGCCTCGCGCGCGAGGCGCTGCGGCTGCTGATCCGCGAGGTCGCCGCGCGGGGCGACCGCGACCTTCTCGTCGCCTACCCGGGTGTCGACAATCCGGCCTCGAACGCCCTGTGCCGAGCCGTCGGCTTCGAGCACCGCGGATCGGGTACCGAGCCGTGGCGGGGCTCCGAGCTCTCGTTCAACGTCTGGGTGCTCGACATGTCGCCGCTCGACCTCGACGGCCGCGCGCCCGACCTCGACGAGCGGTTCGGCGAGGGGGTGCTCGACGAGAAGGTGTGGTGGCCGCACTACCTCCCGCACTGGTCGTCGCGCGAGCGCACCGCCGCGCGCTACTCGATCGCGCCCGACGCCCTCGAGCTGTTCATCGGCGCCGAGACGGCGCCGTGGTCCCCCGAGTTCGACGGCGACAACCGGGTCTCGCACCTGCAGACCGGCCAGTTCTCGGCAGAGTCGGGCAGCCCGATGGGCCAGCACCGGTTCCGTGACGGGCTGGTCGTGCGCGAAGCGCAGCCCGAGCGCCGCCTCCATCTGCCGCGGTTCGGCGTGATCGAGGTGCGGATGGCCGCCGTGCGCCATCCCGACGCGATGGTCGCGTTCTGGCCGATCGGCTTCGAGGAGGCTCCCGAGCAGAGCGGCGAACTGTGCATCGCCGAGATCTTCGGCAGCGGACTGGACGACGAGGGCGGCTGGGTCGGCGTCGGCGTGAAGCGACAGCACGATCCCCGCCTGCGCGACGACTTCGAGAAGGTCCGTGTGGCCGGCGACCTCACCGAGATGCACGACTACGCCGTCGAGTGGACGCCCGACGCCGTGCGGTTCTTCATCGACCACCGCTGGGTGAAGACCGTGCGGCAGACGATCGACTACCCGGTGCAGCTGATGCTGGACATCTATGAGCTCCCGCGCGCCGACGGCGCCCGCGACCTCGCCGCGCTCCCCCACACCCTGCGCGTCGAGCGGGTGCGGACGTTCCCGCCGGCCTGAGAGCGGGCGGCAGCATCCGTCTCAGAAGAGGCCGACGATGCGCCCGTCGTCGTCGACGTCGATCGCGTTCGCGGCGGGCACCGCGGGCAGCCCCGGCATCGTCATGATGTCGCCGCAGATCATCACGACGAAGCGCGCCCCGGCCGCGAGGCGCACCTCCCGGATGTCGACGGCATGGTGCCGCGGCGCCCCACGCAGCTTCGGGTCGGTCGAGAACGAGTACTGCGTCTTCGCGACGCACACCGGGTAGCCGCCGTAGCCCTCGTCCTGGAGCCGCTTGATCTGGGCGCGGACGGCGGTCGACGCGGTGATCTCCGTCGCCCCGTAGACGCGCGTCGCGATCGCATTCATCTTGTGCCACAGCGTCGCGTCGTCCGGGTAGGTGAACCGGAGAGCGGATGCTTCGTCCTCCGGCTCCGCGGCGTGCTCATCGCAGAGCCGCACGACCGCGCGCGCGAGCTCCTCGGCACCGGCGCCGCCGTCTGCGAAGTGCTTCGCGACGACGGCCGTGACTCCGACGGCCTCGGCAGCAGCGACGAGCGCCGCGGTCTCGGCATCCGTGTCCTCCGCGCGATGGTTGATCGCGACCACCGCCGGGATGCCCCAGATCTCGCGCAGGTTCTTCAGATGGCGCACGAGATTGACGGTGCCGCGTTCGAGCGCGGCGACGTTCTCCTGAGGGAGGTCGGCGACCTCCACTCCCCCGTGGTACTTCATGGCGCGCACCGTGGCCACGACCACGGCGACGTCGGGGCGCAGGCCGGTGGTCCGGCACAGGATATCGACGAACTTCTCGGCCCCGAGGTCGGCCCCGAAGCCGGCCTCGGTGACGACGTAGTCGGCCATCCGCAGCGCCGAGTCGGTCGCGAGGTAGGAGTTGCAGCCGTGCGCGATGTTCGCGAACGGCCCGCCGTGCACGAAGGCGGGGGTGTGCTCGAGGGTCTGCACGAGGTTCGGGGCGAGCGCGTCGCGCAGGATCGCGGCCATCGCACCGTGCGCCTGCAGGTCGCGGGCGCGGATGGGCGTGCGGTCGCGGGTGTAGGCGACGACGATCTCGCCGAGGCGCTCCTTGAGGTCGGCGAGGTCGGTCGCGAGGCAGAAGATCGCCATCACCTCGCTCGCGACGACGATGTCGAAGCCGTCCTCCCTCGGGTAGCCGTTCGATGGACCGCCGAGCCCGACGACCGCGTCGCGCAGAGCCCGGTCGTTGACGTCGAGCACGCGACGCCAGGTCACACGGCGAACGTCGATGCCGAGCGCGTTGCCGTGGTGCACGTGGTTGTCGATGAGCGCGGCGAGAAGGTTCGTCGCGATCGCGATCGCCGAGAAGTCGCCGGTGAAGTGGAGGTTGATGTCCTCCATAGGGACGACCTGCGCGTACCCGCCGCCGGCGGCGCCGCCCTTCATGCCGAACACCGGGCCGAGCGCCGGCTCGCGCAGGCAGATCATGGCCCGCTCGCCGATGCGGCTGAGCCCGTCGCCGAGGCCGACGGTGGTCGTCGTCTTGCCCTCGCCCGCGGGCGTCGGCGAGACCGCGGTCATCAGCACGAGCCGCCCGCGCGGCCTGTCACGCAGGGTGCGCAGGTGCCGGAGCGACACCTTCGCCTTGAACCGGCCGTACGGCTCGAGCTCGTCGTCGGGGATGCCGAGCGCCTCGGCGATCCGGGTGATCGGCCAGAGTTCGGCCTGCTGTGCGATCTCGATGTTGCTCGTGGCCACGCTCGCTCCTGGTCGCGGGCCTCGTCGCCCGCCTCTGTCAGCCTATGCGGGCGGGGCTCACGCGTCGCGGACGCGCACCGAGAGGCACGACGCCGCCTGCATCTTCCGGCACCGTCTGTGATCTCAGACATCACCATGAGGATGGGGCCTGTACCGGATGCCACTCCCCCACGAGACTGGGGGGCACCCGGGCGCCGTGGCCCGGCCACCCGTGGGGAGTCCGACATGGCCGCACTCGGCGAGCAGCTCTTTCGACGCAAGCCCATCGTCATCCAGCAGAAGCACCACAAGGGCGAGGAGCTCGCCCGGAACATCGGGACCTTCCAGCTGATGATGTTCGGCGTCGGCGCGACCGTCGGCACCGGTATCTTCTTCGTCCTGAGCGAGTCGATCCCCGAGGCGGGGCCTGCGGTGATCATCTCGTTCATCGTCGCCGCGATCTGCGCCGGGCTCTCGGCGCTGTGCTACGCCGAGCTCGCCTCGGCGATCCCCGTGAGCGGCTCGACGTACTCGTACACTTACCACGCTCTGGGCGAGATCTGGGCGGTGATCATCGCCGGCTGCGTGCTGCTGGAGTACGGTGTCGCCGTCTCGGCGGTCGCCGTCGGCTGGAGCGGCTACTTCAATGAGCTGCTGGAGAACACCCTCGGGTTCCGGCTGCCGGATGCCCTGTCGGTGTCGTTCATCCCCGGATCCGATGGCGCTGCGACCGGCGGCATCATCAACCTGCCCGCGGTCGTGCTCGTCGGCCTGTGCTGCCTGCTGCTCATCCGCGGCGTCGCCGAGTCCGCCACGGTCAACACGATCATGGTCCTCATCAAGCTGGGCGTGCTGGTGCTCTTCATCGTCCTCGGCTTCACCGCGTTCAACGCCGACCACTTCGAGGATTTCTTCGCCTTCGGCGCCGCCGGCATCAGTGCCGCCGCGGCGACGATCTTCTTCTCGTTCATCGGCCTCGACGCTGTCGCGACGGCGGGCGAGGAGGTACGGAATCCGCAGAAGGCGCTCCCCCGCGCGATCATCGGCGCCCTCATCATCGTCTCGACGGTGTACATCCTGGTCGCCGTCGCGGGACTGGCGGCCGAGCCGGTGGAGTTCTTCTCGACCGAGGAGGCCGGTGAAGCCGGCCTCGCCCAGATCCTGGAGAACATCACCGGCAACCCGATCTGGGGAACGATCCTCGCGGCGGGCGCGGTCGTCTCGATCTTCTCGGTGACGCTGGTGACGCTGTACGGCCAGACCCGCATCCTGTTCTCGATCTCGCGGGATGGGCTCGTGCCGCGGAAGTTCCTCAAGGTCAACGCCAAGACGATGACGCCTATCTACAACACGATCGTCGTCTCGGCCATCGTCGCGCTCATCGCCGGGTTCGTCCCGTCGGACTACCTGTGGGACACCGTCTCGATCGGCACTCTCGTCGCGTTCAGCGTCGTCGCACTCGCCGTCATCGTGCTGCGACGCACGAAGCCCGACCTCGAGCGCCCCTTCCGGGTTCCGCTGTACCCGGTGGTGCCGATCCTCACCATCGCCGCCTGCGTCTACATCCTGTCGGGTCTCGCGGCCGTCACGTGGGTGATCTTCGGCAGCTGGATCGCGATCGTGCTGCTCTACTACTGGTTCTACGGACGCCGGCACGCGACCCTCAACGACTACACCTCGCCGGAGCAGATCGCCGAGCCGATCCATCCCGAGGAGGAGACGTGACCTACCTCGTCGGCTACGGACCGCGCAACGACGATCGCAGCGCCATCGAGCTCGCTGTCCAGTTCGCCCGTTCGCACCCCGAGCCCGTGGTCGCGGTGTCGGTGGTCCCGCAGGGATGGGGCACGCCGCTCGCGGGGGGCGTGGACCGCGAGTACGAGGACTGGGCCGCGAGCGAGGGCAGGCTGAGCGCGGAGCTCGCCCTCGCGGACTTCGCCCATCATCCCGGCATCTCCGCCGAGGCGGTGTGGGTCGCGGGGAGGTCCGCTCCGGCGGCCCTCATCGAGCAGGCTCTGGCGCGAGACGCGCGGATGATCGTGGTGGGGTCGGCCGAGGAGGCGGAGCCCGGGCGGGTGCGCCTCACCTCGAAGACCGACCGGCTCGTCCACTCCTCGCCCCTGCCCGTGGCGATCGCCCCGCGCAGCTACCGCACGACGAGCCCCGTCACCAGGGTGACCGTCGGCTTCCGCGACGACGACGCCAGCTGGTCGCTGCTGAACCGCGTGGCGGAGTTCAGCCGGATCGCGTCGGCACGGATGCGCCTGGTCACATTCCTCGTGAACCCGTCGCGCCGTCCCGTCACCACCGACATCAGCCACGCGCAGACCCAGGTCATCGAGCTGTGGGCCGTGCAGGCCGCCGCCGCACAGCAGGAGGCGGCGGCGCATCTGAAGACGCTGGGGTTCTCGGATGACGAGCTCGAGTACGGCATCGCCGCGGCCGGCGACTGGGCTGCCGCGGTGTCCTCGGTGGGCTGGACCGAGGGCGATGTCATGGTCGTGGGGTCGTCGTCGACGCACCGCCTGGCCCAGGTGTTCCTGGGCTCCAGCGCCTCGAAGATCCTTCGCAACGCCCCCGTGCCCGTCGTGGTCGTGCCCGGCGTCGCGGAGTAATCCCGCACAGAATCGGAGGCTTTCCGCGGCGCGCCGATCGCGCATCCCGAGCCCGCATGTCGGGCAGCGTCTCTGATTCTGTGCGGCGGAGACACGACGACGGATGCTGTGCCTCGAGGTCGCGGCGCAGCATCCGTCGATCAGTGCGTCAGAGTGAGAGGCCGTGGCCGAACCGGAACAGCGGGTCGGCGGTGTCGAACGGCACGTCGGGGCGCGAGGTCTCGACAGCCGCCATCGAGCTCGGCACGTCGAACGGCAGCCTGCCCGTGGCGGGCGCACCGCCCGTCAGCACGTCGAGCAGCGCCTCCGGGTTCGCCCCCCAGTTCGCCGTGACCGCATTCGCGGCCTCGACGATCGGGCCGAGGATCGCGGGACGGTCGAGGAACACGTCCACGACGGTCGGCACCACCGCGGCCACCGAGCGCACGTGGGCGACGACGTCCTCGGGGAAGTCCAGCGACCCCGCGTGGAAGAAGTTCTCGAACATCGAGGCGCGCTGCTCGTACGGTGCCTGCAGGCGCAGGATCGCAGCATCCGCTTCTTCCGGCGTCTCGACGACCTCGCCGTAGCGCGCGGCCGCCTCGGGTGCGATGCCCTCGACGTAGAGCTTCAGGCTGCGGCGCAGCGGAAGTGCACCGGCGTTCGACAGCACCGCGATCGAGGCACGCTGTGCGGCCTCGCCTGCGGCGCGGAACTCCGCCGAGCCGACGATCGCGTCGGCCGCCTCCACATCGACGTACGGGTTCTCGAACAGGCCCAGCTCGAACTTCTCGCGCAAGAGGCGCCGCGCCGACACGTCGAGGCGCTCCTCACTCACGAGACCGTCGCGCACGAGGCCGAGGAGCAGCGACGGGTCGTGCTCCCCGCCGAACTGGTCGGCACCGGCGTCGAGGATCTTCACCATGCGCTCGGCGGGGGTGAGGTGCTCGACGCCCCAGGCGCGGGCGGCGAAGTCCGTGCCCATGATCGGCTGGTCCGTCACCAGGCCCCAGTCGGTGCAGACGATGCCATCGAAGCCGAACCGCTCGCGCAGCAGGCCCGTGAGCACGCCCTTGTTGAAGCCGAAGCCGACCTCCTCGTACTCGGTGCCGACCGGCATGCCGTAGTACGGCATGATCTGGCGACCGCCGGCGGCGAAGATCGCCTCGAACGGCTCGAGGTGCAGCTCGAACTGCCCGCCGGGGTAGACCTGCTCACGGCCGTAGTCGAAGTGCGGGTCCTCGCCGTCCTTCTGCGGGCCGCCGCCGGGGAAGTGCTTGGTCATGGTGCTCACCGAGCCCGGACCGAAGGACTCACCCTGGAACCCGCGCACGTAAGCCGCCCCCAGCTCGCCTGCGAGGTCGGCGTCCTCGCCGAAGGTCTGCAGCTGGCGCGCCCAGCGCGACTCGGTCGCGAGGTCGACCTGCGGGTGCAGCGCCACGCGGATGCCGACGGCCGTGTACTCCTGGCGGGCGATGTCGCCGAACCGCTCGACGAGCTCCGCGTCACGCGTCGCCGCGAGGCCGAGCGGCTCCGGCCACTGCGAGAATGGGCCGGCGAACATCGCGGCGCCCGGGTTGTCGCTGAAGGAGTGACGGGGATCGGTCGAGATCGACACCGGGATGCCGAGGCGAGTGGATGCCGCGAGCTCCTGCAGCTTGTTGTGCCAGGCCGCGATGTCACTGGCCTTGGGTGCGACACCCAGGAGGTTGAAGTGGTTCATATGGCGGCCGGCCACGTACTCGCGGTTGGACGGGATGCCGAAGGCGGGGTCGCCCTCGGAAAGCTCGCCGCCCTCCCCCATGACGATCATCGTCTGGAAGAAGAGTCCCGCCTTCTCCTCCACCGTCATCGCGGCGAGGAGCAGCTCGACGCGCTCGTCGACGGGCAGGCTCGCGTCGAGCCAGGGCCGGGCGGATGGCGCTGGGGTCGCAGCATCCGTGTCGATCGTCGTGGTGTCTGTCATCACTTCACTCCCTTGATGCGGTAGACGAGCACGGCGCCGGCGAGGGCGACGAGCGCGCCGAAGAGGTAGTACACGGTGTAGCCGCCGAGTGCGGTGGTGGCGCCGAACGCGATGATGCCGGGGGCGATCGCAGGCGCGATCGACTGCGGCAGCGCGTTCGCGATGTTGAGCACGCCCAGGTCCTTGGCGGTGTCGTCGGGGTCGGGCAGCACCTCGGTCGCGAGGGCCAGGTCGACCGACATGAACGAGCCGGCGCCGAAGCCGATGATCGCCTGCGCGACGAGGACGACGGCGACGCTCGGCGCGAACGCGAGGGTCACCAGGCCGACGACCATGACGACGCCGGCGATCGCGACGAAGGGGCGGCGCTTGCCGATCTTGTCGGAGAGCACACCGCCGAGAGGTCCGGAGATCGCCATCGCGACCATCGACGCGAGGTTGGCGATGAGGATGGTGGTGATCGCGGACTGCTCGTCGAGGCCGAACTTCTCGGTGAGGTAGAAGGGCAGGAACGTCGCGATGCCCGCGTAGCCGAACATCACGAGGAACTTGGTGAGCCAGGTCCAGCCGAAGTCCGGGTGCTTGGCCGGGTTGAAGACGAACGAGCCGAAGAACTGGCCGATCGTGAACCTCTGGGCGGGCTTGTGGTCGAGGCGGCGGTCCTTCAGCACGAGGACGAACAGCACCGCGAGCACGGTGGCGATGGCGGCCGGCACGACGAAGCGGGCGAAGTCGTCCGACAGGAAGTTGACGAGGAACGAGCCGGCGAGGATTCCGAGGGGCGTGGTGAGCCCGACGATGCCCGACACCTTGCCGCGGCCGCTCACGGGGACCTGGTCGGGGAGCGTGGCGTTGGCCGCGGCGAGGACGGCGTTCATCGCCGTCTGCACGAGGCACCACGCGATGAGGACGACCCACACCGACTGCGCGACGCCGATGAGCGCGAACCCGCCGAGGCCGACGAGGGTGCCGCCGAGGATCCACGGGCGGCGCATGCCGAAGCGCGAGGTCGTGCGGTCGGAGAGGCGGCCCGCGAGCGGGTTGGCGATGAGCGCGAACAGCGCGCCGACGCCCATGATGAGACCGAGGTTCGAGGTGGCGGTCCCCTCCGCCGAGATGTGCTCGACCTTGAACGCCATCGACACGAGCACCGGCGTGAGCAGCGCCAGGTAGACGCCGAAGTTCACCGCGGCGAGACCCGGCGTGTAGCCGCGCGGAGTCTTCGCGGGGGTCGTGCCGGGCGCCTTGAAGCCGGTGGTGCCGGCCGCGGCAGCCGTTGCGGCGGGTGACAGCTCTGTCATCGGAGTCCTTTCTCGGGTGCGACGCCGCTCATCCATGAAGCGCGTCGATGCACGAGGCTACATCAAACTCGACCGTTTGGTAACTGAAATTCGACCGAGTGGTAATCGGTGAGGATAGAGTAGGTGCGCGACGAGCGCGGAGAGGCGGATTTCAGGTGATGCCAGCCCCGCCCGCAGCCGCGCGCTCCGCCCGCACCGAGCAGACGCGTGCGGCGATCGTCGCCGCGGCGCACGACGCTTTCGTGACCCGTGGGTATCGCGCCACCTCGCTGCGAGACATCGCGGCGGCGGCCGGCATCAGCCACCCCGGGCTGCTGCGTCACTTCGCCACCAAGGGCGAGCTGCTCGCCGCGGTGGTCGAGCTGTTCGAGCGCGACAACGAGTACGAGCTGCTCGACCGCCTGGCCGCCGAGGACCCCGGCACCCTCGCCTACAGCGAGCTCGCCCGCCGCAACGAGACCGTGCCGGGCTACCTCGCCCTGTTCGCCGCGCTCACGGGCGAGGCATCCACTCCTCGCCACCCTGCGCACGAGATCATGCGCGACCGGTATGCGCGCCTTCGGGAGCTGTCGGCCGACGCCATCGACGAGGCCATCGCCCAGAACACCGTCTCGGCCGACCGCGACGCGGCCGGCGAGGCCGTGCGCATCGCCGCCGCGTGGGACGGCCTGCAGCTGCTGGCCCAGTACCTGCCCGAGCGGGTCGACATCGCCGAGGCGCTCGAGACCTACGAGGAGTCGCTGATGCTGCCGGTCGGCTGGCGCGACGCGGACGATCCCCCTCCTGCGTCGACGGCGGTGCCGGTGCCGCCCATGCCCTCGTTCGCGGAGCCGGATGCTGCGCCCTCCGGTTATCGCGTAGGCCGCGAGCGCCGCGCGCTCATCGTCGACGGTGCCACGGCGCTCTTCGCCGAGGACGGGTACGGCGACACGAGCCTGCGCGACATCGCCGAGCGCGTCGGGGTCTCGAAGTCGACGCTGCTGCACCACGTCGGCTCGAAGGAGGACCTGCTGAGAGCGGTCCTGAGCCACCGCGACCAGCAGATCGAGTCGCGGATGGACTATGTGCCCGCCGACCGCGCCGCCGACGAGCTGCTCGGCCTCCCCCGCGGCGCGACGGTCAACGCGGCCACGGCGCCGGGCCTCATCGAGGTCTACGCCGTGCTGTCGTGCGAGGCCGTCCCCGCGGACCACCCCGCGCACGCCTACTTCGCGCAGCGCTTCCGCGGCGTGGTGGATCACTTCGCCGCGCTCTTCCGCGCCGCCCAGGAGGACGGCGACCTCCCCTCGCACCGCGACCCCGAGTTCGAGGCGCTGTGGCTCACGGCTCTCTGGGACGGTCTGCAGTACCAGTGGCTCTACGACCGCTCCTCGGTCGACGTGGCCGTCCAGCTGGCGGCGCACCTCGACGACGTGCTGCCCCGGTCGGGGTAGGCGCCGCCTCGGCGATGTTCACATCGCGTGCTGTCACCGAGGCGACACGTCGTGTGCGCGCAGAACGGGTGTTCTCGGCGAGAGCACCCGATGTGATCGGGCTTCACGGCTGACGGACCCCGTCGGGCGGCGGCGATCGCGAGCGCGCTCAGGCGGCGGCGACCACCGCGAGCACGGCCTCGCCGTAGGCCTCGCGCTTCTTGGCGCCGATGCCCGAGACGCCGTCGAGGTCTGCGAGGCTCTCGGGGCGGCGCTCGGCGAGGGCGCGCAGCGTCGCGTCGCCGAACACGATGTAGGCGGGCACGCCGAGCTCCTTCGCGACGCCGGCGCGCCAGGCGCGGAGTGCCTCGAAGAGGCCGGCGTTCGCGGGGTCGAGGGTCTCGGGTGCGGTGGTCTTGCGCACGCGCGCGACGCCGCCCGATCGGCCCATCACGTCGCGGCGCAGCGGCACCGGGGTCTCGCCCCGCAGCACACCTGCCGCGGACTCGCCGAGTGCGAGCGTGCCGTACTCTCCGCGGGCGACCAGGATGCCGCGGGCCAGCAGCTGCCGGATCACGCTGCGCCAGTCCTGGTCGCTGAGGTCGGTGCCGAGCCCGTAGGTCGAGAGCTGGTCGTGGCCCTGCTGGCGGATGCGGTCGGTGGAGGCTCCGCGCAGGATGTCGACGAGGTGACCCGCGCCGAACGCCTGGCCGCGCTCACGCTGCAGACGCACGATCGTCGACAGCAGCTTCTGCGCCGGCACGAGTCCGTCCCACGTATCGGGCGCCTCGAGGCAGGTGTCGCAGTTGCCGCACGGGGCGGAGGCCTCGCCGAAGTAGGCGAGCAGGTTCTGGCGGCGGCATCCGACCGTCTCGCACAGACCCAGCATGGCGTCGAGGTGCTGGCCCAGCCGGGTCTTGAACGCACGGTCGCCGGGCGACTGGTCGATCATGCGGCGCTGCTGCACCACGTCGCCGAGGCCGTACGCCATCCACGCGACCGATGCCTCGCCGTCGCGGCCCGCGCGACCGGTCTCCTGGTAGTACCCCTCGACGGACTTCGGCAGATCGATGTGGGCGACGAAGCGCACGTCGGGCTTGTCGATGCCCATGCCGAACGCGATCGTCGCGACCATGACGACCCCGTCTTCGCGGAGGAACCGGGACTGGTTCGCGGCACGCGTCTCGGCGGGGAGGCCCGCGTGATACGGGAGGGCGTCGACGCCCTGCGCGGAGAGGAACTCGGCCGTCTGCTCCACCGATTTGCGACTCAGCGCGTAGACGATTCCCGCCGCACCGGACCCCTGCGAGCGGATGAACGCCACGAGCTGGCGCCGCGGGTCGGACTTGGCCTCGATGCGGTACTGGATGTTGGGCCTGTCGAAGCTCGACACGAAGTGGCGGGCCTGAGGCAGCTGCAGCCGCTCCGTCATCTCGCGATGGGTCGCGGGCGTCGCCGTCGCGGTGAGCGCCAGGCGCGGCACCCCGGGGAAGCGCTCGGCGAGGGCTCCCAGCGCGAGGTAGTCGGGCCGGAAGTCGTGGCCCCACTGCGACACGCAGTGCGCCTCGTCGATCGCGATGACGCTGAGCGCTCCGCGCGCGAGGAACCGCAGCGTCGCCTCGGTGTTGAGCCGCTCGGGGGCGACGTAGAGGAGGTCGAGCTCGCCGGCGAGGTACGCGCGCTCGACGGCCGCGCGCTCGGGCGGCGCCTGGGTGGAGTTGAGGTACGCGGCCCGCACGCCGTTGGCGACGAGCGCGTCCACCTGGTCGTGCATGAGGGCGATGAGAGGACTCACGACGAGGCCTGTGCCCGGGCGCACGAGCGCGGGCACCTGGTAGCAGACGCTCTTGCCGCCGCCGGTGGGCATCAGCACGACGGCGTCACCGCCCGCGATGACGTGCTCGACGATCGCGCCCTGTTCCCCGCGGAGGGCGTCGTAGCCGTAGACCTCGCGCAGCACCGTGACCGCGTCGGCGCCGGTGAAGTCGCGACGCGGACCGGCACCCGCGAACGGGTCGATCGACGTCGAGCCGCCCGCATGAGGATCGGGCGGCGGCATCCAGCCGTCCTCCGGAGGGGCCCACGAGTCGTCGGGCGGGGGCGCGAGCTCGGGCTCCCACGCGAGGTCGGCGTACGGGTCGCCCTGGGGGATCGTCACCCGTCCCAGGGTAGCCGCGACATCCGACGCCCTCCCCCGGTCCACCGGCGCCTGGCACAACCTGCGGCGAACCGACCTCCCCGGCTTCTGTGGAGGAGCCTCCCGGCATCCTCGACTGAGGATCAGGGCCGAGAGGAGGAGCGGGCACGCCGTGGCCAGGTCCGCGCTCGAGTCCTGGTCCTCAACTGAGAGCGGGTGAGACCACGACGCCGAGAGCTCAGCACCACTTGTCGGCGATGGTCACGATGACGTTGAGGTTGCGGTTCGTCGCGATTCCGAGCAGCTTCGCGGCGTTGAGCGGATCGACGTTGCCGGCCTGGTACCCCGGCCCGAGCAGCGCGTGCGCCGCGCGTCCGCGGACGACCATCCGGCCGGCCTCCGTCGCCGTGCCCGCGACGCGCTCGGCGACGGCCTGCGAGGGCGCGTCCTTGAGCAGGTAGACGTAGTGGCGCTCGAGCCCCGGGTGCTTCTCACTCAGAGCCGCCGCCTCGGCGGCGATCGCCTTCAGCTCGGCGGTCGTGAACACGATCGTCGGCACATCGAACCCGCGGTCCTCGGCGAACGCGTCCTCGAGAGCCTTCTCGATCTTCGCCCGCGAGCGCAGCGGCGTCGTGAAGCGCACGTTGCCCGTGTTGATGTGGGTCGCGACGCCCGTGAATCCGACGCCCTCGACCACGCGCACGATATCGGCCTTCGGGAACTTCCGGTTCGCGCCGAGGTTGATCGCCCGGAGGAACGCCACGTAGGTCGGCATGACGCCATCATCCCGGATGCCTCCTCCCCGCCGCATGCGGTAGCGTCGCCGTCATGCAATGCCTGTGACCCGTCTCCGTCACCACCCTCTCCGCCGCGGTCCCCGCGGACAGAATCACGGATGCTGCGCCGCAGCGTCCTCGAAAGGCATCGCATGTTCCCGTCCTCGTCGTCCCTTCCGCTCGCGGGCCGGACCGCCCTCGTCACCGGCGTCTCACGCCGGCGGGGCATCGGCTTCGCCATCGCCACGCAGTTCGCGCGCCTCGGCGCCGACGTCTTCCTCCACCACTACCGCCCGCACGACACGCACCTGCCGTGGGGCGGCGACGACCTCGATGCCGTGCGCGACGGTGTGCGCGCGGAGCTCGCCCCGAGCGCGCAGCTCGGCGACATCGGCGCGGACCTGCGGGACGCGGCATCCGTCCCCCTCGTCATCGAGGCCGCACGGGCGCTGACCGGGCGGCTCGACATCCTGGTGTGCAACCACGCGCAGTCGGGCGACGACGGGTCGATCCTCGACATGACGGCCGAGCGGCTCGACGCGTTCTGGCAGACCAACACCCGCTCGACGCTCCTGCTGACGCGGGAGTTCGCGGCAGGGCACGCGGGTGCCCTCGAACCCGGGGCACGCCCCGGGGAGCGCGTCGAGCGGCGGGGTCCGTTCGCCGAGCCGACCGGACGCGTGTTCTGGATGACGAGCGGGCAGATCCATGGGCCGATGCGCGGCGAGGTCGCGTACGCCGCCAGCAAGGCGGCGCTCGCGGGCGTCACGAAGACGGTGGCGGCCGAGCTGCTCGACCTCGGCATCGTCCTCAACACGATCGATCCGGGCCCCGTCAACACCGGCTACCTCGACCCCGAGACGACCGACCGGCCCCTCGACGAGGTCGAGGCATGGATGCGGTCGACCCCGTTCGGCCGCTACGGCGAGCCCGCCGATCCGGCGCGGCTCATCGGCTGGCTCGCGACCCCCGACGGCGCGTGGGTGGTGGGCCAGGTGCTGTCGACCGACGGCGGGCTCGGACTCGGCTGAGCGCCCTCGCGGTGCCACAACTCCGCCTCGTCGGCCCGTGCGACCACCGTCGCCCCAGCACTTCCGCCACCCGGCGGCGCCGACCGGCCGGGCCAGGCGGAGTCGTAGCACGGGCGAACTCGGGCGGGACGGGAGACGGATGCAGCGGCATCCGTCTCCCGTCTCACACCGTCCGTCCTGCTCAGGCCAGCGCGGCCTCGGCGCCGGCGGACCGGGCGCGGTGGTTCACGCGATGGCCGATCCAGAACCCGAGCGCGATGAGTCCGGCGAGCGCGAGCCCCAGCATCCAGGGCAGGACGTTCGGAGTCGTCGCCGCGGTCGCGGCCGCCAGCGTGTCGGAGCCGTCGGCGACCTGACCGCTGCCGTCGGCGAGCGCCGTCGCGCCCGCGGCGAGCGTGTCGCTGCCGTCCGCGAGCTGCTGCGAACCCGCGGCCAGCGTGCCTGCCCCGTCGGAGAGAGCGGTCGCGCCCGTCGACAGGTCCGCCGCACCGGACGAGAGCGCGTCCGTCCCGGCCGCGAGCGTGGCGGCGCCCTCCGAGAGCGACATGGCTCCACCGCTGAGGTTCTGCGACCCGACGCTGAGCCTCGCGACACCGCTCACGAGGGACTGGGTGCCGGCCGCGAGCGAGGCCGCGCCATCCCGCACCTGCGTCGTGCCGGCGCTCAGAGACTGGGCGCTCGCGGCGAGGAAGGGTGCCCCCTTCGCGGGGTCGGCGAGCCCCGCGGTTCCCGGCCAGCCCTTCGCCTGGTCGCCGTTGACGAGCGCGTTCAGGCCACCGGCGAGCCGCTGCGCGCCGCCGGACGCGTCGATGACGCCGGCCGCCAGCAGCGGAGCCGCCCCTGCGGCCTTCGCGATGCCGTCCACCTGCGCGTCGAGCCCACTCGCGAGAATGCTGAGCTGCGTCAGCTGGGCGTCGGTGGCGTTCGCCGCCGTGAGCGCCGCGAGCGCGTCCGCGAGCTTCTGAGAGTTCACCGGGGCGCCTGCCGCAGCCCCCTGGATCTGCGCCTGGCCCGCTGCCAGTGCCCGCACCTCGTCGGTGACCTTGGGGGCGATCTTGTCACGCATCTCCGTCGCTCCCGCCAGCAGGTCGCCCGAGATCTTGTGCGCCGCACCGACGCCGGCTGCGAGCGTCTGGGCACCCGCCGCGAGCCTCGCCGCGCCGTCCGCGGCCTGGCTCGTCCCGGCCGCGAGGCTCGTGGCCCCGGCGGCGGCCGAGCGGGTTCCCGTCCCGAGCGTGCCGACCCCGCTCGCGAGCGACTGCGCGCCCGCCTGCAGGCTCGCCGCTCCCGCCGCGAGCGACTGCGCGCCCGCGTCCGCCGACGAGGCGCCGTTCGCGAGGCGCGCGGCGCCCGCACTGGCGGATGCCGCGCCGTCGTCGAGATCCGACGCGCCGGCGGCGAGGTCATCGGCGCCCGCCGCGAGCTCGGACGCGCCCGCGGCGAGCTCGGTCGAGCCCTCGTGCGCCTGGCCGGCGCCGTCTGCGAGCTTCGTCGATCCGCTCGCGATCTGCGACGTCGTGACGAAGTAGAGCAGGATCATGGCCGCGAGGGCCACGCTGAGGACGATGACGGCGACACGCATGCCGACGCCGTGGGTGTGGGTTTCTGTTCTCGTCATTGAGAGCACTCCGGTTCAGCGCCTGGGGGGTAGGCGCGGGTGGACGTCGACGACCGGTGATCCGGCCGCGCGGCGACACAGCGGCAGGGTGTCGGACTCCGCCTCCTTCGGCGAGGTCCGGCCTGCTGTCGCGAGTGCAGTGTATGGACGGCGCGCGTGTCGCACACGGTCGTGGTCGAAGGAACCCAGTTTCAGATGCCCCGACACTGAGTTTCGTTGTGCGATGGGCACAACCGAGCCGCTCGGCTACAGGCGCACGACCTCGGTCACCCGCACCACGGCCGTGCCGGCCTCCTCCGAGGCCTCGAGGTCGACGACGCCGCGGATGCGCCAGTCGTGGTCGCCCGCCGGGTCGTCGATCGTCTGCTCGACGCGCCAGAGCCCCGACGCCGCAGCATCCGTCTCGTCCACGGTCACGAGGCGTGGCGACCGGGCCGCACCGCCCGTCAGGATCTCGTCGTGGTCGTCGAAGTAGGCGTCGAGGGCGGCCGGCCAGTCGACGTCGGGGTCGAGTTCGACGAGCTCTTCGTCGCGCTGCAGCGCGGCCAGCTGCACGCGCCGGAACAGCTCGTTGCGCACCAGCACGCCGAACGCGCGCCGGTTCGTCAGCACCGACGGCGGGGCGGGCGGCACCACCGGCGCCGACGGGTCGTCGACCGGGTTGACGAGCGCCTCCCATTCGTCGACGAGGCTCGAGTCGACCTGCCGCACGACCTCGCCGAGCCACGCGACCAGGTCGTGCAGGTCGTCGGTCTGCGCCTCGGCGGGCACGGTCTGGCGGACCGCCCGGTACGCGTCGGAGAGGTAGCGCAGCACGAGGCCCTCGCTGCGCGCGAGCTGGTACAGCGAGATGAGCTCCGAGAACGACAGCGCGCGCTCGAACATGTCGCGCACGACCGACTTCGGCGACAGCTCGAAGTCGCGGATCCACGGCTGGCTCGACGCGAAGACCTCGTACGACTGCTCGAGGAGCTCCTCGAGCGGCTTCGGGTACGTGACCTCCTCCAGCAGCGCCATGCGCTCGTCGTACTCGATGCCGTCGGCCTTCATGGCCGCGACGGCCTCGCCGCGCGCCTTGAACTCCTGTTGCGACAGGATCGGCCGAGGGTCGTCGAGCGTCGCCTCGATCACGCTCACGACGTCGAGCGCGTAGTGCCCGGTCCCCGCGGCGCCCGCCGTGTCGTCCGGGTCGAGCAGCTCGATCGCGGCGAGCGCGAACGGCGAGAGCGGCTGGTTGAGCGCGAAGTTCGGCTGCAGATCGACGGTGAGACGGATGCTGGGCACCGAGTCATCCGTCCCGTCCGACGTGCGGTCGATCTCGACGACGTCGGCCGCCAGCAGGGTGCGGAAGATCGCGATCGCGCGTCGCGCGAGCTCGTAGCGCCGGGCCCGCGGCTCGTGGTTGTCGAACACCAGCGACCGCACGTTGGAGAACACGTCGCCGCCGCGCGCGATGACGTTGATGAGCATCGCAGCGGTGAGCTGCAACTGGGGCACGAGGGGCTCGGGCTCCGCTTCGACGAGGCGCTCGAACGATCCGAGACCCCAGTTGACGACCCCCGTCGGCGCCTTCTTGCGCACGATCTTCTTGCGCTTGGCGGGATCGTCGCCGGCCTTCCGCAAGGCGGCCTCGTTCTCGATCTCCCACTCCGGCGCCATCACGACGACGGTCCCCGCGGTGTCGAAGCCCGCGCGTCCGGCGCGACCGGCGACCTGATGGAACTCTCGCGCCGTGAGCTGCCGCATCTTCGTGCCGTCGAACTTCGACAGCGCCGTGATGAGCACGGTGCGGATCGGCACGTTGATGCCGACGCCCAGGGTGTCGGTGCCGCAGATGACCCGCAGCAGCCCGCGCTGCGCGAGCGTCTCGACCAGCCGCCGGTAGCGGGGCAGCATGCCGGCGTGGTGCACGCCGATGCCCGCGCGCACGTACCGCGACAGCGTGCGGCCGAACGCCGTCGTGAAGCGGAAGCCGCCGATCGCCTCGGCGATCGCATCCCGCTGCTCACGACTCACGATCCGGATCGACGACAGCGCCTGCGCCCGCTCCATCGCGGCCGCCTGCGAGAAGTGCACGATGTACACCGGCGCCTCGCCGGTCTGCAGCAGCTCCTCGACGGTCTCGTGCACGGGCGTGCGCGCGTACGAGAAGTGCAGGGGGACCGGCCGCTCGACGCCCGTGATGCGCGAGACCGTGCGGCCGGTGCGGCGCTCGAGGTCTTCGGCGATGGTGGTGACGTCGCCGAGCGTCGCCGACATCAGCACGAACTGCGCGCGCGGCAGGAGCAGCAGCGGCACCTGCCACGCCCACCCGCGATCCGGGTCGCCGTAGTAGTGGAACTCGTCCATCACGACCTGGTCGACCGCGGCGTCGGGGCCCTGGCGCAGAGCCAGGTTCGCCAGGATCTCCGCGGTGCAGCACACGATCGGGGCATCCGGGTTCACCGACGAGTCGCCCGTCACCATGCCGACGTTCGCGGCGCCGAAGATGTCGACGAGCGCGAAGAACTTCTCGCTCACGAGCGCCTTGATCGGCGCGGTGTAGTACGTGCGACCACCGCGGGCGATGGCCGCCGCGTGGGCCGCGACCGCGACCAGCGACTTGCCCGTGCCCGTCGGCGTCGACAGGATCACGTGCGAGCCCGACACGATCTCGATGACCGCCTCGTCCTGCGCGGGATACAGCGCGAAGCCCTGATCGCCCGCCCACTCGACGAACGCGTCGTACAGCGCATCCGCGTCGGGCGCCCCCGTGGGCGCCCCCGAGGCCTCGGCCGCGGTCGCGATGGTCTCGAGAAGCGTCACCGTCCGAGTCTGCCAGGTCGCAGCATCCGCTCCCCCGCCGCGAAGTGCCGACGCAGGCGGCGCTACGCGACAGACGAGCAGAGTGGAGACGGATGCTGCGACCCCGCAGCATCCGTCCCCCAGAACGTGCTAGCCGACGAGCGCCGCCTGGATGGTCGCGGCCCAGGCCTGCTGGCCGGCGGCGTTCGCGTGGAAGCCGCGGTCGATGTTCGGCTCTCCGGCGGAGAAGCCGAAGATCCAGCGGTCGCCGGTGTCGCAGAGGCCGTGGCCGTCGAACGCCACGCTGACGTCGACGTACTCGACGCCGATATCAGCGGGCACCGCGGCCATGTATGCCGCGACGCCGCCGGCGATGAAGGCGTTGATGCCGGACACTCCCTGGTTCACCTCGGCCACGAGCTGTGCCGGGAGCTTGACCGGCCCGCTCTGCGAACTGCCGGCGTTGCAGGTGCCGGTGACGTCGCCGAACAGCAGGGGATACCCGGTCACGACGATGTACGCGTTCGGCGCCAGCGAGCGGACGAAACCGATCAGCTGGGCGATCGCGGGAGCTATGGTCGGGATCTCGGCGATCGCAGCGGCCTTCGCCGCTGCGCACTCGGCGGCCAGGTTCGGATCGCTGCACAGCGCGAGCACCTTCTGCCACTCGATGTCGTTCACGCCGGCGGTGATGGTCACGAGCTGCGTGGCTGAGCCGAGCGCACCCGCTGCGTGGAGAGCGCCGGCCTGCACCGCGACATCCTGTGTGGTCGCACCCGCGCACGCCGCCGACACGACGGACACGCCCAACGCGGCGCTGAGCACCTTGGGGTACGCCTTCTTGGACTGCTTGCACGAGCTGGTGTCGACATACGGCATGTTGCCGCTGCCGGCGGCCTCGGAGTCGCCGAGGGCGACGTACGTCGCTCCGGGCGTATGCGCGGCGACGGCGGCCGACGACGTGCCGAAGACGGCGACGACCCCCAGAGCGAGCGCCGCGAATGCGGCGAGAATGCGTCGTTTCATGATTCCCCTTTGAATCCCTGGCCGGATCGATTCCCCCGAATCGGCCCGCGACTGCATCGCCGTGCTCCTCGCCCCGCACAGACATCGCGGACGATGCCGACGATAGACCCGTGGGATCAGCGCCGCCAGGGGGCCCTCGTGCACCCGCGGTGGCGGAATCGCGCCACGGACACGTACGTTGAGAAGGACGACGGAAGGACTGACGTGACCGAGACGCAAGCGCAGACGATCGTGACCCGCAACGACGAGGACCGCCGCTACGAGGTGCACGTCGACGACGTGCTCGCGGGCTTCACCGTTTTCCGCATCGATCCCCGCGGCCGCCTGCATTTTCCGCACACCGAGGTCGACCCGGCCTTCCGCGGCCGGGGGCTCGCGCAGATCGTCGTCTCGGAGGCGATGGCGGATGCCGCGCGCCGGGGCGAGACGGTCGTGCCGCACTGCCCCGTGGTGGCGAAGTACCTGCGGACGCACGACGTGCCCGGGCTCACGGTCGAGTGGCCCGACCAGCCGCACCCGGAGTGATCGGAGCGGCGACATGACCCGACTGGACGCCGACGACGCCGTCGCCACCGAGTCCTCGGTCGAATGCGCCGGGCCGCGCACCCTGCTGCTCGAGGCACGCGAGGTGCCGCTCGGCGGTGTGCGCGCGATGTCGGTGCACCGCGCGCTGCCGCAGCGCGAGCTGCCGCTCGTCGGCGCCTGGTGCTTCCTCGATCGATTCGGACCGCAGGAGACGCGCATGCGCGTCGAACCCCACCCCCACATCGGCCTGCAGACCGTGACGTGGCCGTACCTCGGCGACGTGCGGCACCGCGACTCCGTGGGCAGCGATGTCTTCGTACGCCGTGGTGCGCTCAACCTCATGACGAGCGGCGCAGGCATCGCCCACTCCGAGTACTCGGTCGGAGAGGATGCCGCGCCCCTCGACGCGCTGCAGCTCTGGGTCGCCCTGCCCGAGTCGCGACGGCACGGCGGACCGGCGTTCGAGCAGCACGCGGTGCTGCCGGAGCTGGAGCTGGCGCCGGTCGCGGGTGCGGCCGGATCGGCGACGGTGGTGCTCGGCGAGCTCGGCGGCGTGGCATCGCCGGCAACGGTCTACACGCCGATCGTCGGCGCGGAGCTGCGGATCCCGGCGGGTGCGACCGTGACCGTGCCGCTCGACCCGGCCTGGGAGCATGCGCTCGTGGCGGTGTACGGCGCGGCTGCCGTGGGGACACCGGCTGTCGGCGAAGACGTCGTCGTCGACGCGGCGCACCTCCTCTACCTCGGCACGCATCGCGACGATGTCGTGATCTCGAGCCCGGCAGGCGCGACGCTGTTCCTCCTGGGCGGCGAGCCCTTCGAGGACGACGTCGTCATGTGGTGGAACTTCGTCGGCCGCACCCACGAAGAGATCGTCGACGCCCGCGAGGCCTGGGAGTCGGGCTCCGACCGCTTCGGCCACGTCATCGACCACGGCGACGAGCGCATCCCCGCTCCGCCGATGCCCGCCGTGCGCCTCACGCGGCGCCGGCGCCGCCTGTAACGCCGTCCCCGCACGCGTCTGGGATGGACGGATGCTGCGGCCCGCAGCATCCGTTCATCCAAACGCCGGGGGCGCCCGAGCCTGAACCCGAGCGCCCCCTCGTGTGCGGAGGGTTACGGCACGTCGACCGAGACGACCGTGCGCACCTGCGAGTCGCCGTAGCGGACGACGCCCAGGTAGCTGCCCTGCTCGAGACCCGACCACGACAGGTTGTACGTCGCAGCCTGGCCCTGCTGCGCGGCCAGCGTGCTCGGCGTCGCCGTGAGCGAGCCGACACCGCCGGGTCCGACGAGCGCGCTCGTGGCGGTCCAGGTGAACGGACCGGTGAACGCGTACACGTCGGCCGAGACCACGTACCACCCGGCGGTCGGCTGAGTGATCTGCACGGCCTCGTCCGCGGACTCGGTGGCCGACGACCAGCGCTGGTAGTAGCGCAGGTCGGTCGGGCTCACCACGCGGTAGACCGTGAGGTCGAGGTCGGTGCCCGAGGTGTCGACCGACGAGTTCAACGCGAACTTCGCCACGTCGATGCCGGCCGGGACCTGCATCAGCACGTTGGTGGTGCCGCCGTTCGCCTCACCCGTCTTCTCGGTGCCGTCGATGAGCACGTCCGCCTTCGCGAGGCCGAGCACCGTCAGCGGCAGCTGTCCGCTGAAGCCCGGCGTCACCGTGATGTCGAGGTCGCCCTCGGCGCCGGTGGCGGAGACCCCGGGCGGCGCGTCGGCGCTGACCGGGTATACCGCGATGGGCGAGCGCACGGTCGTCCCGCCGCCCGTCCACGTGAGGAACCCGGTCGCCCACTTCTCGAGCGACGCGCCGGCCGTCGTGAACGTCACCGTGAACGACCGCGACTCGCCCTTCGCGAGCTCCAGGGTCGACGGAGTCACCACTGCATCGATGCCGGGGACGTTCACCGACGCCGTGTAGGTGCCGGCCGTGGTGGCCGTCACCGTGCGGGTGATCGTCTGCGTTCCGGCGAGGGCGCCGATGCCGATCGAGGCGATGTTCAGGTCGCTCGGGTCGATCGGGTCGACATCGGTGAAGTAGTCCTGCCCGAGCGCGCCTTCGAGGTACGCGGCCCAGTCGAGGATGCCGTTGTCGTACACGAGGCCCGGGGTGAAGTACCGCTTCGGGTCGACGTGGCCCGCACCCTGCGCGAACGTGTCGGCGACCTGCTGGCCGTTGGCGTCGACCAGGTTGTACGCGGTCGTCATGAGCGCGGACTTGATCTTCGCCGGCGATGCCAGCGGGTCCTCGCCGAGGTAGAGCGCGCCGAGGCCCGCCACCTGCGGCGACGACATCGACGTGCCCGACTTGAAGCCGAACGTGGCCTTCTCCTTCGGGCCGTTGTGCGTCGCCGCGAGGATTCCGACGCCGGGGGCCGAGACGTCCGGCTTGATGACGTCGCTGCCGTCGGCGAGGACGGGGCCGCGGCTCGAGAAGCCGGCGATCTGCGGGGTCGGCGTCACCTTGCCGGTGACGTTGTCGCCCACGAGCGTCGCCGTCGCACCCGCGCCCGCCGCGCGGACGTACTCGAGGAGCGCCGCGCGGTGCTGCGCGTCGATGTGCACCGTCGGCACCGAGTGGAAGTCGTTGTCGAGCGAGCCCGCCGTCACGTTGACGAGGATCATCGCCGTGCCTCCGGCCGCCTTGACCTCCTGCGACTTCTCGACGCGGGCGTTCGTGCCGCGGTCGCAGACCACGGTCTTGCCCGCCGCCTTCGAGGCGTCCAGCGTGCCGAGCATGCACAGCGCCGCCTGAGCCGGATCTGCGCCCGGCTTCGCGATGTCGCCCGAGTACACGACCGCCCCCGTCAGCTCCTTGCCGAACGGCACTGTCACCGAGGCGCCGGCCGCCTGGAACCCGTTCGGCAGCTTCACCGTGCCCTCGTACGTCGGGATGGTGGATGCTGCGACCGTCGTGTACCACGGCGATCCGTGGTCGGCGGTCGAGGCGCCGGGACCGTCGTTGCCCGCGCTCACCGCGACGAAGACGCCCGCCGCGGCTGCGCCGAGGAACGAGTAGTCGTCGGCACTCAGGACGGTGGAGGCCGAGCCGCCGCCGATCGAGTAGTTGATCACGTCGACCCCGTCGGCGACGGCCTTGTCGATCGCCGCGATCAGGTCGCTGCCGGCGCAGATGTCGTCGGTCGTGACGAGGTCGTCGGGCCCGACGTAGCAGGCCTTGTACGCCGCGACCTTGGCGGCCGGTGCGACACCCGAGATCTTGCCGAAGCCGATGCCCTCGACCGACGCGTCCACGCCGAAGTTGCCTGCGGCCGTGCTCGCGGTGTGCGAGCCGTGGCCGTCGCCGTCACGGGGCGACAGGAAGTCGTAGCTGAAGTCGAAGCCCGCCGCGGCCGCGCCCTCGGAGAAGTACTGCGCTCCGATGAGCTTGGTGTTGTAGTGGCGCTTGTCCCAGCTCTGCGCGATCGTGATCGGGCTCTTGAACTGGCCGCCGTCGGCCTTGTCGAAGACGATCGTGTCGCCGTTCACGGTGTAGGGAACACCGGGTGCGCCGGTCTTCTTCAGCTGCTCGCCTGCGAACGACGGATTCTCCGGCGCGATGCCGGTGTCGATCACGCCGACCACAGTGCCCTTGCCGGCCTCGCTCACGCCGCCGACGGCATCCCAGATGCCGCCCGTGCCGGTCGTGTTCGAGCCGAGACCCAGGAACTCGGTCGAGGGAACCGCAGCGGTCGGGTGGTAGATCTCGTCGGGGAAGACTCCGAGCACGCCCTTGTCGCTGCTGAGCTGGGCGACCTGCTTCGCCGTCAGCGACGCACTGAAGCCGTTGACCGTGACGCCGTACGACTGCGTGGGCGTGACGCCCGCCTCGGCCGCGACCTCCGCCTGCTGCTTCTTGAGGTGCGCGAGGTACCTCTTCGAGTTCGCGGAGCCGGCGTCCAGCTGCGTGCCTTTGGCGGGCTTGGTGCGCTGGATGCCGCTGGTGCCGCCGTCGTAGGTGGCGAGGGGCGCCTCCTTCAGAAGGACGATGTAGCGGCCGTCTTCGGCATTGATGGGGGTCGGGGTGTTCACCTCCTCCGGGACGGCGCCGAAACTGGCGGTGGCGGAGCCCGTGAACAGTGCGGCGAGTGTGACGACCGCGGCTGCTCTGACGGAGGATCGACCCATATGTGGCCTCCATTGATTTGTGGGGAGTCGCTGCGCCACTTCGTCGGGGCGCAGCGAACTCAAACGTAACTGCCAGGTGAATCTCAGTTAATGAGAGCTCAGTGAGAATCGCGCCACCGCATCCCAGTACTCTGGGCAGGTGGCTCATCGCACCCGGATCTCGACGAGCGTTCTGCTCACCTGCGCCGCCATCGGCGTCGCGACCGGCGTGCTGCAGGCGGGTGCCGGAGCGATCAGCGGCTTCGTCTCGGCAGGTGCGCCGATCCTCTACGGACTCGTGCTCGGCGTGCATGTGCTGCCCGGCGTCGTCGCGCAGGAGCTGCTGCGCCGACCGTGGGTCGCACTCATCACGCACATGGTTGCCGCACTCGTGGCGAGCGCGGTCGTGCCGCTGTGGATCGGCCGCTACATCGGCACCGCCCTCCTCATCGGCGGTCTGCAGGAGCTCATCGCCGCGGCCTCGCGCTACAAGCGCTGGGAACCCTGGCGGTTCTTCCTCTCCGCGGTGATCGTGGGCGCCGTCATCGCCGCCGCGATCTGGTTCGCTGCCGACGTGACCCGCTTCCCGCTGTGGGGCCAGATCGTCTACGTCGCATTGTTCATCATCGGCCCGGTCGCATGGACCGCCGTCGGCCTGGCGATCGGCTCCGCACTCCGCCGCGCAGGGGTCGCCCGGCGCAGTCAGCGCTGACGCGCTCGTTCGCTCGGGCCGTTTCGCGGCCGACGGGTGGGCCGGTAAGTTAGGGAAGGCTAAGTTTCCTTCGACGATCGGATGGCCGTGTCCCCTGCGGTGCCGCTGCTGCGTGTGTCCGAGCTCGGCATCACCCACGACGGCGAGACCACGCCGGCTCCGGCATCCGTGTCGTTCGATGTCGCGCCCGGCGAAGTCGTCTTGCTGCTGGGCCCGAGCGGGTCGGGCAAGTCGACGCTGACCCTCGCGCTCAACGGGCTGCTGCCACAGGCCGTGCCGGCGACCGTGGCGGGGTCGGTCGAGGTCGACGGTCTCGACACGCAGTCGACGCCGGTCGCCGAGCTCAGCACGCGCGTCGGCATGGTCTTCCAGGACCCCGACGCACAGCTCGTGACCGGCACACTCCTCGACGAGGTGGCCTTCGGACCGGAGAACCTGCGGATGCCGGTGGCCGAGGTGCTCGCCCGCGCCGAAGAGGCTCTCCGCCGGGTGGGCCTGTGGGAGCGGCGCAGGGACAACCCCGACCGCCTGTCCGGCGGCGGACGCCAGCGGCTCGCGATCGCGTGCGCGCTCGCGATGGGGTCACCGCTGCTGGTGCTCGACGAGCCGACCGCGAACCTCGACCCCGCCGGGATCGAGGAGGTCTACGCCGCCCTCGCCGAGCTCGTCGCGGCCGGCGACCGCGCCATCCTTCTCGTCGAGCACAACCTCGACGCCGCCGTGGGCTTCGTCGACCGGGTCGTCGTCCTCGACCACGACGGATTCCTCGCCGCCGACGGCTCGGTGGACGACGTGCTGCGCGGCCGCGCCGAAGACCTGCACGCGATGGGGGTGTGGCTTCCCGTGTCGACGCTCGCCGCCCTGCGCCTGCGCCGCGCCGGCTTCCGGCTCGACCCCCTGCCGCTGACGCCCGACGAGCTCCGTGCTGCTCTCGACGCCGAGCCCGCGCCCGCTTCCTCTTCGCCCAGACCACCCCTGCTCGCCGAGTCCACCCCGGACAGATCGTCCGCCACGGGTGGTCTGGGCGAGAAGGGGTGGTCTCGCGACAGGAATGCCGGAGCGACGGACCCCGACCCGCTCATCACTGTGCGGGGCCTCACGCTCCGCCGCAGCCGGACGGATGTGCTCCATGACGTCGACCTCGACGTTCCCCGTGGGGCCTTCGTCGCCGTCGTCGGGGCGAACGGGGCGGGCAAGACGAGCCTCATCCAGGCCCTCGCCGGCGTGGTCTCCCCGCCCAAGGGCACCGTCCACGTCGACGGCCTCGACGTCGGCCGCGCCGACGCGCGCACTCTGAGTTCGCGGATCGGGTTCGTCTTCCAGAACCCCGAGCACCAGTTCATCGCGCACACCGTGTTCGACGAGATCGCGCACGGCCTGCGGCGACAGCACCTCTCCGACGAGGAGGTCCGCGTGCGCACGGAGGCCCTCCTCGAGCGCTTCGGCCTCTCGGCCAAGGCCGACAGCCACCCGTTCCTCCTCTCGGGCGGCCAGAAGCGCCGCCTCTCGGTGGGCACGGCCCTCGTGGCCGGCGCCCCGGTGCTCGTGCTCGACGAGCCGACCTTCGGTCAGGACCGTGCCCGCGCCGACGAGCTGCTCTCCCTCCTGTCGGAGCTCAACGCCGAGGGCACCACCATCGTCGTCGTCACCCACGACATGCAGCTCGTGACCGACTACGCCGACCGCACCGTCGTACTCGCCGACGGCCGCGTGCTCGCCGAGGGTCCGACCGCCGACCTCTTCGCCGACGACGCGCTCATCGCCCGAGCGGGCCTGCGCCCGCCGCCCCTGCGCCGCGCCCTGCAGGGCGTCCGGAACCACCCCGAGCTCTCCCGCATCGCCCGCCTCGCCGACCTCCCGGACGCCCACGCACCTGCGCCCACGTCGCGTTCGCAATTCAGGATGGATGCGTCCGAACCCACCCCGATCGACCCTCTGCGCCTCAACGATCCTGAATTGCGAACAGGAACCGCGGCCCCGCACGCGACGGGAGGTGCCGCGTGACCGACACCGGCCCGCTCACCGCGGCGACGGCTGCGCACTCGACCTTCGATCCGTACGCGCGGCGGGTCGAGGCATCCGCTGTCCGCTTCCTGTACGGCATGAACCCGCTCGCGAAGCTCGCCGCGCCGCTGCCGGCGATGGTGCTGCTGGTGTTCGTGCGGGATGCTGCGACCCCGGCGGCGTTCCTCGCGCTCGCGTACGCCGTGCTGCTGGTGGGGGTGTCGTTCACGCGGCGTCTGGCGGCGATCCTGTTCCTGGCGCTGCCGATCAGCGCGCTCGTGATCGGCTTCGGATTCGCGCTGTGGACCGACGCATCGCGGGTCGACCAATCGGTCGTGGTGTGGCAGATCGGCGGCTGGACGATGTACGGCGGCGCCCTCGAGGTGGGCTTCGCCACCGGCCTGCGCCTCGCCGCGATCCTCGCCCTCACCCTCATCGCCGGACTCTCGACGACCGGCCCCGACCTCGTGCGCGCGGCCGTGCAGCAGCTGCGGGTGCCGTACCGCATCGGCTACACGGCGCTGGCGGCGTTCCGCTTCGTGCCGCGGTTCGGGCACGAGCTCGACGTCATCCGCCAGGCGCACCGCGTGCGCGGCGCCCACGGCGGGCGCGGACCGTTCGCCGCGATCGCCCGCTGGTTCGGGTACGTCGTGCCGCTCATGGCGGGCGCCATCCGCCACGCAGAGCGCGTCGCCCTCGCGATGGACGCCCGCGCGTTCGGCGCCCACGCCGACCGCACCGAGCGGTACCTCGTGCCGTGGCGCGGGCGCGACACCGCGTTCGTGCTCGCGTTCTGGCTCGTGTCCGCCGCGCTGTTCGCCGTCCTCTTCCCGTGGGGCCTCTGAGTCCTCGACCCCCTCGCCCGCCCGACAAGGAGCACCGACATGGCTCACCCCCGACTGGTCAAGCCCGAGACGCAGGGTCTCGTGCACCTCACGGTGCTGCGCACCGAGCGCCTGTCGCCGCACTGGATGCGCGTGACGCTCGGCGGCGGCGAGATCGAGCGCTTCCATGCGATGGGCTACGACCAGTGGTTCCGGCTGTTCCTGCCCCTCGGCGGCGACGAGGGGCTGGAGCGCCTGCCCGCGAAGGCGAACAAGATGTTGGGGTACCTCAAGTACCTCCGCATCCCCGACGGCGTGCGGCCGGTGATGCGCAACTACACCGTTCGCGCGTTCCGCCCGGCGACCGCGACGGCAGGCGCCGAGATCGACGTCGACTTCGTGCTGCACGGCTCCGCGGCCGAGGGTACGGCGGGTCCGGCCTCGCGCTGGGCAGAGTCGTGCCGGGCGGGCGAGAGCGTCGTGGTCATCGACGAGGGTCTCACCTTCAACCCCGACCGCGGCACGGACCGCGTGCTGCTCGTCTCCGACGAGACCGGCCTGCCCGCGATCGCCGGCATCTGCGCCGCTCTGCCGTCGCACGCGACAGGGCTCGCGATCGTCGAGGTGCCCTCGGCTGACGATGCCCTCGACTTCCCGCACCCCGCGGGCGTCACGGTGCGCTGGATCGTGCGCGACCACGACGTGAAGCCCGGAACCCTGGCGTTGCAGGCTCTCCGCGAGTGCACGATTCCGGATGCTGCGATCCACGCGTACATCGTCGGCGAGCAGGCACTCGCGACCGAGGGTCGCCGCCATCTGGTCGGCGAGCGCGGCGTCTCGAAGGACCAGGTGAGCTTCTGCGGCTACTGGCGCGTCGGCGCGGCGTCGCCCGCCCCGAAGTCCCAGCGCGCGACGGCGGAGGCCCACTCGTGAGCGGCGCCGACGGCAAGGCTGCCGCGTCCGCGCCGGTGCGCTCCACCCGCGGCCGCGTGACCACCGCGTACCTGCTGACGTGCGCCGCGATCGGCGTCGCGGGCGGCGTGATGCTGTGGGGCGCCGGCTGGGTCTCCACCGTGCTGTTCGCCACCGTGCCGTTCGTCTCGGTCGCGATCGCCGGGCTCTGGCTGCTGCCCGCGACGGTCGCGCTGCGCCTCCTCGAGCGGCCGTTGGCCGGCATCCTCGTCGGCGTCATCTCGGGGCTCGTCGTGTTCCCGTTCCTCGGAGCGGCGATCTGGTGGGCCTTCTTCGCAGAGCTGGCCTTCCTCGTCACCCTGTATCGGTCGTGGCGGACGTGGCAGTACTACGCCGGCGCCGTCTTCGTCGGCGCGATCTACCCCGTGCTCGCTGCCGCCTCGTTCAACCTGTGGGCGATGGAGCCGTGGGCGCTCATCGCGTTCTTCGCCCTCACGATCGCGAGCTGCGTCGCGGGAGTCGCACTCGGCATCCTGGTGGGCGACCGCCTCCGCAAGGCCGGCGTCGCGAAGCTCGCGCGCCGCCGCGGCCTGGCCACCCGCGGCCTCGGGCGCGGCGCGGGTCCCGCCGGTCAGCACTGACCCCCCTTCTCTCCCCAGCCCAGCCCGACTCCCCCGGCGCCCGACTCCCCCGGCCTCCCAGCCGGCTCACCTGTCACAAGTTGCCGACAGGACCAGCACTTCGTGACAGCCGAGCCCAGGGCGCCCCTGCTCACCTGTCACAAAGTGCCGACAGGACCAGCATTTTGCGACAGCCGAGCATGCTTGGGAACTCGCGGGCTGGGAGCGAGCGGCCTGGAGGCGAGACGGACGACGGATGCCGCGACCCGGGCCTCCGAGAAGGCGCCGAGTCGCGGCATCCGTCAGTCAGAAAGCGTCAGCGCTTGCCGACGATCTGGCGCGACACGAGGTCGCGCATGATCTCGTTGGTGCCGCCGTAGATGCGGTGCACACGGGCGTCGAGATACGCGCGGGCGATCGGGTACTCGGTGATGTAGCCGTAGCCGCCGTGCAGCTGCACGCCGACGTCGAGGAGCTCGGCCTCGCGGTCGGTCGTCCAGAACTTGACCTTCGCGGCCTCTTCGGCGGTGAGCTTCTGGTCCTTGTAGAGCAGCATCGCGCGGTCGACGTAGGCCCACATCACGTCGACCGTGGTGGCCATGTCGGCGAGCTTGAAGCGGGTGTTCTGGAAGTCGGCGATGCGCTCGCCGAACGCCTCACGGCTGAGCACGTAGTCGCGGGTCCAGACGAACGCGGCCTCGCCGGCGGCCGCCGCGGCGACGCCGATCGACAGGCGCTCGAGCGGCAGGTTCATCATGAGCTGGATGAAGCCGAGGCCCTCCTTGCCGCCGATGAGGTTCTCCTCCGGCACGAAGACGTCGGTGAACGACAGCTCGGCGGTGTCCCAGCCGTGGAAGCCCATCTTCTCGAGCTTCTTGCCGTGGTCGAAGCCCTGCATGCCGTCCTCGAGGATCAGCAGGCTGAACGCGTCGGGACGGTTGCCCTCGCCGGTCTTCACGAACGTCACGACCATGTCGGCGGTCTTGCCCGACGAGATGAAGGTCTTGGCGCCGTTGACGATGTAGCCGCCTTCGACGCGCTTGGCGGTGGTCTTGATGCCGCGCAGGTCGCTGCCCGCGCCCGGCTCGGTCATCGCGAGGGCGCCGAGGATCTCGCCGGTCGCCATGCCGGGGAGCCACTTCTCCTTCTGCTCCTGCGTGCCCATGTGCACGATGTACGGCACGGCGAGGTCGTCCTGGATGCCGAGGGCGCCGGCGAGCGAGCCGAGGCCGGCGCCGATCGTCTCCTCCAGCACGATCGAGCGGAAGCGGTAGTCCTGCAGCATGCCCGCGCCGCCGAACTCCTCGGGCACCGACAGGCCGATGATGCCGGCCTCGCCCGCGGCCAGCATGGTCGCACGGTCGATCTCGCCGGCGGCATCCCACTGCTTGCGCTTCTCGTCCGACGCGTAGCGCTTGACGAACTCCTTGACGACGTCGCGGAACGCCTCGTGGTCCTCGTCGTAGATCTCGCGCTCCATGGTGCGCCTTCCTCTCGTCCTCGAGTCTGTGGAGATGCACCCCCGGTGGCATTGCATCTCACTGCCAATGGTACTCAGTTTCAAGCCTCACGGATGCTGTGAGCCGCCGCATCCGTGAATCGCAGGGTACTGCGGCGGCGCGTCTCAGCCGGCGTAGTCGGGAGCCGGGTCGAGGGCGAAGAACTCCTCGAGGGAGGTCCAGCCGCCATCGTGATAGGCCTTGGCGAGCTCCGGTCCGATGTAGCGCAGGTGCCACGGCTCGGGGAGATAGCCGGTCACCGGCGTCGCCCCGTCGACGTAGCGGACGATCCAGCCGTGCTCCCACGCGTGCGCAGCGACCCACTCGCCCTGAGGCGTCGCCGCGAGCTGGTCGAGGGTGCCGCACGCGCCGGCGCACGCGACGACATCGGCGCCGAGCCCCAGCTGGTGCTCGCTGTAGCCGGGCCGCGCGCTCACCTGGTCGGCGCCCTCGCCCCGCTCGGAGAAGTGGCGCCCGTACGTCGCCTGCTGCGTCTGGTACGAGCGGAACCCGCTCTCGAGCGCGATCTCGCCGACTCCCGCGTTGCGCGCGGCCGTGACGAGAGAGGCGAGAGCGGATGCCGCATCCGACCGCAGTGCGCCGCCCTCGATGTTGCGCACCCCGTCGGGGAGCACGAGCGCACTGGGGCGGTAGTCGATCGGGCTGGCCGGACGGATCTTGTCGATGACGGTCCAGATGCGGGCCGAGTCGGAGAGGTCCACGCACGGAGCGCGCCCGTCGACGACGGCGTCGCGGAAGGCCTCGCCGCCACCGGCCGCGACGATCGCCGCTTCGTCGTCGCCGCGCTGCACGGCGGCGGTGACGTCGGGAAGCGCGCAGATGTCGGCCGCCGGCGGGGACTCCTCCACCTGCGGGACGGGAAGCTGCTCGATCTCGGGCGGCTGCACCGTCATCGCCAGCGCGGCGCCGGCGCGGGCCTCCGGCGCCGTCGGCAGCATCATCGCGGTCATCGCCGCCGAGCCGAGCAGCAGCGCGGCGCCGGTGGCGAGCCCCGCGACCACGATCAGGCGTCTGGTCAGCCGGCGAGGCCGCGCGTGGCGCGTGGGCTGCGCGCCGTCGTCGATGTCGAGCAGTTCGGCGGCTCGCGCGGCGCGGCGCTCGCCGACCACGGGGCGGGGCGAGCGCACGGCTCGCCGGCGTCCGCGCACCCGCGCCTCGGGAACCGGGTGCGGTGTCGAGGCCGCACGCTCTCGCGCGGAGCCGGACGGGCGCAAGTCGAGCGGCAGAGTCGAGGGCGCGCCCGCCGAGATCGAGCCCGGCACGAAGTCGTCGCTCGGCAGCTCGAACGACACGACATCGTCGAACGTCGGCACGGCGGTGGCTCCCGCCGCGCGGGCACGCCGGTCGACCTCCTCGCGCATCGCTCGGGCGGCACGACGAGTCTCGGGGGCGGCTCGGGGGGTAGCGAGCCCGCCAGGCTCCGTCACGTCTGCCATTCTGACCCGAGACCGCCGGTTTTGGCCAGGAATGCGGCATCCGTCTGCCGATGTTCTATCGAGCGCACGCGGCGCCTTGACTTAAGTTCGAACCTTTGTTCTCATGGAGACATGCGGTGGCAGGGTCAGGAACTGGGCGTGGCGGATGCTGCGGCCCTGCCCGGCCTCGAACAGCTGAACGGTCTGGTGCGCTCGGTGACCACCCCCGAGTTCGCGGGTGTGACGTTCCACGAGGTGCTCTGCAAGTCCGCCCTCAACCACGTGCCGAGCGCGTCGGCGATGCCGTTCGACTGGACCGTGAACCCTTACCGAGGCTGCAGCCATGCGTGCGTGTACTGTTTCGCCCGGGGGACGCACGAGTACCTCGAGCTCGACGCCGGGCGGGACTTCGACACGCAAGTCGTGGTGAAGGTGAACGTCGCCGAGGTGCTCCAGAAGGAGCTGCGGCGAGGCAGCTGGCAGCACGAGCCGGTCATGCTCGGCACGAACACCGACCCGTATCAGCGCGCGGAGGGGCGCTACAAGCTGATGCCGGGCATCGTGTCGGCGCTCACGGAGTCGGGCACGCCGTTCTCGATCCTCACGAAGGGCACGCTGCTGCGGCGGGATCTGCCGCTGCTGAGGGATGCCGCGGCCGAGGTGCACGTGACGCTCGCGATGTCGATCGCGGTGTTCGACGACGAGCTCCAGCACCTCATCGAGCCCGGCACGCCCAACGCGACAGCGCGCCTCGAGACGGTGCGGGCGGCGACCGAGGCGGGCTTCCGCGTCACGGTCTTCCTGATGCCGATCATCCCGCACCTCACCGATTCGATCGCGGCGATCGACCACGCGCTCAGCCGCATCAAGGAGGCCGGCGCGGTGAGGGTCGTCTACGGCGCACTGCATCTCCGGCCGGGAGCGAAGCAGTGGTTCCTGCAGTGGCTCGCCGAGCGGCACCCCGAACTCGTGTCGTCGTACCGGGGGCTGTATCCGGGCGCGACGGCGAACGCACCGAAGGCCTATCGCGCCTGGCTCGCGAAAAGGGTGCGTCCGCTGCTTCGCGTCCACGGCCTCGACGGACGGGCCGAGGAGGAGCATCCTCGCGGCGGACCCGTGGCGGGCCTGGCCGACCGCGCCGACGCGCGCAGCGCGCCGCCGATCATCGTGACGTCCCGAGGACGCGCCGCGGCCTCGATGCGGACGACTCCGGGTCGCCCGCTGCCGGGCGCCGAGGCATCCGCTCGCCTCTTCTGAGCCGGCCGGGCCGCCTCACCGGGAGCCGCCGCTCGTCGTCCGGCGATCGCGGGGGTCGACCGCCGCGCGCACAGGATCGGAGGTTCCGAGCGCCACGCCGAGAACGGATGCCGCAACCCGGCGCGTCCGTGAAGACCTCCGATTCTGTGCACGTGCGGGGCGCTATGCCGCGACCGAGACCGGGTCGAGTTCCTCGACCGCGGCCGGCGCGACCTCGGGGGTCAGGGCGCTCGCACTCACCGAGAGCGGGGTGCGGACGTGATCGAGCACGGCGTCGAGCACGGCGTCGTCGGTGAGGATGCGGTTGTGCCCGAGCCCCTTCGTCGCAAGCTGCTCCGCCCCTCGGTTCGCGGCCACGATCCGCCCGGCTTCGCCGAACGGAACCACCCGGTCGCCGTGATCGTGGGCGACGAGGAGCGGAACTCCGGCCGGAAGCGGACGCCGAACGCTCGACAGCCAGGCGAACGGGTCGGGCTCCCCCGGGAAGTATCGCGTCGCGAAGAGCTCGCGCATGCTCGCCGCCACCCCGTCGGGGTACCGGAGCATGGCCTGGAACTGGCTCAGCAGCAGGTCGGCGTCGGCGGGAGCGGCGATCGTCACGGCGCGTGCGGCGTCGATACCGCCGGCGACGCCGACGAGGGTCGCGAGCCCGCCGAACGAGTGGCCGATCATCGCCTCGAACGCGCCGTGGCGCTCCTGCAGTGCGGCGAAGACGTCGAGCCAGTCGACGAGGTAGGTGCGTCGACCGCCCGACCCGCCGTGGGCGGGCGCGTCGAACGACACGACGCGATACCCCTCGGCGACGAGTTCGCGGACCAGCACCGAGAACTGGCTCGCGCGCCCGTGCCACCCGTGCGAGACGACGACGGTCCGCGGGCCGGCACCCCACTCGTAGGTGTCGACATCCACGCCGCGGCGGTCGATGCCTGCGATGCGCACCGTGTGCCGGCGAGCGCGCGACATCGTGGGCTCGTCGTCGGCGCGCACGGGTCGCGGCTTCGCGACGTAGCCGAAGAGAGGCATCGCCACGGCGGCTCCCCACCGGGGCGAGAGAGCGGCCGCGGCGCGAACGGACGTGCCGGCGGCGGCGAGTGCGAGATCCATGGAGACTCCGATCAGATAAATACGAACGGTCGTACTTATGAATACGAACGATCGTACGGTAACCTGAGGGTGTGACACAAGCCCCCATCGACCGCCGCCGCCTCCGAGGCGACGAGTCGCGGCGCGCCGTACTCTCGCACGCCGTCGACACCGCGACGGTGGACGGCCTCGAGGGCCTCACCATCGGGCGACTGGCGGATGCCTCGGGGCACAGCAAGAGCGGCATAGCCACGCTGTTCGGCTCGAAGGAGCAGCTGCAGCTCGCCGTCGTGGCCTCGGCCCGGGAGGTGTTCATCGATCGCGTCGTGGCACCTGCCCGCGCGCGCACGTCGCGCGGTTTGGTCCGTGTGTGCACGCTGCTGGGCGACTGGCTCGCCTATTCACGTGATCGCGTGTTCCGTGGCGGATGCTTCTTCGCCGCGACATCCGTGGAGTTCGACGCGAAGCCCGGCGTCGTCCGCGACGCGATCGTCGCCGCCTCGAGCGAGTGGGAGGACTACCTCACCGTGAGCATCGAGTACGCGATGGCCGCCGGCGAGCTGCCGCTGCTCGACGACGCGCGCCAGCTCACGTTCGAGATGGTGTCATTCCTCGAGGCGGCGAACACCCGCTCACTGCTTCACACGAGCGAGGAGCCGTACCGTCGGGCCGAGACCGCGCTCCGCGCGCGCCTCATCTCGCTCGGCGGCGACCCCGAACTCGTCGCCACCATCGGCGCCGCCCCCGCCGCCTGATCCCGGAGCCGACCCCGCCCGGGCGAAGGTGGCCCCTCTGGTCGCCACCACCACCCCGAACCGGCACTACGGGCCACCTCGACGAAGGACACGCCCTCTGGGCCCCCGGGGCCGCCAGAGTCGGCCCCAATGGTCGCCACCAGACCCCGAACCGGCACAACGGGCCACCTCGACGAAGGACACGCCCTCTGGGCCCCCGGGGCCGCCGGAGTCGGCCCCAATGGTCGCCACCGGACCCCGAACCGGCACAACGGGCCACCTCGACGAAATCCCACCCGAACCCCAGAGCCCGAGCACGAGCGCGACAGCGGGCGCCCCGTGGGGACGCCCGCTGCGCGGCGAGGACTCAGCGCTTCCAGGGGCCGTGCTTGGCTCCGGGCACGTCGTTGCGGCTCCACCACTGGGCGGTGTAGGTCACGCCGCCGTAGACGACCTGGTCGCCCTTGTCGTAGATCGTGTCTGCGTACCAGTCCTGCACCGTGCCGGGGTTCACACCGCACGCGGTGAGAGTGCTCCAGGGCCCGCGCACCGACGCGCCGGGCTGGTCGCCCTTGGCGTACCACTGCGCCTGGAACACACGCCCGTCGAGGAACACGAGCTCGCCCCCGCGGTACGTGGTCTGCGCATTCCACGGCCGGGCCGCAGCATCCGGAGTCGTCGCGCACTGGGTGCCCTCCGCGCCCGCGACCGGGCCCGGAGTCGCCGCGCGCAGCACCTGGGCCGAGGCGGCCGAGAGGTCGCCCGCCACGTCGTTGCCGACCTCCCAGAAGTCGACGCCGCCCAGGCCCTTCGAGATCGCCCACGCGGCCTTCTCGGCCACCGCCACCTCGTCGTCGAACGACCAGAACTGGCGCGCCGCGGCGTCGTAGCCCCACGTCGCGTTGAAGCGGCCGTCGGCGGTGTACTCGTGGTGGATCTCGAGGTCGCGCGCCTTCAGCTGGTCCCACGTGATCTGGGTGATGCCGCCGCCGGAGAGGGTCCACGGCTGGGGTTCGGCATCCGTCCATCCCTGCCCGTAGGCGGCGAGGCCGAGGTTGAGCTGCGCCGGATCGACACCTGCGTTCACATACGACGCGACGACGGTGTCGAGCCCGAGGCCCCAGTTGTGGGCGGGGTCTCCGTAGACGTTGCCCTGATGGCCGGTCTCGGCGGTCCACGAGCCCCAGAGGTCGTAGCCCTGGAGGTTGGCGAAGTCGAGGTACTCGAAGAGCTCGGGATCGTTCCAGCCGCCTGCGGCGATCTGGGTCGGCCCCGCCGGCAAGAACGCCGAGATCTCGTACTCCTCGCCGGTCTCGGCCTCGACGGCGTTCAGCTGCGCACGAAGCTCCTTCACGAACGCGAGGAAGTTCGCCTTGTCGTTCACAGGGTCGACGCTGTTGCCGACCTCCTGCGCCCAGTCGGGCGCGCCCGGCCACTCCCAGTCGAGGTCGAAGCCGTCGAACACGCCCGCGGCCGCGGCCGCGCCGCCCCGCCCGCCGATCACGGGGAGGTTGCCGCGGATGTAGAGGTCGATGCACGACTCGGCGAGCGCCGACCGCAGTTCAGGCGTCGCGACGGCCTTCGAGAACGACTTCGACCACGACCAGCCGCCGAGCGACACGTTGACCTTGAGGTCGGGGTACAGCCGCTTGAGCTGTGCGAGCTGGTTGAAGTTGCCGGCGAGCTTCTGCTTCTTCGCATCGGCGATGCCGAGCACCGACTGCGCGGCGGTGAACGCGTGCACGAAGTCGCTGTCGGCGTCGCCTGCGGTGTCGGTCTGACCGGGTCCGGTGGCGGCGGTGTCGGAGATGAAGCACGTGTACGGCTCGACGCCGTCCAGGCCCTGCACGCCGGCCGCGCGGGCCGCGTCGAGGGCAGCCTGGTCTCCGGCGACGTTGCCGAACGAGTAGTTGAGGTGCGTGAGGTTCGCGCCGGCGCCACCGTCGACGAACACGCGCTTCAGCGTGGCCTGCGCCTCGCCGGTCGCCCGCCACTGCCCGTAGTAGCCGACGTTGCGATAGGCGTTGATGGTCGTCGTCGGGCTGGCGTCCTCGCGCGCGGCGACGGCGGACGATGCGACCGCGGCCGGCGCGGCAGCGGCAGCCGGCGCGGCGAGCAGGCCGACCGCCAGTGCTCCGGTGATGGCGGCGGCGAGCGCCGGCAGGGGATGTTTCGACACACAAGCTCCTTCGGTTGTGAGGGGGGAGGCATCCGATCAGGAATTAGGTAAGCGTCCTAACAAATACCCGGGTGACCATTCTGGCATCAAACGCCGCGGCTCGGGAAGACCGGGAATCGCGCATCGCCGCCACGAAGTCGCAGGTCCAGCGGGGCGCGCCCCTCTGGCGCACTCCTCCGGCGCTGCGCCACGATGTCGGAATGGCGCGCTTCCTGCTGTCGGCAATGCCCTTCACCGGGCATGTGTCACCGGTGCGGGCCGTCGCCGAGGCGCTCAGCGCGCGCGGCCACGACGTGCGGTTCTACACCGGCCGAGCGTTCGAGCGGGGGGTCGAGGCATCCGGCGCCCGCTTCGTGCCGTGGTCGCACGCGCGCGACTTCGACGAGAACGACCTCACCGTGACGTTTCCGCGTCTGATCGGCAAGAAGGGCATCTCTCAGCTGCTCGTCAACGTGGCGGACCTCTTCATCGGGACCGCCCCGGGCCAGTTCGCCGACCTCACCGCAGAGTGGGAGCGCGAGCCCTGGGACGTGCTCGCCGCCGACGAGATGTCGGTCGGCAGCGCGTTCTTCGCCGAACACACCGGCGTCCCGTGGGCGACGGCGGCCGTGCTCCCGCTCAACATGATGGGCCCCCAAGGCCCGCCCACCGGAATGGGCATCGTCCCAGGACGGAACCCGGTCACGCGCGTGCGCGACGCACTCCTGCGCGCGGTGGTCCCGCTGATGACCGGACAGATCACGAAGCCCCTGGCCCGCGCGCGTGCGGAGGTCGGGCTCCCGCCGTCACGCAGGCCCTTCGGCGAGTCGGTCTTCTCGACGCAGCTCGTGACGGTGGGCGGATGCCCGGCGCTCGACTACGGCCGCACCGACCGGCCCGACTGGGTCCACTTCGTCGGGCGGATCAGCCTCGCCGCATCCCCCGCCGCCGACGGCGATCGTCTGCCCTCGTGGTGGGGCGATCTCGAGGGACGCACCGTCGTGCACGTCACGCAGGGCACGCAGAACATCGATCCGTCCGATCTGCTGCGACCGGCGATCGAGGCTCTGGCCGATCGGGATGTGCTGGTGGTGGCGGCGACGGGGGTCCCCGGCAACGACACCCTGCCCTTCACCGTGCCCGGCAACGTGCGGGTGGCCGGCTTCCTGCCATACGAGCAGCTGCTCCCCCGCGTCGACGTCATGATCACGAATGGCGGGTGGGGAGGGACACTCGCCGCGCTCAGCCACGGCATCCCCCTCGTGATCGCGGGCGGCGACCTGGACAAGCCCGAGATCGCCTCGCTCGTCGCGTGGGCGGGCGCGGGCGTGAACCTCAAGAGCGGCACGCCCAGCGCGGCGAAGGTCGCAACGGGCGTCGACCGGGTGATGTCCGGCTCCGGATATCGGGATGCTGCGGCCCGCGTCTCGGCTCAGCTCGCGTCACTCGGCGGGGCGCCGCGCGCGGCCGAGCTCATCGAACAGCTCGCCGTCCCCTGACCTCCGCGCCGGCAATGCAGCGAACGGATGCTGCACCCCGCCGCCGCCCACGACCCCCCTGGCGCGCCCTCCCGCGGTTGCGACACGATGTCTCAATGGCGATATTGCCCGTAACGCCGACACCCCTCACGCGACGGTGAACGACGCGATGTCAGCGCCCGGCGAGCTCCTCCAGCAGGTCGTCGCCGGGGCGCACCTCGTCGAACGGCGCCTCGATGTCGGCGCGCTCGAGCAGGTCCGCGAGGCGCTCGCGACGTGCGCGCGTCACGAGCGTCACGACCGTGCCCGCACGCCCGGCGCGGCCGGTGCGGCCGGAGCGGTGCAGGTACGTCTTGTACTCGTCGGGCGCGTCTGCCTGGACGACGAGATCGATGTCGTCGACGTGGATGCCGCGGGCCGCGACATCCGTCGCCACCAGCACGTCGATGCGACCCGACGTGAGCTTCTCGAGGTTGCGCGTACGGCGGGCCTGGTCCAGGTCGCCGTGCAGCGCGAGGGCGCGGATGCCGACCTCGTCGAACTGCTCGGCGAGCATCTCGGCGAACGCACGGGTGCGCGTGAACACCAGCGTCTTCCCCGCACGGTCGACGAGGGTGCGCAGGATGTCGCGCTTGTCGCGATGGTCGACGACGAGAACGCGGTGGTCGATCGTTCCCGTGCGCTGGGTCTCGCCCGCGACCTCGTACACCGCCGGCTCGCTCAGGAACTCGCCCACCAGCGACGACACCTCGCCGTCGAGCGTCGCAGAGAACAGCAGGCGCTGCGCGTCGCGGGGCGTGCGGCGCATGATGCGCTGCACCGGCTCGAGAAAGCCCAGCTCGCACATGTGGTCGGCCTCGTCGAGCACGGCGATGCGCACCTGCGAGAGGTCGAGCGCGCGCGACTCGACGAGGTCTTCGACGCGCCCCGGCGTGCCGATGACGATGTCGATGCCCTTCTTCAGCGCCCCGAGCTGGCGCGCCTTGGGCACGCCGCCGTAGATCTGCGTCGTGAAGAGGCCGACGCTGCGGGCGATCGGCTGGATCGTCGCGTCGATCTGCAGCGCGAGCTCACGCGTCGGCGCGAGGATCAGCGCCCGCGGCGGCCGGCCGAACTCGCGCTTCTGCCCCGCCTGGGAGCGCAGCACGCTCTCGACGAGCGGTGCGCCGAACGCGATGGTCTTGCCCGACCCGGTGCGGCCGCGCGCGAGCACATCGCGCCCGTCGAGGATCGCGGGGATCGTCGCGGCCTGGATGGGGAACGGATGCTGCGCCCCCAGCTCCGCGACCGTCTTGACGATGTTCTGACCCAGGCCGAGATCGGCGAACGTCGCACCCCCCACCGCGGCAGGCGCCACGGCGTCGGCGTCGAGCCGCTCGTGCACGACGTCGCGCCGAGCCGGCTCCTGCCGGCGCGGCCCGGCATCCCGGCGCGGCCCGGCATCCCGGCGCGGCGCACCCTCTCGCCCGGAATCCCGGCGCTCGTCGCGATCGCGCCCCGGCCGCGCGCGGTCGTCACGCGAGTGCGTGCGGATCGCCCGCGCCTCGTCCCGGCCTGCGCGCTCCTGCTCGCTCCAACGGCGCTTCGGGGCCGCGGCGGCGCCGGATTCGGCACGAAACCCGCGATGCCCTGCGCTGCGGCTGCCCGGCTTGCCCGCCGACGACTCCCCCGGGCGGCGCTTGGCATCCTGCCCGTCCCGAGCGTCGCTCGCGGCGCGGTACTTCGGGTTGTAGCGCGGGTCGAAGTTCTTCGCCGCGCGGCCACCGCCGGGCTTCTTGTTCTTGGGCATCCGGCTCCTCCAGGTGCGGGTCAGCGGGACCCGCACGCCGTCCACGCGGCGCGGCGCGTGGACCGGCGTGTCCAGCGTACCCGGGCACCCATTTCGCGGTTGGGCTCCGGCCAGCGCTTTCTCGGCTCTGCGGGCTACTGTTTGAAGGAGCGGTTCGCCGCTGAACTGGGGATTTGCCGTCTTGACCAACGGGCCCCGGACCGGGGGTCTTTTGGGGGGATGTCCGGCTTCGGGCACGCCGCACAGAACCGATCGTGAGTCGAATGCCTCCCACGACCCTTTCCGACGCTCCACCCGTAACCGTCGCACCCGCGCGCGCGACGGGGGCCGCCAGCGCGTCGACGCTCACCTGCGTCGACCCCGATCCCACCACGGCGCGCCCGCTCGTGCACGCCGCGACCAGCACCACCACTGACGCAGCGGGTCTCTCCGCGACCACCACCACGGCCGTCGCGGCGCCCGTCACCACCGCCACCACCACCGCGGTGACGACCACCACCTCCGAACCCGCACGCTCCGCACGCCGCGCCCCCGACGCCGGCCACATCGCCCACCGCATCGGACGGCTCGCCGTGCTCTCGCTCCCGGTCGGGGTCGCCGTCGCGATCCTCTCCACGCACGACACGACCTGGTGGCAGCTGCACTTCTCCCAGCTGGGCACGCACTCCGACTTCTCGGGCCGGACCTTCAACAGCATCACGATCTTCTCCGGCTTCTTCCTCGCGGTCTACGGCGTGCTGATCGCGGTGGCGCTGCCCAGCGGCATCCGTCGTCGCGCGTCACGTGCGTTCCGTGGATCGATCGTGTCGGCCGGCCTCTTCCTCACCGCGGTCGGGCTGGTCCCGATCCCGGTGAGTCCGGTCGGGCACGACCTCATCGCCACCGCACTGGGCTTGTCGTTCGTGTCGACGGTCGCGACGGGACTTGCGATTCCCGGTCGCAGCCGCCGATTCCGGCGGGCCACCGTGCTCTGCGTCGCGCTCCTGATGACCGGGATGATCGTGCTGACCGCGGGCTTGATCACGCTCGCGCTGTTCGAGTTCGTCGCGTTCGTGACGATGGGGATCTGGCTGCTGTCGCTGCCGCGAGCCCTGGCCTTCGCCGCGGCGGCGGCTTCGCCCGCCCCGGAGAGCACGACGAAGCCGCTGTCCGCAGAATGGATGGCATGGCAGAACCCGTGGCCCACCCCATCACCGTCGCGATCGAACGACGCATCGATCCCTCTCGCACCGTCGAAGCCACGAGCTGGATGCAGGCCGGCACCGATCTCGCCGCGGGCTTCGCGGGGTTCCTCGGCTCCGGCTGGGTCCGCGCGGGCGAAGGCAGCGACCTCTGGTACATGCTCTACCGCTTCCGCGACATCCCGACCCTCGAAGCCTGGGAGGACTCGCCGCAGCGGTCGTGGTGGCTCGACTCCGGCCGTGCTTTCGCAAGCGAGGTCAGGGTCGAGCGACGCACCGGCATCGAAGGGTGGTTCGACGCCCCGTTCGCTACGCACGTCGAGTCGCGGCATCCGGGTCACGCGACTTCACCGGTCACCGGCCCGGTCCAGCAGCCCATCCCGGCCGCCCCGCCGCGATGGAAGCAGGCCGTCACGATCTGGCTCGGCTTCTTCCCCACGAACCTTCTCGCGTCGTGGCTTCTCGGCTTCGTCCCGGGTTTCGCGGAGTGGCCGCTGATCGCTCGCGTGCTCCTCTCGACCGCGCTGCTCACCCCCGTCATGACGTACGCGGTGCTTCCGTGGGTGACACGGATGCTGCGTCCCTGGCTCCAGCGCGGCGCCTGACGCGTGGCCGCGGCCCGGGGCAGGGGGACCGTCACCGAATCTTGATGCGCTGATCACCCCGGCAGTTCCGGCGCGGTCGTACTCTGACCTCGTGAGCACTGTGAACACCACACCGCTGCCGGACGCCGCGCCCCCGACGCCCGGTCGCCGGGCCGAATCCGAGGCGGTCTACGCCGCGTTCGCCGCCGGCATCCTCGGTGCGATCTACGGCCTGCTGGTGGGCATCTTCGCCCCGGATCTGCAGCTGGCCGGCGTCGCCGACTCGTTCTCGGTCTGGGCCGCCTGCGGCGCCGCGGTGGTCGCCGCCGTCGCGTCGACGCTCGAGTACTGGCGCGCCCGCGGCCGGCCCGGCCAGGAGTGGCGGCAGTCGCTGCCGTCGTGGAAGTTCATCGTCAACACGATCTCGGTCGTCATCGTGCACACGGCCCTCGCGTTCGTCGCGGTGTACGCGCTCTACCGCGTGCTGGCGATGGGCTTCATCGGCCTGCCGATCGTGACCTTCTGGGCCGTCGTGCTGATGTCGGTCACGCTCGGCCTCACGACATGGTTCGTCTACCTGTCGGTGTCGGCGATGACGACGCAGCGGATGTCGTCGCTGCTGCTCACGTTCATCGCGATCGGCACGCTCACCGCCATGGTGACCACGCCCGACGCGAAGTGGTGGACGATCCACTTCAGCCACCTCGGAACCTTCGAGGACGACCTGTCGAGCTGGGTCTTCAACGGCACCCTGATCGCGGCAGGCCTCCTCGTGACGACCTTCGCCGTCTATGTGGCCAACGACATGCGTGAGCTCGCCGAGGCGGGCGTCCTCCAGAACCCGCGGGCGGTGCGGACGGTCCCGGTGCTCTTCGTCATCATGGGCATCATGCTGGCGTGCGTGGGGATCTTCCCCGTCGACGTGAACATGCCGGCCCACAACCTGTCGGCCTCCGGCATGGCCGTGATGTACCTGGTGCTGCTCATCGGCGGGCCGCGGTTCTTCCGCGGCATGCCGCGCACCTACTTCGTCGCGTCGTGGGCGTTCCTCGCGGCGATGATCGCCTCGGTCGTCCTCTTCATCCCCGCGGTCGGCTACTTCTCGCTCACGGCGTTCGAGATCATCGTGTTCGCGCTGATATTCGGCTGGATCGCCGTGTTCATCCGGTTCCTCGGCGTCGCCGGCCGCAAGGACTGAGGGGAGACGGATGCTGCGGCCCGCAGCATCCGTGATCAGTCGGCGGCGCCGCTGTCGAGGTAGACGCCGACGCGGTCGCCGTCGAAAACGAACTGCAGGGCGCTGTCGGCGGGGAAGCGGTCGCGCAGCTGCTGCGGGGCGCTGCTGTCGACGGCGAGCTGGATGGTCGCGGGGAACGATCCCACGGCGCATCCCGTCAGCATGATCCCCGACATCGACCACGAGTTCGCGTCCGCGTCGGGCTCGGGCAGCTCCTCGGTCGCCACGAGGCTGAAGCAGTCGGTGCCGAGCGCTCCGTAGCCGCCTGACGTCTCGAACAGGGTCAACCCGAAGTAGTCGAACGCGAGCGAGCTGGGCCCGGCGCCGAACCACCCGGCGGGGACATCCGCGAGCGGGTACGGGTCGAGCGTGTCGATCTGCGTCGCGCCGCTGGAGGCCGAGATCGGCGAGATGGCCGTGGCCGAATAGGTCAACCCGGCCGCGAGCGCCGCGGCCGCCACCACCGAGAGCGCCCAGAGCGCCCACGTGCTGCTCGACAGCCCGCGCCTCCTGCGACGTGCGCGAGGCTCGTCGGGCTCATCGGAGGTGCTCGCCTCTTCGGCCTCCGGCTGCGCGTCGGAGGCTTCGGGCGCGACGACGACCGTCACCGCGGCGCCCTGCCGCTCGGGCGCGACCGCGGGTTCGGCGACGAGGGGCGGTTCCACCGGCGTCGCCGTCGCCGCTGCGGCACGACGGGCCTCCAGTTCACGGAGTCGCTCCAGCGCTGCGGGATCCTCGTCGATGTCGGCGGAGGGGCCGTAGGCGCGAGCGCGCAGCGTGTGCAGTTCGTCGAGGGTCGCAGCATCCATCTCGTGCATCGTCTCATGCGTCCATGCGAACGCGGAAACACCCGGTCGTGGGGCTTTCCGGTCCCGGCTCGAGCTCGTATGCACACCCTGGGCTGGATCGCCTGCGCTGTCCGGTACTAGCGTCGCCCCCGAGCGGTCGCACACCACACCTGCGGAGGGCACCCCATGCTGCAGCACGTCGCCGAGGGCGTTCTCGCCCACGAGAGCGAGTTCATCCAGACCCAGGCGACGGTCGTGCAGGGGCGCGACGGCGTGCTCCTGATCGACCCGGGCATCACCGGATCCGAGATGGCGGACCTCGCGCACGATCTGCGCGAACTCGGCCGCCCGGTCGTGGCGGCCTTCTCGACGCATCCGGACTGGGACCACGTGCTCTGGCATCCCAGCCTCGGGGACGCGCCCCGCTACGGGACGGCTGTCGGCGCCGCCACCATCCACGAGGTGCTGGCGAGCCCGGACTGGCAGGGCCAGATCGCGGAGGGGCTGCCACCCGAGTACGCCGACGAGATCCCGATGGAGCTGCTCGGCCTGATCACCGGCCTGCCCGAGGGAACGACACGGATCCCCTGGGACGGTCCCGCCGTCCGGATCCTCCAGCACCGCGCCCACGCACCCGGACACGCCGCACTGCTGGTCGAGGACAGCGGGGTGCTGGTCGCGGGTGACATGCTCTCCGACATCCTGATGCCGTTCCTCGACCTCCAGGCCGACGACCCGATCGGCGACTATCTGGCCGCGCTCGACCTCTTCGAGAGCGTCGCCGACGGCGTCGTCGCCGTCGTCCCCGGCCACGGCTCCGTCGGCGGAGCCGGCCAGGCCCGCCGCCGCATCACGCAGGACCGCGCGTATGTCGAGGCGCTGCGCGATGGCCGCGCCCCCGACGACCCCCGGCTCGACCCGTCCGGACCGCTGTACTGGCTCGTCGACGTGCACGAGTGGCAGGTGCAGTCGCTCGCCGAGCGCGGCTGACGGCGCTCAGTCCTCCGGTGGTCGCACGAAGACGTCCACCGTGTCCTCGCCGAAACGGAAGTCGACGCTGCTCCCGTCCGGCAGCCACCGTCCGAAGTCATCCCCTTCCGACACCACGCTCAGCGTCAGAGCGACCTCTCTGCCGGGTGGGGCGCACTTGATGGAGAACCTGCCGCTCGCGGCGAGGTCCCACACGACGAAGCAGACCTTTCCCGCGCTGTTCTCGACGGACCACACGCCCACGCCGTGGTACGGCTCGAACTGGCGGAGCGTGGCCGCATCCGGTCCTCTCCCCTGCGCGCTCAGCACGCGGATGATGTCGCTGTCCGCTTCGGCGTCGATCTTCTGCAGCGTCGCATCGGGATACGGTGCGAGATTCCATGCGGTGGCGACGGCGACCCCGAGGAGGACCACCGCGCCCGCGACGGCCCACAGGCGCCGGTGGAAGATGCGCGGCGGCGCCGGGGCGGTCGTCGGGTCCGCAGACGATGCCGCGGTCGGGGCCGCGCCGACGGCGGCTCGTGTGGCAGCCACGGCGCTGAGGTGAGCCGCCTCCAGCTCGATCAGCCGGGCCATCGCCACCGGGTCGGCCTCGATGTCCGCCTCCGGGCCGTACGCGCGAGCGCGCAGCGCGTCCAGCTCGCGTGCGGTGCCTGTCGGGCGCGAGCGTCCTTCCGTGAGCTCGGGCGACTCGGGTGTCACATCCGGTGCGGAGGGCGATCCATCCACAGCCTCAACGTACTCCGGCGCCTCCCGGGCTGCACCAGGCATCCCCGCGGGCAGCCCCCTCGGGCTCGCCCGCCGAGAGCCCCCGCTCGCGCCGCGATGGGTGGACAATCATGCCATGGCACGCGGCGCGTGGTCGCAGGGAGCACGCCTCGAAGCTGCCGCGGTGCGGGTCGAGAGACGGCTGCATCGCGACGGGGTGGTCGAAGCGCGACGCTTCGCCGTGCGCACCGAGGCGCGGGCGATCGTCGTGGCCACCCTGGCCTTCGGGGTCGGACTCGCCGGAGGATCACTCGGGTTCTGGGGCCGCGCGGCACCCGTGTGGGAAGGCGCGTCGGTCGGCGCGGCCGGCATCGTGGTCGCAGCATCCGTCACGCTCGCCGCGGCGTTCGTGAGCTACCGGCTCGCGGCGCGCGATCCGCGGCAGGCGTGGCTGAACGGCGTCACGCACTCTCGACGGGCGTGGATGACGGCAGCGCTCACGATGTCGCTGGCGGCGGTGTTCGGAATGGTCCAGTGGGTGCTGTTCCACGCCGCGTCGCTGATCTGGCCCGGAGCCGCGGTCGACACGATGACGGCGACCATGATCGTCGCCTTGGTGGCCGGCGGCTGCGGCTACACCGCCTTCACGCTGGCCGCGCATGTCACCGCGACCCGCCTCGTGCTGCTGCTGTTCGCCGTGGTGGCGACCGGGTTCACGGTCAGTGTCGCCACGACACAGGACGACGAGTGGTACCGGCTCAACTTCAGCGAGCTCGGCGGCCGCGGCGGCGTCACCGCTGCGGTCTTCAACGCGACGCTGATCCTGGCGGGCGGCGTGACGGCGCTGCTCGCGATGTACCTGCTGGCGAGTCTGCAGGCCTGGGCGCGCACCGAGCCCCGGGTGACCCGGATGAGTGCGCTCACCGTCTACTTCGTGTTCCTCACCCTCGCGGCCTGTTTCATCGGCGCGGCGCTGGTGCCGGTCACTTTCAGCCAGCTGGGCCACAACATCTTCGCCATCGGGATGGCCGTCGTCTTCGGAGCGTTCCTGCTCGGCCTCCGGTGGGTGCTGCCGTGCCTGCGCTGGCCGATGATCGTGCTCGCCCTCGCGGTGGCGGCGGGCATCTTCTTCTCCGCGAGCCTGTTCTGGATCGGGTACTACACGCTCGCCACCCACGAGATGGTCTGCGCGGGCCTCGTGGTCGGGTGGCTGCTGCTGTTCACGCGCACCCTGGCCGCCGCCGAGCGCGCCGACTCCGCGGCGGCGAAGACGGATGCTGCCACCTAGCGTCTCCGGCAGCGATCAGTACCCCGCCGACGGCACCCCGGCAGACCTCGCTCGGATCCGACGGTCGGTAGCGTGGGCGGCATGACTCGCGTGTGGCTGACCGACTGGGAGTGGGCGTGCTGCGGAAACCCGTTCGCTGTTGGCGACGAGGTCGACTTCGGCGTCCAGAGCCGCATGCCTGGCTCGTCCCTGACGGAATTGCTCGGTCCGACGCTCGCCGCGACGGTGGGCGCGGTCGAGTCGCACTTCGCCGGCTGGCTCGTCGACGTCGAAGATGAGCGATGAACGCACCACCACGCCTCTGCGCAGGTGCGCTGATCCTGGCCGCGACGCTGGCCGTCTCGGCGTGCTCCACCGTTCCTGACCCGCCCGACGCGGTCGGGGAGAACTACCCTGGCACGTGCATGCCGGCGGAGTTCTCGTGGCCCACGGACTTCCTCGAGGCGCTGCCCGGCGAGTCGCCCGCGATCGGCGGGACCATCGTCGGCCTCCGCCTCGAGTACGTCGATTCCGCGTGGGTGTGGCGACTGCGGAGCGTCGACACCAAGGAGGACCTGCTCGGCGAGCGCGTCGACGACCCGAGCTACGGCAAAGAGTCGATCGTCGACGTCAGGACGATGCGAGTGGTGGCCACCCAGGAGACACAGCTGACAGAGCCGGAACAACGGGTGCTCGGCACGAGCGCCACCGCAGCGGCTCGACTCTCCGGCGAGCAGTGGCCGAGTCCGCTGATCATCGAGATGGCCCGTGTCATGGACGACGGGACGCCGGCTTGGCGGATCACGACGTGCGACACCGCGACCAACGAGCACTCAGTGATGACGGTGAACTGACGACTTCACGCTCGAACCCCAGCTCAGGCCGGGCATCGGCTGGATAGGCTGACGCCAATGCGGACGCAGGTCCGCGACGAGCAACGAGGCGGTGGGGATGAAGGGGTCCACACGAAGCGTCGGTGGAATGACGCTGATCGTGGTGATGATCGCGGCGCTCACCGCGTGTACGACCTCCTCATCGGGGAGTCGCGCCACGCTTTACGAGAGCCTTGACGCCCTGGCCGCGGACAGCTCGGTCATCGTGGTCGGCACAGTGACGGAGCAGCGCGGCGACCCTGCGACGGAGCAGCACGGTGGCCCAGAGACGACGGTGTCGAGCGTCGACGTGACCAACGTTCCCGCCAATCCTCAGTTGGCGGCGAATCTCGATGCGACGCACGCCACGGTCGCGGTCGGCGATGTCGTCGAGGTGCGACAGGACACGGGACCGGTCCTGACGCTCGGTGAGGAGTACATGCTGTTCCTCACCCCGTCGATGCTCTCCGGTGACGCGGCGTCGGATTACTTCATCACCGGCGCCGTCGCCGGCCTCTACGAGCGCGACGGCGACGAGTTCCGTCGCGTCGCGCTGGACAGCGGCGACACCCTGCCTGAGACCATCGCCATCGCTGGTGACTAGGACGCAACGTGAGGAGTCCGAATGAGTGAGGCAACGACAGCATCAGCCTGGATCTCCCCGGCCGAATTCCACCGAGCACCCGGCGTCACCGACTGGCGCGTCACCGGCACCGGGCCTCAGGCGGTCTTCACCGCGACCTCCATCTCCCACGCGGCGGGTCTCATCGCCCCGATCGTCGCCGCTGCCGCGAGATTCAGCATCCTGCCCGATATCGACCTTCGTCCCGAGGCAGTCGTCGTCCGCGTCCCGTACCGCGAGCCCGAGGGCATCCCCGCGGCCGCCACCGAGTTCGCGGCCACCGTGTCACGGGCGGCCGCCGAGCAGGGTCTCACCCCCGATCCCTCGCGCGCGCAGTCGATCGGCATCTATGTCGCCCAGCACTCCGAGGCCGACGTGCGGCCGTTCTTCACCGCAGCTCTCGGCTATGACGACTTCGGCGACACGGACGCTGTCGACCCGCTGCGCTGCGGACCGCAACTCGCCTTCAACCCGATCACCGGAGACTCGCCGGCAAGGGGTCGGACGCACTTCGACGTCTTCGTCCCGGCCGACCAGGCGCAAGCGCGCGTGGATGCCGCACTCGCCGCCGGAGGCAGACTCGCCGATGACTCGCATGCCCCCGCGTGGTGGTCGCTCGCGTCACCCGACAACCACGGCGTCGACATCGCGTCCTGGACCGACACCTACGACTGACGAGGCGAGGCGCACGACGGAGCGTCCCCACCCGGTGCGCCGCCCATCGCGCAGGGCTATCCTGGCGGCGTCGAAGGAGGCCTGCCGTGACTGTCGACATCGAGGTCGTCCCGCTCGAGAAGCCGGACGACGTTAACGTCATCCTCGGCCAATCCCACTTCATCAAGACCGTCGAAGACCTGCACGAGGCGCTCGCCGGGATCGGCGGCCCCTTGAAGTTCGGCGTGGCGTTCTGCGAGGCATCCGGTGCTCGGCTGGTCAGGCGCACCGGCAACGATGATTCGCTCGTCGACCTCGCGGTCACGGCCGCGTCGGCCGTGGCTGCCGGACACTGCTTCGTCATCATGCTGCGGGACGGGTTCCCCGTGAACGTGCTCAACCAGATCAAGGCGGTGCCGGAGGTGTGCTCCATCTACTGCGCCACGGCGAACCCACTGCAGGTCCTCGTCGCCGTCACCGGTGCCGGCCGGGGGATCGCTGGCGTGATCGACGGCGAGCCGCCAGTCGGCGTCGAGACCGAGCAGGACGTCGCGGACCGCAAGGACCTCCTCCGCGCGATTGGCTACAAGCTCTGACGGGCGATTGCGCCGATCGCGCCCTCGGCGCGTCGGTCTGAGCCAACCCGTCGCCAGTTGCTCGCGCGACGCGTTCGCCTATACTCCACAGGAGTATCCCCCCAACGTACGATGCCGTATTTCTCGGGAACGACGTCGTACCCCGTACGCGGGCCGCCCGCCCGCCGTCCATCGGAGTGCATGTGGTTCGAGTGCAGCCGAGCACGCCCACCAGTGGCGATGCCCCCACGCGCGCGGCCGCGCGCGCCGCGCAGCAGCGAAGGCGTTCGCTGATCCTTCTGGGCGTCATCATCGCCCTCGTTGTCGCGCTCGCCGTGGTGGCCGGCGTCTTCTTCCTCCGCGGAACCCCCGGTGAACCGGACCAGGAGCCGGCGGTGTCGGACGGATGCCTGCCGTCGGACCTCCGCATCACTGCGGATCCGGCGGTCGCGGGAGCGCTGAAGGCGATCGCCGCAGACCTGACGGAATCCCGTTCGGACTGCCCCGCCGTGACGGTCCGTGCCGAGGACAGCGCGGTCACGGCCGCGGCGCTCGCGGCAGGATCGGAGCCGGGCTTCGACGTCTGGGTGCCCGACTCCGCGATGTGGCCCTCGAGAGCGACCGGTCAAGCCGAGCTCGCCGGCGTGGACGCCGCGGACCTGGTGGTCAGGGGAACCGTGGCCAGCAGCCCCGTCGTCTTCGCGGCGACGGAGCCCACGGCGGCTGCGCTCACCGCGGAAGGGGCCGCGTTCGCAAGCCTCGCAGGACGCTCCGTCGCCGCCGTGCTGCCGGATCCGGCGACGGTCGCCGCGAGCTCCGCGGCGCTGCTCGCCCTCCAGACCGCGGTCGGCGGAGACGCGCGAACGTTCACCGCGCTCGTGCTCGGCCTCGACACGGGCGTCGTGCCGACCGCCGCCGATGCGCTGGCCGCGGCATCCGCTGCGACGACGCCGACGATCGCCGTGACCACGGAGCAGGCGGTGCTGGCGCAGGCCGAGGATGCCACAACACGCCTTATGCCGATCTACCCGGCGGACGTGAAGCCCGCGGTGAGTGTCCCCCTCGTCACGCTCGCAGACGCCTCGGCCGACACGCTTGCCACCGTGGAGGCGCTCTCCGCCGCCGTGGCAGCCGGCGGAGACCACCTCGCCGACTACGGGTTGCGCGACGCGGCAGGGAACCCGCTGGAGTCGACCCTCGAGATCGCCGGCGGAGACTCCGCGACCCCGGCGCCCACCGACAGCACCAACCAGGCGGAGGTGCTGCGCACCTGGCAGGTGCTCACTGCGCCGTCACGGATGCTGTCGCTCAACGACGTCTCGGGCTCGATGCTCCAGCCGGCCACCGCCGACATGCGGCGCATCGACCTCTTCGAACAGGCAGCGGTCCGCGCCGTCAACTCCCTGTCGGCCGATTCGTCGCTCGCCACCTGGGTGTTCTCGAGCCGGCGGATCGGCGGACAGGACTGGCAGGAGATCGTCCCCTTCGGGCCTCTGGGTGATGCGGCCCACAAGCAGCGCACGATCGACACGGCGAACGGGCTCGACAGCCTGGTCGGCGGCGGAACGGGACTGTACGACAGTGTGCTCGCGGCCGTGAAGTTCATGCGCGAGACGTACGTACCGGGTCAGGTCCACCTGGTCTTGCTCAACACGGACGGCGTCAACGAGGACGACGAAGGCCTGGACCTGCCGGCGCTGCTCGCCGAGCTCGAGACGCTGCGCGATCCGGCGAAGCCCGTCGCCGTCATCGCGATCGGCTACGGCCCCGACACCGACCAGGCCGCCCTCGAGCAGATCGCGGCCGCCACCGACGGCGCGGCGTATCAGGCGCTGCAGCCGACCGACATCGGCACGGTGCTCATCGACGCCGTCACACAGCGCGGCTGCCGCCCCAATTGCGGTTAGCCCAGGGCGTGGTCACTCGCCCATGCCCGCACCATGAAGAGCTCGGAGAGCGCCCATGATTCGGAGATCGCGGTGGTCGAGGTCCGTGTGGACGTGGCGGGCGCCCTGCCCGTCACCGGGCACGTCGTCCGGGTCGAGCAGGATCGAGCTCTCAACCAGCTGTCGTAGGAAGTCCTGTCGATCCGAAACGAACCGGGCATCGCGCGTCGTGTGAAGCAGCGCTCGTAGACGTCCCTGTGTGTCGATCGCGATCGACGTGCCCGACTTGTATTCGGAGTGCCTGGCTCGCGCGCGTGGCAATCTGATCGGGTGGCGGTCCCACCACGCGACCTTGATGATGTTGACCTTCTCGTGGGTGGACGGTTCCGGGTACGCGAAGTCGAGCGACACGATCTCCGCGACGTGACGCCGCTGCAGCAGCGGCTTCTGCAGCCGCACCGACTCGATCGAGGTCACCTCGAGGGGGACCTCGGGAATCCCCCACTTCTCCCGGTGGTCCCACACGAACTGCAGCGCACGGTCGGGGTCGGTGAGAAGCGCCTCGCGGTCGCCCTCGGAGCCGCGTACGACGGCGTGCCGCGTGCCGCCGTGAAGCTGCGCGCGGGTCGCGATGCGCCGCCGGGCGCATTCGTCGATGAGTGCGATGCGCTCGGCGGGCAGATCGGGATGGTGGAATTCGTCGGCGGCGAGCATCGCGCGGACGGCATCGGCCATGGTCGCCTCGCCGGGCGGGAGCCAGTCCATCCCCTTGTAGATCAACGATCCGAGGCGATTGATCGCATACAGGCCGGCAATGCGGAAGGGGTCTCCCTGGGCAGCCGAACCGCCGATGCCGATGTGTGGATTCGAGCCCGCCTCCTCGAGCTCGCTCAACGTCGTCGCGAGACTCCGCTGCAGCACGGAGAAGACGGCGCCCGTCAGCACCTGACTCAGCGAGTGCGGCGACAGGCGATCGACGACGCGCGCCTGCGCGCGCACCCGACTGTCCAGAGACCGCCTGTTGCTCGCGTCACGGAGTGCGTCGACGTCACCCCGGGAGCGCCCGAACTCCTCCGCGACCCGGGAGTAGCGGCTCGAGGCAAGAGCCGACTCGAGCGCTGCGGCCGGCTCGGGCCTGTGCTGGAAAGGATCTCTGCTCCGCAGACTCACCATCACCGCCGTGAGGTCGGCGACGGACTCATGGATCGCCAGGCTCTCGGGGAATCCCGCATCGCAGAGGTCGGGGGCGATGCCGTCGAGAAGAGCGTGGCCGGTCTCGTGGGTGACGATGTCTTGCGAAAGCGCGGTGTAGTACCGCCGCGGCGCTCCCGGTCGCTCGTACGAGAAGAACTGCAGGCTTCTCGACTCCCGGTCATAGAAGGCGTTCTCGAGTCGGCCGGCATCTGCGACGACCAGAATCGGCCCGTCGCCGAACGCCCACTTGACCGGCTTTCCCAAGACGACGGGATCCTCGACGAGCGCGATGGCCCGGATGACCGTGCCGAACGCGCTCACCTTGACGAAGCCGAGACCGCCGGTGGACTGGTCGATCTCCTGAAGTGGGATGGTTTCGCCGCGTACCCACGCTGCGCGCATCGCAGCCGGGATGGTCGGGGTCGGTACGTCGTAGAGCCCCACGCCCCGGTAGTGGCTTCCGCGACGGGAGAGCTCGACCGGCGTGGCGGGCGCGCCGCTCGGTTGCGGAAGGTCCACGACCGCGACTCGATCGCAGGTCGGTCCGGCCCAGAATCCGCCCTTGGACTTGGCTACCACCGGCTGAACAGGCGAGATCGCTCCGCCGCTTTCGGCGACGACCGATGGATCTTGAGACATCACCGTCAGGAGTACTGCCTCGACTCTGCGCATGAACACTCCCTGCTCAGCCGGTCACTCCCCGTGCACGACGAAGGCACGATCCGTACGGACATCACATCGCCGGTTCCCACGCCGCGCAAGACTCGCCTATCCTGTGGCCGAGCGGAGGAGGTCTCCATGGCAGATGCCAACGATGTGCTCGTCGAAGTCGTCACACTTCCCGTGGCCGGTCGTCCGCTGTCGGCGGTGGATCGGTCCTGGGAGCGCCTCGCCGACGCACGCGCCACCATCGAATCGGCGATCGAGCAAGGGATCTCGCTCGCCGTCGGCGCAGCGACGACATCGAGTGACTCCGTGGACTGGCAGATCTCGGAGGTCTCGATCGGGTTCGGCATCAAGGTGACAGCCGAGGCCGGGGTGCTGGTGTCGAGCGTCGGTGGTGAAGCCTCCCTCGAGGTGACGGTTCGAGCCACCCGCAAGAACTGACACGAAGCGGGATGCGCCGCGACGACGCTGAGCACCGTACCCGTGGACGGCTGCACGCATGAGGGATACGGTCGCGGTGTCGACCGATTTCCGGCGGAAAGAGGCGGTGTCGCCATCTCCAGGCCCAATGCCGCGGTTTCCCTGCCCAGTCCGCGCAGGGTGCAAGGCACGTATTACACGCTGATGCTCGGCAACACGCTCGCTGCGTCGCTCATCTGGGGCGTCAACACGCTGTTCCTGCTCGACGCCGGCCTCTCCAATCTGGAAGCCTTCGCCGCGAACGCCTTCTTCAGCGCCGGGATGCTGATCTTCGAGATCCCGACGGGCGTCGTCGCCGACACGGTCGGTCGTCGAGCGTCGTACCTGCTCGGCACGGTGACGCTGGCGGTGACGACGATCATGTACTGGATGCTGTGGGTCTGGCAATCGCCGTTCTGGGCGTGGGCGGTCGTCTCGGTGCTGCTCGGTCTCGGCTTCACGTTCTTCTCGGGCGCGGTGGACGCATGGCTCGTCGATGCGTTGAAGGCGACCGCGTACAAAGGCAGCCTCGAGACGGTGTTCGGCCGAGCCCAGATCGTCGGCGGCATCGCGATGCTGTCGGGATCGGTGCTCGGCGGCGTCATCGCACAGGCGACGAACCTCGGCGTGCCCTTCCTGATCCGGGGCGCCATCCTGCTGGTGATGTTCCTCGTCGCGGCGCTGCTGATGCGCGACCTGGGCTTCGTCCCGGACCGGAGCGAGAGCCCGCTGCGCGCGACGCGCACCGTCCTGCGGGCGTCGGTCCGGTACGGCCTCGGTGATCCGCCGGTGCGCTGGTTGATGCTCGCGAGCCCGTTCACCGCCGGCGTCGGCATCTACGTGTTCTACGCGCTGCAGCCGTACCTGCTGGAGTTGTGGGGCGACGAGGAGGCGTACACCGTCGCCGGCCTCGCGGCCGCGTTGGTGTCGGGCACGGCGATTCTCGGCGGTGCGCTCGCCCCGTGGGTGCGCAAGCTCTTCCACCGCCGCACCTCGTCGATCCTGCTGGCGACGGCCACCAGTGCGCTGGTGCTGATCGGGGTCGGACTGGTGCGCAACTTCTGGGTCGCGGTCGTGCTCGTCGCGCTCTGGGGCATCGCCTCGGCGATCGATGACCCCGTGCATCGCGCCTATCTCAACGACATGATCCCGTCGAAGCAGCGCGCCACAGTGCTCTCCTTCGACTCGCTCATGGGTTCCGGCGGCGGCGTCGTGATCCAGCCTGTGCTGGGGCGGGTGGCGGATGTCGGGGGCTACGGCGCCTCGCTGGTCTGGAGCGGCGTGATCTCAGCGGTCGCGATCCCCTTCGTCCTGTTGAGCAGGGGGCAGCACACCCCGGCAGATTCCGCTCGCGAAGTCACCGCCGAGACGGATGCGTGAGCGCCGCCAGCCCACGGCGCCGTCGCGCCCGCGCGTCGCGGGACCATGATGATGCGGGAGTTCAATCGAGTTCGTCGTCGACGGGAAGAAGCGGCGTGCCCTTGCGCTCCCTGCGCGGAAGTCGCGGCGGCAGCCCGAGGATGCGGGCGAAGTACCAGACAAGGTTGAAGAGGGCGATGGCGCCCGTCGTCGTCGCGGCGATGATGGTGCCGGTGTCGGGCACGAGGACAGCCCATGCGAGCCAGATCACCTGGTTGACGACGGCGAAGATGAGGAAGACGACGGACACGCCGCCGACGTGTCTGTCACGGACGAGGGCGACGCTCTGACCGGCGTTGGCGAGGACTGCGGGGATGATGGCGACCGCCCCGTAGGCGCCTGAGCCGAACAGCTGGTCGATGAGGATCATGAGAGCGGCCAGCCCGAGCCCGGGCGCGAGTGTCAGCAGGAGGTTCCGCTTCAGCCGCCTCGACATCAGGTACAGGATGGGCACCGTCGACAGGAGCGAGAGCGCGCTCGCTATGACCTGCGGGGGCTGACTGATCGCGATGCCGTGCGCGGTCCACCCCAGGTTGACGGCGAGGAACGCTTGCCACGCAGGAAGGGAGAGTCCCTCGACGTTTCGCGTGCGTGCCGTCGGAGGAGTTGCGGGAGGCCGAGGATGATCGCCGTGAGCGTGCCTGCCCATCCCAGGATCTCCGTCACCGTCATCGCCGCGTCCTTGTGCCTCTGCGACTATCACCCGTTCTTCTGGTCTCGCCAGGCGAGCCAGTCCGGCACCACCGTGAGGTCGTAGTCCGGACCGGAGAGGCCGACCGTGAAGAGTGTTGTCCCCATCGAGTGCAGCTGGTCGGCGTCGTCGAAGGATCGGTGGGCGATCGAATCGAGGACGCCTGCTGAGATCTCGATCTCGGAGACGTCGCGGTCGATGTCGCGCGCGTGCGCCGCGAGGACGGCGAGCTTTCGTTCCAGAGTCGGGATGTCGCTGTAGCTGTGCCAGATGTCGGCGTGCGTCGCGACGATGCGCAGCGTCTTCTGCTCGCCGGCACCGCCGATGAGGATGGGGATCTTCCGCGTGGGCGGCGGGTTGAGCTTCGCCCAGCGGCTCTCGATGACCGGCAGATCGCGCGCAAGTGCGTCCAGACGCCGCCCGACGGTGCCGAACTCGTACGCGTACTCGTCGTAGTCGCGCTCGAACCAGCCCGAGCCGGTCCCGAAGATGAAGCGGCCCTGACCGGTCGCGTGGGCGCTGATGCGGTCGATGGTCCGGGCCATGTCGGCCTGCAGGTTCGGGTTGCGGTAGCTGTTGCAGTTGACCAGTGCACCCAGTTCCACGCGGCGGGTCTGCTCAGCCAGCGCGGCGAGCATCGTCCAGGACTCGAAATGCGCCCCGTCGGGGTCACCGTTGAGCGGGAAGAAGTGATCCCAGTTGAAGAGGATGTCCACGCCGAGCTCCTCCAGCTCAGCGGCCCTGTCGCGAATCGTCTCGTACGTCGCGTGCTGCGGTTGCAGCTGCACGGCGATGCGCACCGGTCGTCGGGTCGTCATGGCGTTTCGCGCGCCTTCCTGTTCGGTTCGGGGGCGGACCGGTCGGGGCGCTGCCCCGCCGGCGCGGACGATGAGGCCCAGCCGCCGAGAAGCTGCAGCGCATCGTGGTCGGGCGAGCCGGGCTCGGCGGTCAGCACCGTGAGTTGCACGCCCGCATTCCCGACCAGGTCCAGACCGTTGAAGTGGAGGGTCAGGTCGCCCACCGCGTGATGGTGGAATCGCTTCACGCCGGTCTGGTGCTCCCACACGTCGTGGCGAGCCCAGAGCGCGCGGAAGTGGTCGCTGCGCGTCGAGAGCTCTCCGACGAGGTCGTGCAGCGGCTTGCTGTGCGGGTCGCGTCCCGCTTCGGTGCGCAGCTGCGCGACGTTGATGCCGGCGATGGCCTCCCAGTCCGGGTAGAACCGCCGAGCGACGGGTTCGAGGAAGATGAACCGCGCGAAGTTCGGGGGCGTGGTCGTCGCGGTCGTGAGCATCTCATCCATCAGCGCGCCGCCGACCCGGTTCCACGCCAGCAGATCCGTGCGACCGTTGCCGACCATCGCCACAGCGGACTGCATCGAGTCGAGGAACCACTGGATGCTCGGCGACGGCCGCCACACCGGCGCCGGCTTCGCTGCTCTGCGGCCGGCGGTGGTCGCACCGGCGGCCTGGTGCGCGAGGCGATACAGGTACTCGCGCTCGGCGTCGTCCATCTGTAGAGCCTTCGCGACCCCGTCCAGAACCGCCTCGGAGGCGCCGGCGATCCCTCCCCGCTCGAGGCGGGCGTAGTACTCGACGCTCACGCCCGCCAGCGCGGCGGCCTCACCGCGACGCAGGCCTGGCACGCGGCGGTCCACGCCGCGGGCGAAGCCGACGTCCTCGGGTTCCACTCGCGCGCGTCGCGACATCAGGAAGTCGCGCACCTCGGAACGGTTGTCCATGGTCACAGGCTAGGTCGGCGGCCGCCGCACCGGGATGCCCTGCCAGGGCACGTCACCTCAGGGACTCCCGCCCGCGCCCGGCCACCCGTTTGCTGAGATCATGCCACCGCGTCACCTGCTCCACCTCGCGCCGCAACGAGCCCTGAACACGATCGTCGCCGCCTTCCTGCTGCTGACGACCCCGACTCTCGCCCACAGCAGCATGCCACCGCCTGCTCAGGCGACCATCTCACTCGACTCCACTCACGCCGAGCTCGCCCCACGGCTTCGGCTCACGCTGACGTTCCACGATCGGATGGGCACGGCGGTGTTCGCACCGTTGACTGCTCCGCTCCCCGTCGATGTCGGCGCACCGTTGAGCAGGTACCGCGCCGGGGACGCCGCCTACGTCACCGCGGAGCAGAGCGTCGTTGTCTTCCTGACCAGCGGCACCGCCGTTCCGGAGAGCGGCCTCGTCCTCCTCGGCCACGTGGAGGACGGACTGGACGATCTCGCGAGCTGCCGGCGGGACTGCCCGGTCGAGATCGTGCTCGCCGACGCCTCGGGCAGGAAGGAATGAGGATCGGCAGCAACTGCCTGCGGAACCGGATGCCTCATCGAGGACTGATCCGTTTCACCCGCCGATGTAGAGATCGCCGAGTCGGTTCCGTCTCCTCCTGTGAAGCGGCCAGAATGGGCCGCACCGAACAGGAGGCTCTCATGGCCAAGTACCTGATGCTCAAGCACTACCGGGGCGGTCGTCCCTCGGTGAACTCCGTCCCGATGGATCAGCTCACGCCGGACGAGTGGGCGGCGCACGTCCAGTACATGGCGGACATGGAGGAACGGCTCATCGCGTCGGGGGAACTGGTCTCCTCTGAGGGACTCTCGATGGGCGGCGCGTGGGTCCGCTTCGACGGCGAGGGACGCCCGCCCGTCGTCGACGGCCCGTTCGCCGAGACGAAGGACCTCATCGCCGGCTGGATGATGATCGAGGTCGACTCGTACCAGCGGGCGGTCGACCTCGCCTCCGAGCTGTCGGCTGCGCCCTGGGCGGGAGGAACGCCTCTCGGGGAGTGGCTGGAGCTGCGTGAGGTGATGAGCGCGCCACCTGCGGACGCCGGATGACGGAGACGGTCCCCACGCCCCCTTCAGATGCCGCTGGCGCGTCATCCGGAGCCTCGGGGCGCGTGGGCCCGGCTGCGGCCCTGCGCCGCGCGATCCCGGAGGTCGTCGGCATCCTCGTCCGGCGCGGCGCAGATTTCGCGTCGGCCGAGGATGCCGTGCAGACCGCCCTGGTGCGCGGACTCGAGCGACCGGTCGCCGACGGAGTGCGCGACATCCGTGCGTGGCTCGTCACCGTCGCGTGGCGTGCGTTCCTCGATCAGGTGCGCAGCGATTCCGCGCGCGTCGCACGCGAGGAGCGGCTCGCGCGCGAGCCCGAACCCGGCCCTGTGCCGCACCGTGACGACACGCTCGGGCTCTACTTCCTGTGCACGCATCCGGTCCTGACCCCGACGTCGGCGATCGCGCTCACGTTGCGTGCCGTCGCCGGCCTGACGACGCGGCAGATCGCGGATGCCTTCCTCGTGCCGGAGGCGACGATGGCTCAGCGCATCAGTCGCGCCAAGCAGCGGCTCGCCGGCATTCCGCTCGACCAGCCGGGCGACCTGTCCCGTGTGATGCGCGTGCTCTATCTCGTGTTCAACGAGGGCTACTCGGGCGCGATCGACATCGCCGCCGAGGCGATCCGCGTGACGCGGCAGCTCGCTGCGCTCACCGACGAGCCCGAGGTCGCCGGGCTGCTCGCGCTCATGCTGCTGCACCATGCGAGGCAGCCGGCGCGAGTGATCGGCGGACGGCTCGTCCCACTCGCCGAGCAGGACCGCACGCTGTGGGAGGTGGACGCGATCGCCGAAGGCGTCGCCGTCCTGCAGTCTGCGCTGGCACGGGATCGGCTGGGGCAGTACCAGGCCCAGGCGGCGATCGCGGCGCTGCACGCGGACGCGCCGACCGCCGCCGAGACCGACTGGGTGCAGATCGTGGAGTGGTACGACGAGCTGCTGGCCTTCGGCGACTCCCCCGTCATCCGGCTGAACCGTGCGGTCGCGATCGGCGAGGCTGACGGCCCGCGCGCGGGGCTCGCGGCCCTCGACCCCGTCGGCGAGGATGTGCCGCGGTACCACGCCGCGCTCGCGTACCTCCACGAACGGGCCGGCGAGACGGATGCTGCCACCGCCGAATACGCGGAGGCCGCGCGCCGCGCGACCAGCACCCTCGAGCAGCAGCATCTCCTGCGCCAGGCGGAGCGTCTTCGTCAGGCGCGGCGGTAGGTTCCGACGACGGGGCAGTCGAAGGGATCACGCGCGGCCAGACCGACACGGTTGAGGTAGGCGATCACGATGCCATACGAGCGCCACAGCGTCGTCTCGGTGTAGGGCACGCCGCGGGCCCGGCACTGGTCGATCACGATCTCGCGGGCGCGTGCCAGGTGCGGGCGCGGCATGTTGGGGAACAGGTGGTGCTCGATCTGGTAGTTGAGCCCGCCCATGAGCATGGTCGCCCACCAGCCGCCGCTGATGTTGCGGGAGGTGCGCACCTGCTTGCTGAAGAAGTCGAGCTTCGCGTCCTCGGCGATGATCGCCATGCCCTTGTGGTTCGGCGCGAACGAGGCGCCCATGTAGACGCCGAAGACCGCCAGCTGCACGCCGAGGAACGCGAACGCCATCCCCAGCGGAAGGAAGAGGAACACCGGCGTCCAGATCACCGCGAAACGCGCGGTGATGAGCGCGATTTCGATCCAGCGGTCCTTGGCACCGTCGCGCGAGAACAGGTGCCGGAACGCGTGCGCGTGCAGGTTCAGGCCTTCGAGCGTGAGCAGCGGGAAGAACAGCCACCCCTGCTTGCGCGTCACCAGAGCGCGCCATCGACCTGCGGACGCGGCATCCGTCTCGAGAAATGAGATCGTGTCGATCTCGATGTCGGGATCCTTGCCCACCCGGTTGGGGTTCGCGTGGTGGCGGTTGTGCTTGTTGTTCCACCAGGAGAGGCTGATGCCCACGATGCCGGCGGCGAGGAAGCGGGCGAGCCGGTCGTTCGCGGGGCCCGAAGCGAGGATCTGCTTGTGCGCGGCCTCGTGCGCGAGGAACGCGACCTGCGTGAACAGGATTCCGAGGGCACCGGCCATCAGCAGCTGGTACCAGGTCTGGCCGAGCAGGACGAAGCCGGTGACCACACCGCCGAAGCCCAGGAGAAGGCCGACCCCGACGAGGGCATAGAACCACTCGGCACGGCGGAGGAGACCGGTCTCGCGGACGACCTGCGAGACCTCGGTGTACGCGCGGGCGATCGGCGGGAATTCTGCGGTGCCGGCGTACGTCTGACGGACGGGACCGAGCCGAGACTCGAGAGTGCTGGAAGAGATGATGCACCAGTTCCGATGGGGACCGTTCGGCCGTTGAAAGCCAGAGGCGGTTGCCCATCGCTGCCCTCAGGCTACGTGGGTCCACATGAGCCGCAGGGAATACCTCCTGATTCCTGGGTGATGCCCAGGTGAACAGCAGCGCCCGCCCAGGCCGGAGCCGGGACGGGCGCTGTGAACGCGGGAGCGTCAGAGCGGGCGGATGTTCGCCGCCTGCATGCCCTTGGGGCCCTGCTCGGCGTCGAACTCCACCTTCTGGTCTTCGCGGAGCTCCTTGAAACCGCTGCCTGCGATCGCGCTGAAGTGTGCGAAGAGATCGGCCGAGCCGTCATCGGGTGCGATGAAGCCGTAGCCCTTCTCGGAGTTGAACCATTTCACGGTGCCAGTGGCCATCGTGTCTTTCCTATTCTTCGGGCCGCCGGAGCGACCGGGGGTGCCGCGCCGACGAATGCGGTGCGGACGGATGTGGACCGGTGCCGGTGCCGACATCGGTGAGGATATGGATGCTGCGACCGCCGCGCGCGCGTCATCCGGCGTCGCGTGGAGCCCCAGGTCTTCACCACGGGGTCCGTGCGCGCGGAAACCGCGCGGCGTCATGTCGATGAAGCCAGCGTATTCGTCGGCGCGCGTCGCGACATAGACGTCGTCGTCTGCCTGTCGCCAAGCGAGCGCCTGTGTGAGGGTGTGCATGATCGTGTGTTCGTTCTGCTCTGCGCGGAGCGACGAGCTCTCGCGACGGGCGGCGTGCAGAAGCCGCTGATGAAAAGGATGAGGTGTCCGAGATCTGCTTCTCCACGATGAGGCAGAGGAAAGGACACGGGTCCCCGGTCAGGGAACCCTAGAGTTTAGCATCCTTCGCACGTCGACAATGACGACGCGGCTCTGGCCGGCGACCGGAAGCGCGGTCGTCACCGGGCCGATCCGATGATCAGAGCCTCGAGGGCGGCCAGTCGCCGACTCCGATCGCCGGTGATCTCGACGACCTCTGGACCTACGCCGGTCACGTCGGGATCGTCGATGAGGTCGAGGAGCGCCTCGTTCATCCCCTCTCTGAGCGCTGAATGCTCGTCGATGTCGGGCTCGATCCGATCGATCGCGTTGAGTGGCAGCACGACCAGCAGGTCGATCTGCTGCATCGCTTCCCGCGTGATCTCCGTCGATCGCTTCAGGAGTTCGCGCGAGCCGGGCGCACCCGTCAGCTCGTCGAGGGCCATCAGGTATGCCAGGAAGTCGATGGGGCCGCGGTCGGCGATGAGGTTCTCCGGGGACTGCTCCGGATCCAGCCTGTCGGCCGAGAGCCGAAGCTGCCTTGCGAAGAGCGAGGCGTCCGGGGTGTCCCACGTCTCATCCACGAGATCGAACGGATCGGGCAGCACGGCGAACTCCGGGTAGCGGAACGCGAAGTCGGAGACGAGCGTGCTCTTCCCGCTCGCATGAGTCCCCGAAACGACGATCCGCATGTCGCGACCATAGAGCATCGAGCGAGACGCACGCACCCGCGCGCGCTCCCGCTCACCACTCGCGCGAGTCGCCCGAGTTCGGGTGGTCGTAGCTGACGACGCCGGGCACGCCGTGGCGGTGGTGCGTCCTGCCTCCGTCGACGGGGGCCGTCTCGTGCCCGGCCAGCTGATGGACCCACGGCGGCTGATGGTCCACGTTCACCGACCCCGCGCCGGTCGTGAAGTACGCGACGATCGGGGGGCTCGTGACGAACGCCGCGGCCACCACCGCGCCGTCGCGGATCCGCACCAGCGCGTCGCGGGCCAGCAGGTCGCGCATCAACGTGGCGAACGCCGCGGGATCGACGGATGCTGCCTCCTTCGGCGCGTCCGGCAGCTCCGCACTCAGCTGGCCGACGACCTCCTCGCGCTGCGCCGCCGTAAGGCGGGAGAAGGCGGCCGCGTACGCCCTGTCGGCGACGCTCGCCGGCACGTTACCCAGAACATACGCGTATCGCGCGATCTGCTCGTCCGAGGTGATCGCGGGTTGAGCGTGACGCCTCTTCACGATTCCTCCCGACCCGATGAGCGCCAGATTACGCTCGCCGCCTCTCGCCGTCGATGGGCACCGCGGTGAGGCCGGGGAGACCTGCTGCGGACGATTCCAGCGCGCGCCCGCCATCGGGTTCGGCCGCCCAGGCGGACGAGGCGGCCTTCGAGATCCACACACGTCACCTGCGCCGAGGATAATGCGTCCATGACGGCGGCCCCATTGCCGTCGTGGGAGGAGCCGACCGTGATGGATGACGTGCCGGTGGAAGGTCTGCGGGAGTACATCGAGCATCTGCGGCAGCAGGGCTATTCGGTGCGGGACGGGCACACTGCGGATCCGGATCTGATCGACCCGCACGGGAACCCCGTCTACACCTGGCAGGAGGGCTACCCTCACGCCGAGTTGATGGACCGCGACGCGTACGAGTTCGAGAAGTATCGGCTGCAGATCGAGCTGCTGAAGTTCCAGTACTGGCTCGAAGACAACGGCAGACGCGCGATCATCCTGTTCGAGGGCCGGGATGCCGCGGGCAAGGGCGGCACCATCAAGCGATTCACCGAACACCTCAACCCGCGCACCGCCCGCGTGGTCGCGCTCAGCGCCCCCACCGAGCGGGAGCGCGGGCAGTGGTACTTCCAGCGGTACGTGCAGCACCTGCCGACCGCGGGCGAGATCGTGATGTTCGACCGGTCCTGGTACAACCGGGCCGGCGTGGAACGGGTGATGGGGTTCTGCACCGACGACGAGTACGAGCAGTTCATGGTGCAGGCACCCCATTTCGAACGGATGCTGGTGGACTCCGGCATCCATGTCACGAAGTTCTGGTTCTCGGTGTCGCGCACCGAGCAGCGCACCCGGTTCGCGATCCGCCAGCTCGACCCGGTCAGGCGTTGGAAGCTGTCGCCGATGGACCTCGCCTCGTTGGACCGGTGGGAGGACTACACGAAGGCCAAGGAGGAGATGTTCCGCCGTACCGACAAGAAGCACGGCCCGTGGATCATCGTGCGCTCCAACGACAAGAAGCGCGCCCGCCTGAACGCGATGCGGTTCTTCCTGCGCCAATTCGACTACGACGGCCGCGACGACGCCGTCATCGGTCGCCCCGACCCACTGCTGGTGATGCGCGGCATCCGCGAGACCGCGGACGAGTAAGGCCCGGGCCCGGCTTCGCGCTAACCGTCACCGCTGCCGATGATCCACCGCACCTGGGCCGCGACCCTGATCGGCCTGTCGCGCGCGGCTGGCACTAAGCCTGATCGACAGGTCGATACGGCTCGAGGTCGGCGGTCGACCGGAGCCCGATCCGCGGGAGACACGCGACGGCGGTCGCGGCGATGGCCGAGACGGCGGTCGCGACGAGGAACACCGTTGACGCGGCCTGCGAGTAGAGGCCGGGCGCGGCCGCGACGTTCACCGCCGCTTGGCTCGGCACGTACGCGGCGACGATCGCACCGAAGACGGCGAGGCCGGCCGTCGATCCGAACGTGCGGCAGAAGATGATGGCGCCGCTCACCGCGCCGACATCTCGCAGACGCGTGGCATTCTGCGCGACGAGGATCAGGTTGGTCACCGTCATGCCGAGGCCCGCCCCGACGGCGCAGGTCGCGGCGACGACCCACCACAACGGCGTGGTCGTCGTGAGCGGGATGAGCCCGGCGTTCCCGGCGACCAGCAGGCCCGTGCCCAGGAGGAGGTAACGCCGCAGCCGGCCGCTCCGGGTGCTCATCCGGCCGACGAGCACCGCCGCTATGAAGGTCGCGACGGCCATCGGCATGAGGAGCACGCCGGCCGCGAGTGCGGATGCGCCTCGGCCCAGCTGGAGATACTGGGTCACGAAGATCGTGCCGCCGAACATCGAGACGCCGACGGCGCAGCTGGCGAGGGCAGCCAGCGCCGACGCTCGCCCGGCGAGTGCTCGCAGCGGGATGATCGGCTCCTTCGCCCGCCACTCCCAGGCGGCCGCGGCGGCGAGCACGCCCGCGGACGCCACGACGAGCGCGATGGATGCGAACGACAGGGGCGCGAGCTGCTTCCCGACGAACGAGATCCACCCGAGCAATCCGGTCAGGCCGATGACGAGCAGAGCAGCGCCGACGTAGTCGACGGATCCCTTCACGACGGCGAGCGCCTTCGGCATGACGATCTGGACGATGACGGCGGCCACCAGCGCCACGGGCACACCGATGAGGAAGCACAGCCGCCAGCCGATGCCCGGGATTCCGACGAGCAGCGCACCGACGACCGGTCCGCTGATGGTGGCGACGATCTGCGACAGCCCCATCACGCCATTCACCTGCGCGCGGGCGCGAGGTACGACCAGGCGCGCCGCGAGGGTCTGCGTCAGTGCGATGTGGCCGCCGATTCCGACGCCCTGGATGACCCGTGCGGCGATGAGCAGGTCCGCGGTGGGCGCGAGGCCGCACAGCAGCGCGCCGGCCGTGTAGAAGCCGAGCGACCACTGGAGGACTGTCTTGGCGTCGAACACGTCGCCGAGCCGGCCCCAGAGCGGCGTCGTCACCGTGGACGCCAGTGCCGTGGTGACGAACATCCAGGTGTAGTGGAGCGTCGTCCCGTCGATCTCCCGAGTGATGCCGGGGAGCGCCGTCGCGATGATCGTGCCGCTCATCATGCCCACGAACTGAACGAGCATGAGGACGCCGATCTGCACCCGCAGCCGCCGCGTGTCGCGGCGGCCGGGCTTCACGGCCGGGGGCCGGGTCGCCTCGCGACGACCCGGCCCCCGGGTTCTGAGGATCGCCACCTCAGACGACGGCCGTCAACGCCGCCGAACCGACACCAGGGCGCTGGAGCGGGAAGCCGGGAACACCCGTCGCCTCGGTGCCCCAGGAACGCTGCACGTCCTCGACCATCGCGACCGTCCCGAACAGGAACTCGATCGAGTACAGCGCGTGCCAGTAGCGGCTCGGCTCGGCCTCGCCGGTCGCATCGGCGACAACGTAAGTGTCGTAGCCCCGCGCGTGCGCTTCGCGCGCGGTCGTCTCGACGCAGATGTTCGTCGTCACGCCGCAGATCACCACGCTGCGGATGCCGAGCCCGACCAGGAGCGGTTCCAGCCGTGTGCCGTAGATGGCGCCGGGCCGCGACTTGTCCACGACGTACTCGGTGGGAAGCGGAGTCAGTTCGTCGATGATCTCGACGTCCTTGCTGTGCTCGCCCATGCGCCGCGCCGTCTCCGGCTTCGCGAGCGCGCGTCCTCGCCGAGGCAGGGCGTCCGCGTGGTCATAGAGGTTCGTGGCACGCGTGAAGATGACCGGCACGCCGGCCTCACGTGCCGACTCCACCAGCGCCACGCAGCCCGGCACCGCCATCGCGAACGGCTCCTGGGTGGGCGCGATGCCCAACGAGTACTCCTCCTCGATGAAACCGCGCTGCATGTCGATGACGATGAGCGCGACATCCTTCGCCGCGACGTCGACGGGTTCGCCGTCGGTGCCGTTCATCCAGGTGTCGAAGGTCTTCAAGTGCCGCTTCCTCTCCATGGGTTCGCCGCTCACGAGGCGGTCCTTTCGAGCCAGGCGAGGTTCGTGACGTTCTCGCCGCGTTTGAGCGGGTACCCGGGCACGCCCGTGACCGGCGCGCCCCACGAGCGCTGCACGTCGGCGACGGTGCACACCGTGCCGAACAGGAACTCGATGGTGTAGAGCGCGTGCCAGTGACGGCTGAGCTCGGCCTCGCCGACGGCGTCCTCGACGACGAAGGTGTTGTAGCCCTTCTGGCTCGCGTCGCGGGCCGTCGTCTCGACGCAGATGTTGGTGGTCACGCCGCAGATGACGACGCTGCGGATCCCCTTCGCCGTGAGGAACGGCTCGAGCCGAGTGCCGTAGAAGGCGCTGGGGCGCGACTTGTCGAGGACGATGTCCCCGGGCTCGGGGGCGAGCTCGTCGATGATCTCGATATCGACCGTTCCCTCCACGAGGCGGGGTACGAGCGGCGTCCCCTCGAGCCGCCCGGCGGGGCTCAGCTGGTCCTCATTGCCCGGCAGGTATGCGTACCGCGTGTAGATGATGGGCACCCCGGCCAGGCGGGCGGCCGCGATCAGGTTCGCGGTGCCGGGGATCGCCGCAGCGAAGGGCTCCTGCGTCTCGGCGATGCCGAGCGAGTACTCCTCGCGCAGGAAGGCGTTCTGCATGTCGACCACGATGAGGGCGACATCGGATGCTGCGACCTCGACGGGCGACGAATACTCGCCGTCGAGCCATCCCTGGAAGGTCTTGCGTGGCATGGTCTGTCCTTTCGGTGCAGGGGCGGCGGGTCGTCCGCCGCCCCCTGCGTGGATCACTGGATTTCGGCGTCCTTCATGATGAAGAGGCCATCGGGGCGGGGCTCCCAGACCACCGCAGGGTTCACTCCATAGGCGGCGGTCGGCGTGTACAGGGGCGCGACGTAGCCGTTCTCCTGGTTGATCTCCCAGATCTGCGAGATGACCTCCAGCCGCGCAGCATCCGCCACCGCCTTCTGATCCACCACGAGCTGCTCGATCTCGGCGTCGTCGAAGTAGTTGGTCGCCTCGGCAGAGAAGAGGAACCGCAACGGAAGGCCGGCGTCGAGGATCGACGGCGAGAACTGGCCGAGGAACAGGCCCGTCAGACCGTGCTCGCGGTTGATGATGTCGTAGCTGGCGTTGTCGGTTCCCTCGAGCTTCACGTTGACTCCGACCTCGCTGAGCTGGCCGGCGATCGCCTGCGCCAGTTCCGCGCCGAGCGGGATCACCCCGTCGAGCGCGTACTGGAACGGGATCTCCTCGCCGGCGTATCCCGCCGCTTGGAGAGCCGCCTCGGCCGCGGCAGGGTCGTACTCGACCGGCTCGAGAGTGTCGGAGAAGCCCACCACCGTCGGGGCGACGAGTTGGCTGTTCGGCTCGGCGCGGCCGTCCAGGATCGTGTCCACGATCGCCTCGCGGTCGATCGCCTGGAGGAAGGCAGTGCGCAGGGCGGCGTCGGCGAGCGGCCCGCTCTCGGTGTTGAAGCCGAGGTACACGACCTGGTGGCTGGGGATCTCACGCACCTCCGCACCGCCGGTGGCCTCGACCGCGGGGATCTGGGCTGTGGGGATCGAGGCGATGTCGACCGTCCCCGACTGCACGCCGGTGACCCGGGCGTCGTCGGCGGGGACCGGCACGAACTCGACCGTGTCGAGGGCGGGCGCGCCCGCGAAGTAGTCGTCGAACTTCTCGACGACGACGGACTGCCCGCGCTGCCAGCTCACGAACTGGAACGGCCCCGAGCCGACGGGCTGCTCGTTGAAGCCGTCGGCTCCGAGCTCCTCGTAAGCGGCCTGGGGGACGATCGAGATGAGCGTCGTCTGGCGCGGCCACTCGGAGAACGGACTGGAAAGGGTGAAGCGCACGTGCGTGTCGTCGACCGCCTCGACGGACGTCATGTCGGTCAGCCACAGTTTGCGGTTGCTGTCGGGGTCGGCGAGCACCTCCTCGAAGGAGAAGACCACGTCGGCGGCGGTCATCGTGGACCCGTCGTGGAAGACGATGTCGTCGCGCAGTGTGAAGTCCCAGACGGTGAAGTCGTCGTTGGAGGTCCACTCGGACGCGGCGCGGGGCCCGACGCTTCCGTCGGTGTTGATCTCGGCGAGCTGGTCGAACAGGTTGAACTCGAGGCTCAGCGCGCCGAAGGACCCGCCGACGACGGGGTTGAGGTTCTCAGGGTCCTGGGTGATGGCCACGGTGACCGAGGTGGCGGACTCGCTGCTGCTGCCGGGCGAGGGTGTTCCGGCGCATGCGGTGAGCAGCGCGACGGCTGCGATCGAAGACAGGGCGCCGAGCGCCCACCTGGTGCGATTGCGGGACATGTGAATCCTTTTCGGGTGGAGGCGTGATGCAGGGAGCGGGTGGTGCATCGAGCTCGTCAGCTCGGCCGACGTCGTGGGTCGGGGGTCGGGATCGCGGACAGCAGCGTGCGCGTGTAGTCGTCCTGGGGTGCCAGGAAGATCTCCTCGGTGGGTCCTTGTTCGACGATCCGGCCGCGCCGCATGACCGCGACGCGGTGCGACACGTGCCGGACGACCGACAGGTCGTGCGCGACGAACAGATATGAGACGCCGAGCTCGCGCTGGAGCTCCGCCAGGAGGTTGATGATCTGCGCCTGGATCGACACGTCCAGCGCGGAGACGGGCTCGTCGAGGATCACGAGGCGAGGCCGCAGGGCGAGCGCACGCGCGATGCCGATGCGCTGGCGCTGCCCGCCCGAGAACGCGGCCGCCTTGCGGGGCGCGTACTCCCAGGGCAACCCGACCCAGTCGAACAGCTCCTTGACGCGCGCCTCCGAGTACCGGCGGTGCAGGCGCAGCGGCTCCGCCACGATGTTCTTCGCCGACATGCGCGGGTCCAGTGAGGAGTAGGGGTCCTGGAAGACGACCTGCGCGTTCGAACGGGCCTTGGCTCGCTCGCGGCTGCCCCACGCGTTCACGTCGGCGCCCATCACGCGGACCGTCCCGGAAGTGGGCTCGTGGAGACCGAGGATCGTGCGCACGAGCGTGGACTTGCCGCATCCCGACTCACCCACGAGCCCCACCGTCTCGCCGGGCTCGACCGCGAGGGACACCCCTGCGACGGCCTGGAAGGTCTCGGTCGTGAAGCCGACTCGCTTGCGGAAGTGCTTGTGCACGTCGATGACCTCGAGGGCGAGCGGTCGGTCCGCGATCGCCTCGGACTCGGAGGACATGCGGCGCAGTCGTCGGCGTTCGAGCAGGGCGGTCATGACGCCTTCACCTCCGAGGCGAGCACTGCGGGCGCGATGGTGGGTATCGGTGCGCCGACGGGCAGCGAACCGTCGACGAGGGGGAAATGGCAGGCGAGCGACCCGCCCTCGGCGCCGATCAGGTGGGGCCGGGTTCCGCACTCGTCGCGATCACGTCCGATCTCGCATCGCGGCTGGAACGGGCAGCCTGCCCCGCGGCCGGCAGGAGTGGGCGGCTGGCCGGGAATCGCGTACGCCGCACCCCCGGCGGTCTCGAGGCTGAGCACGCTCGCGAGCAGGCCGGCGGTGTACGGATGCTGCGGCCCGTCGAAGATGCGGTACACATCATGGGTCTCGACGATGCGACCGCTGTACATGACCGCGACACGGTCGGCGACCTGGGCGACGAGCCCGAGGTCGTGGGTGATGAGGATCATCGCCGAACCCGACGCCGCGCGGGACGCGGCGAGCACCCGCATGACCTGGGCCTGGATCGTGACGTCGAGCGCCGTCGTGGGTTCGTCGGCGATGAGCAGCGCCGGATCGTGCGCCATCGCGCCGGCGATCAGCGCTCGCTGTCGCATGCCGCCCGACCACTGGTGCGGATAGTCCCGCGCCTTGGCGGCCGCATCCGGGATGCCGACGCTCTCGAGCAGCTCGACCACCCGGCGCCGCGCACCCGCTCGCCCGATCGAGCGATCGTGGAGGCGGACCCCTTCGGCGAGCTGAGATCCGACGCGACGGACCGGGTTCAGCGTGGTCATCGGGTCTTGGAAGACCATCGCGAGGCTCCCGCCGCGCAAGTCGTTCAGCGAGCGCTCGTCCAGGTCGAGAAGGTCCGCGCCTTGGAACCTGATCCGTCCGGAGGCGACCCGGGTGCCGGGCGGGAGCAGCCCCATCACAGCGAGCATCGTGATGGACTTTCCCGATCCCGACTCCCCCACCAGGCTCAGCACCTCCCCCGGAGCGACCGAGAAGCTGACGTCGTCCACGAGGGCGATGGGTCCGTACGCGGTGTCGGCCTCGACCACGAGGTTCTCCACCTCGAGGACGGGCGTCTGGTCGGCGCTCATCGGCGCACTCCCTTCCGAGCGGGGGCGACCGATTCGGTCGTGAAGCGCTGGCTCAGGAACTGCATGCCGGCGACGAGGACGAAGAGCGCCAGACCCGGGAGGATGACGAGCCACGGGTTGATCTGCAGGTACTTCTGGCCTTCGGTGATCATGGCGCCCCAGCTCGGCACGGGCGGCTGCACGCCGAGTCCGAGGTAGTCCAGCGAGGACTCGATCCCGACGATGACCGCGATGTCGAACGACGCGATGACGGCCATCTGCGGCAGCACCTGCGGAAGCACATGGGTGAACACGGTGCGTCCGTGCGACCCGCCCTGCGTGAGCGGCGAGACCACGAAGTCACGGTCGCGCAGCCCCATCGCCAATGCGCGTGCGACGCGGGCGTATCCGACCCAGTAGGTGAGCCCCAGCGTGATGACCATCAGCTGGGTGCTCGGACCGAACACCGCCGACAGGGCGATGAGGAGGATGACCACCGGCATCGCGAGCTGCACGTCGGACAGTGCGCCGATCCCCGAGTCCAGCAGGCCACCGCGGTAGCCGGCGATGAGTCCCAGAGTGACGCCGATGACGAAGTTGATGACGACGACCGTGACGGCGATGCCGACCGACACCAAGCCGGCGAGGGACAGCCGGCTGAGCACGTCGCGTCCCAGCGAGTCGGTGCCGAGCGGGTGGTCGGCATCAACGAAAGGAGGCATCATCGCGTCGACCAGATCCTGTTCGAAGGGGTCGTAGATCGGCAGGAACGGGACGACCACGATGAGGAGGACGATCGAAGACAGGAGCGCGATGCCGATGTACATCGGGACCGTTCCGCTCGGTCGAAGCGCGCGTTGGCGCCTGCGCCGGCCGAGCGCCGGCACTGCGAAGCGGGAGACGGCGACGGTCATGCGAGTCTCACTCTCGGGTCGATGGACGCGGTGATCAGGTCGACGATCAGATTCACCAGGACGAAGAACACCGCCACGACGGCGAGTCCCGCGAGCACCACCGGGAAGTCGCGGCCGTTCACCGCCTGCAGCAGCACCTGGCCCATCCCCGGCCACGCGAAGACGGCTTCGACGATGACGGTGCCGCCGAGCAGGCCGCCGAGGTTGAGGCCCGCGATCGTCAGCACGGGCACGAGGGCATTCGGGGTCATCTGGGCCACCACCACGGCGCGATGCGACTGGCCTTTGGCATAGCTGGCCCGCACGTAGTCCATGCCCTGCTGCTCGCCGAGCGCGGATCCGATCAGCCGCAGGTACAGCGCGAACTGAGCTGTCGCCAGGCAAGCCACCGGCAGCACGAGACTCTGCGGACCCTGGTTCCCCAAGGACGGCAACCAGCCCAGGAGTACCGAGAAGACGAAGGCGAGCAGGACTCCGAACAGGAAGTCGGGGATCGCCTGGCGCAGCGAGCCGAGCCACAGCAGTGCCAGCCGCAGCCAGTTCCACCGGGTGACGAAGATCAGAAGGGCCACGAGCATCGCAGCGCCGAGCCCGATGGCGAAGGAGGTGATCGCCAGCTGGAACGTCGCAGGCACCCGGTCGATCAGGAGGTCGAGCGCCGGGACCTTCTGACGGTAGGAGTCGCCCACGGTGCCGGTGAACAGCCCCGCGAGGAAGTCCAGGTACTGCTGCCAGAGCGGCTTGTCGAAGCCCAGGGCTGCGTTGAACGCGTCGATCTCCTGCTGGGTGGCTCCTTCGGGAAGGATCAGCGCGCCCGGCTTCCCCGAGAGCCTGCCGAGGAAGAACCCGATGGTCAGGACGGCGAACACCGTCACGATCGCCTGGCCGATCTTGCGGGCGATGTAGGTCGGCATCGCCTCTCCTCTCAGTGGGTCGGATCTCTGCGGATCAGCTCCCCATCGAGCCGGGTGAAAACATTGGACGTATTGCGTCGTGGCTCGATTCTTACCGAGACCATCGCGGTCGGTGGTTTCGCGTTTGTAAACTCCGGCGCTCGAAGACGTTTCAAGACCCGCGATTTCCCGCAGCTGCATGAGAACCCAAAAACATTGGACATTTGCCTTGCCCTCGCTCCTGACGACGGCTATCGTTCTGAGAGCCGACCTGGGGGAAGGAGACCGCATGCCGCTCGACGCCGACATCGACGTCGCCCGAATCAGACCTGCCTACGATCAGGTCGCGGGGCAGTTGAAGCTTCTGATCCTGAACGGATCCCTCGCACCTGGGGAGCGCCTCCCCGTCGAGTCCTCGCTCGGCGCCGCGTTCGGCGTCTCCCGCAACACGGTGCGAGAGGCCCTGCGGATGCTGAGCTCCGCCGGCCTCGTCCGCACCGAACGAGGCGTCAACGGGGGCACCTTCGTCGCCCAGGTCGCGCCCGAGGACGTCAGCGACTATCTCGAGTCCCGCCTCGGACTGCTGGTGAGCAGTGATTCCATCTCCGCCGCCGATCTCGCCGAGGCCCGCATCATGCTCGAGGTCCCGTGCGCGCGGCAGGCTGCGCTCCGGCGCAGCGAGCAGGATCTCGCAGACCTCCAGGCGATCGTCGATGCCGAACGCGACGACCATACGGGCTGGTCTCGCGGCGAGCACAGCCACGAGTTCCACCTGCGGCTGCTCAGCGCAACGGGCAACGCGGTGATGGAGCTGATGCTCGCGCCGGTCCTCGCCATCTCACGTCCGAACATGCTGCAGCCCAAGCCGGGAACGTGGGATGCCGCCAACAGCGACCACGCGCGGATCCTCGAGGCGGTGCGCAGCGGCGACGCCGACCTCGCCGCTGCGGTCACGCTCGAGCACCTTCGCCGAGTCCGCGACATCACCGATCCCGCGTACGACGACGCCTCGCACTGAACCCCACCCGACACCGTCGTCGGTCACCGCCCCCATCGGGAATCCCCCAAGAAAGGACGCACCACCATGACCGACACCGCCACCGACATCGTCGAGATCACCCCTGAGACCGCCCGGGCCTGGATGGACATCGCGCTGGAGGAGGCCCGCGCCGGAAAGGACGAAGGCGGCCAGCCCATCGGCTCGGTGCTCGTCGGCCCCGACGGCGAGATCCTCGGGCGCGGGCGCAATCGGTTCGCCCAGCTCGGAGACGTCTCCGCACACGCCGAGACGCAGGCCTTCTCGGATGCTGCGTACCGCGAGTCCTACGCCGGCACCACGATGGTGACCACGGCCGAGCCCTGCTGGTACTGCTCCGGCCTGATCCGCCAGTTCGGCATCTCGCGCGTCATCATCGGCGCTGCCACCGGCACGGGCGGCGCCGCCTCCCTGGAAGAGCTCGGCCACGAGGTGCACCGCATCGACGACGCCGAGTCGATCGAGTACCTCGAGGGACTCCGCTCCGCCTGGAAGAAGTAGCAACGCGCGTCAGGGGTGTGACCCGCCGAGCGCAGGTCGCACCCCTGATCGATGGCCCCGCGGCAGCCGTCCGCCTACGCCGCGCCGTTCGCGCCGCCGAGATCGCGGATCGGGTCCAGGATCGCTTCGGCGGCCCAGGTCGCGGCGTCGGCGATGTCGCGACCGCTCATCCCCAGCTCCCGCCGCATCGTCACCCAGGTCGCGGAGGAGTCGAGGTGGCAGAGCGCCGCCACGACGGCCCGGCGATCGTCGTCGCCCAGAGATGGCACCTCGCGGCGCAGCATCCCATCGAACTCGGCGCGGAGGGGAACGGGGTCCGCGCCGTTCACGCCCCGCATCGCGGTCTCGGCGACCACGTGCGCCAGCTCGGGACGGCGGTCATACGCCTCCATCGCCTCGCGGATCGCGATCGGCACGTCGAAGATCGAGTCCGACTCCGCGCGCGTGAAGATGGTCCGCTCGATCCACGCCGACGTCGCCAGAAGGAGGTCGACGCGGGTCGGGTAGTAGCGGAAGACCGTGCGCTCCCCGACGCCCGCGCGCAGCGCGATCAGGCGGAACGACACATCATCGGTACCGACCTCCTCGATCAGCTCGGCGTAGGCGGCGAGGATCGCGGCCTGCGTCCCCGAGACCTCCGGTGCGGGCACGGGCGTGGGCACTACGCGGCCCGATTCGCCTCGGTCGCCGCGGGGAGCACCCGGCGCACGGCGAGATCGAACACCTGGAACGTCTCTTCGGCGCTCATGTCGAATCCGGTCCGCATCCGCGCCCAGAACATCGGTGAGGCGAAGTAGCGGAGGGATGCTGCGGCACGCCGCGCGTCGCGGCGATTCAGGGTGGGCGCCGTGGCGTCGATCATCGCCACGATCGCCTCGGTGATCGGCGCGACGGATTCGTCCCCGGTCGGGGACAGTGCACCGCCGCGGGCTGCGACGAAGGCGAAGGCCGGTTCGGCGTCGTAGGCGCGGAAGCGCGCGCGCACCGCCTCACGGAACTCGGTCGCCGTGCGGAACTCCGGGACCGGGAAGTGCTCGGCCTCGATCCAGCGTGCCAGTGCCTCGAGGAGGTGCGACCTCGTCGGGAAGCGACGGTAGATCGTGCGCTCCGACACGGCCGCCGCCTCGGCGAGCTCGAGGTAGGAGACATCCTCGAAGGTGCGCTGTCGCAGCAGCAGGGCGGCGCTCGCGAGGATCGCAGACGGGGTGTCGACGACCTCGTCCATCACAGCATCCTTCCCCGCCCGTCTCGATGGGGCGTCGCCGGCTCCGCCGGGAGGACGTATCGGTCGGAGTCGTCGAGCGTCAGTGCCAGGGACGAGACGAACTGCAGCTCGCCTCGCGGACCTGTCTCGGCCGAGGCCAGCATATCCGGCCGCTCGAAGGTGTAGCCGGTGACGTGGCAGCGCAGCCGCTCGCCGGACGGATTGCCGTCGCTGTCGAGGATCGGCGTCGGGATGCCGTCCGATGTGCGGCGGAGGTAGTACCGGCCGCGGGTCACGACCGCCATGAGCGGGGTGACGACGACGGCGACGCCGATGGCAACGAGTACGGAGAAAGGCTGCATCGCCGGACCGAACGCGCCGGCGAAGCACAGCAACGAGAGCAGGGAGGCCAGGCCCACGGAGACGGGGCCCACGGGATTCCAGTTGTGGAGCATTCCGCGGCGGAACTCCGGGAAGAGCGGGGAGAGCCGCAGCAGGTGCTTGTTGATCACGATGTCGGCGGAGATCGTCACGAACCATGCCATGACGACGTTCGCGTAGAGACTCAGGACGAACGAGATGAGACTGAACACGTCCATCAGCATGAGCGAGAGCGCGATCGCGAGATTGAAGAGCACGAAGACGGTCCGGCCCGGGTAGCGCTTCTTCACGCGTGTGTACACGTTCGACCAGGCGAGTGAGCCGGAGTAGGCGTTCGTCACGTTGATCTTGACCTGAGCGATCACGATGAGCAGGAGAGCGAGCGCGAGGGCGGTCCAGTCCGGCAGAAGCGATCGGTACATTCCGAGGAACTGCTTCACCGGCTCGACAGCACGGTCCGCGATCGTCGGATCCACCTTCGTCACGAGGTAGACCGCGAGGAAGAGCCCGATCACCTGCTTGGTCCCGCTGAAGATCACCCAGCCAGGACCGCTGAAGACGAACGCGGCCCACCACGACCGCGAGTTCACGGCGGTGCGGGGCGGCATCACGCGGATGTAGTCGATCTGCTCGGCGAGCTGCGGGGTCAAGGCGAAGCACACCGCTGCGCTCGCGACGATGGCGCTGAAGCTCACGGTGCCGTCGGAGGCGCCGGTGAACCCGATGAACTCGGTCACCGCGTCGGGCTGGGTGAACACGACCCAGATGAGCGGAAGCAGCGCGAGCGCGAGCCAGAGCGGGGTGGTCCAGAACTGCAGCCGTTCGAGCGCCCGCATGCCGTAGATCACGATCGGGATCACGACCACCGTGGAGATCACGTACCCGACGGGCAGCGGGATCCCCACCGCGACCTCCAGGCCCTGGGCCATGATCGCGCCCTCGAGCGCGAAGAAGATGCATGTGAAGCCGGCGAAGACCACGGTCGTGATGATCGAGCCGTGGTAGCCGAAGCCCGAGCCGCGGGCGATGAGATCGAGGTCCAGGTTGTACCGCGCCGCGTAGTACGCGACGGGGAATCCGACCAGGAAGATGATGACGGAGGCGAGAAGGATGCCGAGCACGGCGTTCGTCGTGCCGTGCTCGAGTCCGACGCTCGCGCCGATCGAGAAGTCGGCGAGGAAGGCGATCGATCCCAGCGCGGTGCCGCCGACGGACAAGGCGCTCCAGCGCCGGAACGAGCGCGGCACGTACCGGAAGGCATAATCCTCCAGGCTGTCCTCGGCCGCAGCGCGCGCATCCCCGCCTCGCACGCCGGCCCTCACGCCCGGCGCAACCACGCTCACCTCCAGGACATCCACGATGTCTGGATTCTGCCGCGAGGGTGTTTCGTGCGCGTTGCAGCGGGGAATCGATCTGATTCAGATCGCCATCGCGTCGCGCACCGCGTCGACGGCGCCGGCCCCTCCCTCGCCGGTGATCCTGATCCGGCCGGACTGCAGCACGTAGAACGTGTTCGTGGACCGCAGCGCGAAACCGACGTGCTGCTCGACGAGCAGCACCGAGAGGTCGCCACGGCGGGTGAGGTCGATGATGACGCGCTCGATGTCGGCGACGATGTTCGGCTGGATGCCCTCCGTGGGCTCGTCGAGCACGAGGAGCCTCGGCTTCGTCAGCAGGGTGCGGGCGATCGCGAGCTGCTGGCGCTGTCCGCCCGACAGCAGGCCGGCGCGCCGCCCCAGCAGCTCCTTGAGGACGGGGAAGAGGTCGAACACCTCGTCGATGTCCGACTGCCGCTTCGCCACCAGCTGCAGATTCTCGAGCGTCGTCATCTGCGGGAACGACTGCTGCCCCTGGGGGACATAGCCCAGACCGCGCTGAACCCGCCGGGAGGGAGGCATCCGTGTCACGTCCTCGCCGTCGAGCAGCACCTGGCCGCTCATCACGGGAATCAGCCCCGTGGCCACGCGGAGCAGCGTCGTCTTGCCGGCGCCGTTGTGGCCCATGACCGACACCGCCTGCCCGGTCGGGATCTCGACGGTGACGTCGTGGAGCACCTTGGTGCGCCCGTATCCCGCGGTGACACCCTTGATCTCGAGCATCAGTGGTCGCCCTTCCCTTCGACGGCGGCATCCGCCGCGGACCCGAGGTAGACCTCCTGGACCCGCTTGTCGGCCTGCACCTGCTCGACCGTCCCCGCCGTCAGGAGCTTTCCCATGTGCATGACGGTGACCCATTCGGCGTAGCTGCGGACGAAGTCCATGTCGTGCTCGATGACGATGATCGTGCGCTCGTCGCCGATGCGGCGCAGGAGCTGCCCGGTCTCGTCCCGCTCGTCGGCGTTCATGCCGGCGACGGGCTCGTCGAGGAACATCACCTTCGCGTCCTGCACGAGCAGCATGCCGATCTCGAGCCACTGCTTCTGGCCGTGCGCGAGGGTGCCGGCCGGCTTGTCTCGCTGCGCGGTGAGCCCGATGGTCTCGAGGGCGTCCTCGACATACGACGGCACGCCGCGCCTCGTGAGCGGCAGCCGCCACGCCTTGCGATGGACTCCACCGGCGATGTCGAGGTTCTGCAGCACCGAGAGCTCGTCGAAGACGGTCGCGGTCTGGAACGTTCGCCCCACGCCCGCCCGGATGATCTTGTTCGTCTTCGTCGACAGCAGATTCATGCCGTCGTACATCGCCGTGCCCGTGGCCGGGACGAGCCCGGTCAGCGCGTCGACGAGCGTTGTCTTGCCGGCGCCGTTCGGCCCGATCAGGAAGTGCACCTGCCCCTTGAGCATCAGCAGGCTCACGTCATCCACCGCCGTGAACTCGTCGAAGCGCACGGAGAGGTTCGACACCTTCACGGATGTCTCGGCGTCAGGAGTCAGCGGCTCGCCGGCGTCCGCGACGGGAGGCGTCGTTTCGATCCCGCTCATGCTGCGAGCCCCTTGTCTGCCTTGGTCCGCCCGCCGGCCCGAGCCCGCACCGCGCCCCACATCCTGCCGAAGAGCGAGGCGAGCCCGTTCGGGAGGAACAGCGTCACCAGGATGAACAGCAGACCGAGGATGTAGATCCAGCCTTCGGGCCAGCTCGACGCGAGACTCGACTGGCCCCAGCCGATCGCCATCGCCCCCAGCACCGGGCCGAAGAGCGAGGCGCGGCCGCCGAGCGCCACACCGGCGATGAACAGGATCGAGGCGGAGGCGCCGATCTCCTGCGGCGTGATGATGCCGACGAGGGGCACGAACATCGCGCCGCCGATGCTGGCCATCACGGCGGCGATGACGAACGCCACCAGCTTGATGTTCGCCGGGTCGTAGCCGAGGAAGCGCACGCGATCCTCGGCGTCGCGGGTCGCGAGCAGGAGCTCGCCGAAGCGGCTGCGGTAGAGCTGCCAGGCCACGAGCATGCACACGATGAGCAGGGCCACCGTGATCATGTAGATCATGAGCTTGTTCGCGTCGTCGTTCAGGACGTAGCCGAAGAAGTACTTGAAGTCGCTGAGTCCCGTGTCGCCGCCGGTCTCGCGGATCGTCGAACTGACCAGGACGGCGAGTGCGACCGCGAGCGCCTGCGTCAGGATCGCGAAGTACGCGCCTTTCACGCGGCGCTTGAACAGCGCGAACCCGAGAACCCCTGCCACGATCACGGGCAGCAGCACGATGGCCAGCACGGTGAACCACTCGCTGCGGAACGGCTCCCAGAACGCGGGGACGGCAGCCAGCGGGTCGTACAGGATCATGAAGGTCGGCGTCGCATCGGGCCCGGCCGTCTCGAGCGTCATGTGCATCGCCATCGAGTAGGCGCCGAGCGCGAAGAACACGCCCTGCCCCATGACGAGCATTCCGCCTCGCCCCCACGCCAGCCCGATGCCCACCGCGACGATCGCCCAGGCGCAGTACTTGCCCAGATTGCTGATCCAGTGCATCGACAGCACGGAAGGGGCGACGACCAGAAGAAGCACTGCGAACACCGCGATGCCGATGAGCGAGAGCCACGGGTTGAGGTTCCGTGCCGCGGGCTTCGCCAGGTCGGGGCTCGCGAGTTCGATCTTCGTCAGCTCGGTCATGCCAACCCCCTGGTGCGGACGGTGAAGAGCCCTTGCGGGCGGAGCTGCAGGAAGACCACGACGAGGACGAAGGCGAGCACCTGTGCGAGGCTCCCGCTCGTCCAGTCGGCGAAGAACGCCATGGCGACGCCGATCACCCACGCAGCGATGACGGTGCCCTTGATCTGCCCGATCCCGCCGGCCACCACGACCAGAAAGGCCGGGATGATGTACTGCACTCCCATCTGGGAGTTCGTGCCGCCGATGAGAGACGCCGCGACTCCCGCCACGCCGGCCAGACCCGATCCGACGAAGAAGGTGATGCGGTCGACGTTGCGTGTGCGCACCCCGACCGTCTCGGCGAGGTCGCGATTCTGCACGGTCGCACGGATGCGGCGACCGAAGGAGGTGTACTTGAGCCAGGCGGCGAGCGCGGCGACGCACACTCCCGCGAGCGCGATCGTGAACGCCTGGCGGAGGGGCCACGCGTACCCGAAGATGTCGATCTGACCCTGCAGCCACCCCGGATTCTCGACCGGGACGCCCTGGGCAGGGAAGATCTGCAGGGCGACCTGCTGCAGGATCAGCGAGACGCCGACCGTGGCGAGCAGGGTGTCGAGCGGCCGGCGGTACATCCACTGGATGATGCTCACCTCGAGCAGGAGCCCCAGGAGCCCGGCCACGAGGAAGGCGGCGGGGAGCGCGAGCGGGATCGAGATGTCGCTGGAGGGCACGACCAGCTGGGTCAGATAGGTGACGAAGGCGCCGACCATGATGAACTCGCCGAGCGCCATGTTGATCACCCCCATCTGACCGAAGATGAGCGTGAGCCCGAGGGCTGCCAGCAGCAGCAGCGCACCCACGGCGCTGCCGTTGAGCAGCGGTGGTATGAGTGCATCCATGTGCGGTCACTCCCTTCTGTGCGATTGCGGTCTGGTGAGAGGGGGCTGGATGCTGAGGCCCCGTGCCGTGCGAGCGGCACGGGGCCTCAGCATCCGTTGCGAGATCAGCCGGCGGCAGCCACGAGGGACTTGCGGACGTCCTCGGGGAACCAGTCGTACTCCTCGAGGTACGGGTCGGGCTCGATGAACTCGTCGGACGCCCAGACGATGTCGAACTGGTTCTCGGCGTTGATCTTGCCGATGTGCCCGGGCTTGGAGATGTGGTGGTTCTCGCCGTCGAGCGTGACGACACCCTCCGGCGCATCGACGGTGATGTCGTTCTCGGTCGCTGCGGCGTTGATCGCGTCGACGTCGAAGGACCCCGCTGCCTCGACGAGGGCCTTGTAGAGGTACAGAGAGATGTACGCGGCCTCCATCGGGTCGCTGGTCACACCGCTCGAGCCGGGGTACGCCTTCCAGGCCTCGATGAACGCCGGGTTGTTCGGGGTGTCGAGCGACTGGAAGTAGTTCCACGAGGCGTAGTTGCCGGTGACCTCGTGGCCCATCGCGGGGGCCTCCTCCTCGGCGATCGACACCGAGATGATCGGGGTCGTCTCGGGAGTGAGGCCGGCGTCGTAGTACGCCTTGACGAAACCGACGTTCGACGAGCCGTTGATGGTGTTGAAGATGAAGTCCGGCTTCGCTGCGGCGATCTTCGCCACCTGCGTGGTCCAGTCGTCCTTGTCGAGCGGCACGTACTCCTCGCCGACGATCTCGATGCCGAGCTCCTCCGCGTAGAGCTTGATGATCGCGTTCGCGGTGCGCGGGAACACGTAGTCGGAGCCCGCGAGGAAGAGGGTCTCGACGCCCTGCGAGGCGAGGAAGTCCATCGCGGGGATGATCTGCTGGTTGGTCGTGGCGCCGGTGTAGTAGATGTTGGGCGACGACTCGAGGCCCTCGTACTGCACAGGGTAGAAGAACAGGCCGTTGTGCTCTTCGACGACCGGCTTGACCGCCTTACGGGACGACGAGGTCCAGCCGCCGAAGATCGCCGCGACGCAGTCCTGGGTGAGGAGCTTCTCGGTCTTCTCCGCGAAGGTCGGCCAGTCCGTGGCGCCGTCCTCCTGGATGTACTCGATCTGCTTGCCGAGGATGCCGCCGTCGGCGTTGATCTCGTCCGCGGCCATGTGCAGGACGTTGGACACCGTCTTCTCGGAGATCGCCATGCCGCCGGTGAGGGAGTTGAGGAAGCCGAGCTTGATGGTGTCGCCGGACGTGTCGACGCAGCTCTCGGCGGCCGCAGCCGAAGCGGTCGGGGCGGCATCCCCGGCGCGGCTGCCGCAGCCGGAGAGGACCAGGGCGGCGCTCGTGACGAGTGCGCCCGCGGCCAGGATCGCCCGGAGGCGGTTCCTGTGGGTGGTGATCATGCTGTGCTCCGTTTCAAGGGTGAGGCGGTGCGTTTCGGGTGTGATGCGGTGGGTGCGAACCGAGCGCACGGGCGCTGCAGGTGGTCCCACGATGGAGCCGCGGCATTACATTGCCATTGCTCGAACGTATCGAGCATGTAAACAGTGCATCCGCGGTTGTCGTGATTTGCGTTGATTTTCCGCGGTTTCAGGCAAGCCACGCGCGCGCGGAAGAACATCACTGCTCTCGCGCGGTGGCAGACTTCTGACATCCATTGACGAGGAGGGAGCACTCATGCACCTGTCGCCTGCAGACACGGAGAAGCTGCTGCTCGCCGTGGCCGGCATGGTGGCGCGCGACCGCAGGGAGCGCGGCGTCAAGCTGAACCATCCGGAGGCGGTCGCGCTGCTGTCGACCTGGGTCATCGAGCGCGCCCGCGACGGCGCGGAGGTGGCTCAGCTGATGACCGAAGGACGCGCGGTGCTGAGCCGCGACGACGTCATGGACGGCGTCGCCGACATGCTCGTCGATGTGCAGGTCGAGGCGACGTTCCCCGACGGACGCAAGCTCGTCACCCTCCACCACCCGATCGACTGAGGAGCTGCCATGGCATCAGGTTCTGCTTCCGGACCCGGCGCCATCCGGGTGCGACCCGGATGGATCGAGCTCAACGCGGACCGCGCCGACGACGAGCGACTCGAGCTCGTGATCCTCAACACGGGCGACCGGCCGGTGCAGATCGGCTCGCACATCCATCTGCCCGACGTGAATGCGGCGCTCGAGTTCGATCGCTCCGTGGCCGCCGGCTTCCGCCTGGACATCCCCTCGGGCACGTCCGAGAGGTTCGAGCCCGGAGTGTCGAAGCGGGTCGCCGCGGTCTCGTTGCGCGGGCGTCGACGTGTACCCGGTATCCAGATCAGAACGACGGAGGCCGGCTGATGGTGCGCATCGACCGGGAGCGATACGCACGGATCTACGGCCCGACGACGGGCGACCAGATCCGGCTCGGCGATACCGACCTGTGGATCGAACTCGAGGACGATCTCACGGCAGGGGGCGAGGAGGCGGTCTTCGGCGGCGGGAAGTCGATCCGCGAGTCGATGGCGCAGAGCACGGTCTCACGCGCCGACGGAGCCCTCGACTCGGTGATCACGAACGCGGTCATCCTCGACTGGTGGGGCGTCGTCCGCGCGGACGTCGGCATCCGTGACGGCCGCATCGTGGGCATCGGGCGCGCCGGCAACCCCGACATCGCCGATGGGGTCGACCCGCGCCTGGTCATCGGCCCTTCCACCGATGTGATCTCCGGTGAGGGGAAGATCCTCACCGCCGGTGCCATCGACTCGCACGTGCACCTCCTCTCCCCCTCGCAGATCCACGAGGCACTGGCGTCCGGCATCACGACCGTCGTCGGCGGCGGCACCGGCCCGTCCGAGGGTTCGAAGGCGACGACGGTCACCCCCGGTGCGTGGCACCTCGAGCAGATGCACCGCTCCCTGGACCGTCTGCCGGTGAACGTGCTGCTGCTCGGCAAGGGCAACACGGTGTCGGCAGCGGCGTTCGAAGAGCAGGCGCTGGCGGGCGCGGCCGGGTACAAGGTCCACGAGGATTGGGGGTCCACGCCCGCGGCGATCGATGCCAGCCTTCGCGCCGCCGAGGAGTGGGGGCTGCAGGTCGCCCTGCACAGCGACTCCCTCAACGAGGCAGGGTTCGTCGAGTCGAGCATCGCGGCGATGGCGGGACGCAGCATCCATGCCTTCCACGTCGAGGGCGCCGGCGGGGGCCACGCCCCCGACATCCTCTCGATCGCGAGCCTGCCGTACGTCATCCCGGGGTCGACCAACCCGACGCTGCCCCACACGGTGAACACGGTGGCCGAACACCTCGACATGCTCATGGTGTGCCACCACCTCAATCCCGGGGTGCCGGAGGACCTCGCGTTCGCGGAATCCCGCATCCGCGCGACGACGATCGCCGCGGAGGACATCCTCCACGACATGGGCGCGATCTCGATCACGTCGTCCGACGCCCAGGCGATGGGCCGCATCGGCGAGGTGATCACGCGCACCTGGCAGGTCGCACACGTCATGAAGGCCCGCCGCGGTTCGCTCGGGGGGAGTCTCCCCGCCGACAACGAACGCGCCCGCCGATACGTCGCGAAGTACACCGTCAACCCGGCGATCGCACACGGGATCGACGGCGAGGTCGGCTCGGTCGAGGTCGGGAAGCTCGCCGACCTGGTGCTGTGGGACCCGCGCTTCTTCGGGTTCCGCCCGAGCGTCGTCGTGAAGGGCGGCGGGCTGGTGTGGGGGGCCCTCGGGGATCCCAACGCGTCGATCCCGACGCCGCAGCCGGTGCTGATGCGCCCCTCGTTCGCGGACGCGATCGGCGGTTCGCTCTCGGTCTCGTTCGTCGCGCCCGCGGCGCTGGACGCCGGACTCGAGGACCGGCTGGGACTCACCCGCCGTCTGCTGCCGCTGCGCTCGACGCGCGAGGTCGGCAAGGCCGACATGCGCAACAACGACACCCTCCCCCGCATCGACATCCGTCCCGACACGTTCGACATCTCGATCGACGGCGACCGCGTCGAGCCCGCACCGGCCGCGCGGCTGCCGCTCGCCCAGCTCTACCAGCTGTTCTGATGCCGGCCCTCGCTTCCTCCACCGCGGCTCTGCTGCTCGCCGACGCGCGGCTGCCTTCGGGCGGTCACGCGCACTCGGCGGGCGTCGAGCCTGCGGTGACGGCGGGGGTGGATGCTGCCCACCTGGGCGCGCTCCTGCACGGCAGGGCTTCGACCACCACCCTCGTCGAGGCGGGCACCGCCGTGGCCGCGCGGCACGCCCGCATCACGGGCGGCGACCTCGACGCCGTCGAGGCCGCATGGGCGGCCCGGACGCCGAGCCGTGCCCAGCGGGACGCCGCGCGGGTGCTCGCGCGAGGGTACCTGCGCGTGGGCGGCGCGCTGCTTCCGGGCGACGAGGTCGTCGCCGCATGGCGAGAGCGCCCGACTCCGCCGCCACGTCCGTGCGTGCTCGGCGTCATCGCTGCCGGGCTCGACGTGCCTCCGCTGGAGCTGGCCAGGCTCGTCGTCTACGAAGACATGCAGGCCGCCGCCGCCGCAGTGCTCAAGCTGGAGCCGCGCGACCCGCTCGAGCTCGTGTCGCTCGTCGTCGAGCTGTGCAGCACGGTCGAAGGCCGGCTGGCCGAGATCGCCGCGATCACCGACCCCGCAGACATCCCCGCACTCACCGCACCACAGTCCGAAGCCTGGGCCGAGGCCCACGCACGATCCACCAGGAGGCTCTTCCGTGCCTGAATCCACCGCATCCCGCGCCCTGCGCCTCGGCGTCGCCGGACCCGTCGGCACCGGCAAGTCGTCGCTCATCGCGACGATCTGCCGCGCGCTGGCAGACGAGATCCGCATCGGCGTCATCACCAACGACATCTACACCGATGAGGATGCCCGCTTCCTCCGGTCGGCGGGCGTGCTCGAGCCCGAGCGCATCGTCGCCGTCGAGACCGGCGCGTGCCCCCACACGGCCATCCGCGACGACGTCACCGCCAACCTGCTCGCCGCCGAGGACCTCGAGCGCGCGTTCGCCCCGCTCGACATGGTGGTGATCGAGTCGGGCGGCGACAACCTGACCGCCACGTTCTCGCCCGCCCTGGTCGACGCGCAGATCTTCGTGCTCGACGTCGCCGGCGGCGGCGACGTCGCCCGCAAGGGCGGACCCGGCATCGGCCGTGCGGATCTGCTGGTCGTGAACAAGACCGACCTGGCGCCGTATGTCGGGGTGGACGTCCCGCAGATGGTCGCCGATGCCACCGCCGCCCGCGACGACCGGCCCGTGCTCGCCCTGTCGCGCACCGACGCGCCCTCGGTGGTCGCGCTGCGCGCGTGGGTGCTCACGATGCTGGCCGCGCACCGAGCGGGCTCGCACATCCCGCAGGACCCGGGCCCGATGGCACCCCACTTCCACGCGGATGAGGACGGCAACGGCTTCCTCCACACGCACGAGGACGGCGAAGCACCGCACGCGCACTCCGTCGGCGAGGCCGGTGCGCCCTCGCACAGCCACGCCGATCACGTGCACCCGTGAACCCGTGAACCCCTCCGTCGTCGACATCTCCCCGCGCGGAGAAGGTGTGTCGTGCACCCTCACGGGCGAGCTCGTCGTGCCGCGCCTGGTGCGCCGGCACGGGAGATCCGTCGAGGTGGCGCTGGTCGCGGGGCGCGCGATGCTCCTGCCGGGCGACGACGTGCGCATTCGGATCCGCGTCGGCGAGGACTGCACTCTCAGCCTCGTCGACATCGGCGGCCTGGTCGTGTACGGCCGTCCAGGCGAGGCCGGCGCCGCGTCGCAGTGGCACGCTCGCGTCGACCTGGCGGCCCGCGCACACCTTGCGTGGGACGGTCTTCCGACGGTGATCACGGATGCCGGTTCCCTCACGCGGTCGCTGACCATGACGCTCGCCCGCGGTTCGTCGGCGATGCTGCGCGAGACCCTCGTGCTCGGCCGCGTCGGCGAACGCGGCGGGCGGCTCACCGCCGACACCGACATCCGGGATGCGATCGGTCCGATTCTGCGCGAGACCCTCGAGGCTCGGGGGGATGCACGCGTGCCCGGCATCCTCGGGCCGACGCGCGTCGTCGACAGCCTGATCGCGGTCGGCGACGACGTAGCCGTCTCCGACGTCCGCGGCACGACCCGCCTCGACCTCGAACGCGCGGGCACCGTGCTCCGCTATCTCGGCGACGCCGCCCACGACAGCCCACTCAGCGGCAGTCTCACCGTGGCCACCAGACCCCACCTGGAGCCGGCACATGTCGCCTGAGCGGGCGAACCAACCACGAGCGGCTCGGCGCGCGAGGCCGGAGCCCGTCGGATCCCCTGAGGACGGAGCATCCATGAACCGCATCACGTCGCCCGCGCGCCGCGTGCTGGTCGTCGCCGGCGCCCTGCTGATCACCAGCTGGGCCCTGTTCGCGATCGTGGTGGCGCCCGGCGACTATCAGGCGGGCAGCTCCACCTTCGGGATCGGACTCGCCATCACCGCCTTCGTGCTCGGCATGCGACACGCCTTCGACGCCGACCACATCGCCGCCATCGACAACACGACCCGCAAGCTGATCGACGACGGAAGGGATCCCTCGAGCGTCGGCCTGTGGTTCGCGCTGGGCCACTCCACGGTGGTGCTGGTCGCCGTGGGTCTCGTGACGGCCGGTGTGGGCGCCTTGACCTCGCAGATCGGGACGGATGACTCTCCCTGGGCGATCTTCACCGGAGTGTGGGGCCCGACTGTGTCGAGCGTGTTCCTGCTCGCCATGGCGGCCGCGAACCTCGTCATCCTCCTCCGCATCCTCCGTCGCGCACGCGGGGAGACTCCCGCCCATCTGGCGGCTCCGCTGCCGGGCGGTCCCATCTCGCTGATCATCGCACGCACCTCGGCGTCGCTCGACGCTCCATGGAAGATGTTCGTCGTCGGCCTCCTGTTCGGCCTTGGATTCGACACCGCATCCACAATCGCGCTGCTCCTCATCGCCGGCGGAGCGGGCATCGTGATGCCCTGGTACGCGGCGATGGTCCTGCCGCTGCTGTTCACCGCGGGAATGGTGGCGTGCGACGGGATCAACAGCATCGTCACCGCGAGGCTCTACCGCTGGTCAGCCGACCGTCCGGAGCGCCGGACCCGCTACAACGCCGTGCTCCTCACCCTCTCGGTCGCCGTCGCTTTCATCGTGGGGACGGTCGGCTTGTGCGGCGTCCTCGTCGATTCAGCGGGAGTCCGGTGGGCACCGGTGCAGGTCATCGCCTCGACCGACCTCGATTCGTTCGGACTGATCATCGTCGGTGCGCTCCTCGTCGCATGGCTCGCCAGCTGGACGTTCGCCCGCTTGCAGCGCACCGCCACGCCCTGAGCCGCTGCGGCCGACCCGACGTGGCTCGCGAGAGCGTTGAAGGTCGGTCTTTCCCGGTATCGCCCCCCGGCGGACGATGAGAGCATGGATGCCCGGCAGGGGCTGCGTGCCGAGCAGGTCGACGTGCAGGTCTTCGAGAAGGTCGCCGATCCGAGCGGATCGCAACTCCAGGGGTCAGGACATCACCAGGCGTACGCTTCGGGTGCGACGCCCGGGCCCGTCCACAGCGCGTCGAGCCGGGCCTGCGCCTCGTCGTCGAGATCGAGGTCGGGAACCCCAGCGAAGGCGCGGAGCTGGTCCGCCGTTCGCGGCCCGACGATCGGCGCCACCACCCCCTCCTGCGCCAGCAGCCACGCGAGTGCCAGTGCCGCCGGCTCGACCTCGAGCTCCGCGGCCAGCCGCTGCGTGCCTTCCAGCGACGCACGGTGCTTCTCGGACGCGGCGAGGGTCGCGGCATCCGTTCGCCGCACGCCGTCTCCGCGGCCGGCGAGCAGTCCACCCGCCAGGGGGCTCCACGGCACGATGCCGATTCCGAGCGCCCGCGCTGCCGGAAGGACCTCGCGCTCGATGTCGCGGCGGGCGAGGCTGTACACCGACTGCTCGCTGATGAGGCGCCACCGGTGGTCCTGCGCGGACGCCTGCGCGAGGGCGAGATGCCACCCGGCGAAGTTGGACGAGCCCGCATAGAGGATCTTCCCCTGAGCGCGCAGCGTCTCGAACGCCTCCCAGATCTCGTCCCACGGCGCCAGCCGATCGACGTGGTGCATCTGGTAGACGTCGATGCGATCCGTCTTGAGGCGCTTCAGCGACGCGTCGCACGCGCGGCGGATGTTGAGTGCCGAGAGGCCGCCGTTGTTGGGCCAGGGATCGGTCTGCTCGAACACCTTGGTGGCCAACACGGTGCGCTCGCGGCGTCCGCCGCCTTTCGCGAACCACTCGCCGATGATCTCCTCGGAGGCGTGCGGGCGATCTGCCGTGCCGTACCGATTCGCGGTGTCGATGTAGTTGATGCCCATCTCGTGGGCCGCATCGAGGACCGAGTGCGAGGCATCCGTGTCGGCGTGGCGACCGAAGTTCATGGTGCCCAGGCACAGCCGCGACACCTCGAGCCGGCTGGCCCCCAGCGTCGTGTACCTCACCGGGCGGCCTCGCGCGCGATCGCGTCGGCGAGTTCGCGCACCAGCGCCTCGTCGACGTGCGCAGCACGCCACCGCGATCGCGACGACCACGCCAAGCCGGTGCGCCGCGCCACGAGCGCCTTCGCGGAGCCGGGATACGTCGGCCCCATCCGCTGCTCGATGTCGACGAGCAGCTGCTGCAGCCCCTGCACCCGGGGCGTGACGCCCTCTGCGGCGGCGAGCTCGCCGAGCCGTGCGACGAGGTCGGGCGCCACGTTGACCACCCAGCCGGACAGGCCCGCGACGCCGACCTGGAGCGACTCCGCGTAATTCTCGATGCCGGCGTTGAAGACCCGGAGCGGAGTGCCCTTCGCGTCGGCGACGCGCGTCGCCATGCGCGACACGTCGTGGCTCGTCTCCTTGAAGAACACGAACCTCTCGGTGCGGGCCAGCGCCGCGACCACGTCCTCCGACAGCACGCGGTGATACGGGATCGGGCACTCGTAGATCCCCAGGGCGACGTCGGGGAGGTCGGCCGCGAGCGCCTGCGCGAGTGCGACCATCCGCGCCTCGTCGTCATCGGGCGCGAGCACCGCCGACGCGATGAGCACGACGATGTCGACCCCGGCGGCGGCCAGGTCGTTCGCCTCGGCGACGATCTCGCCGAGGCTCTGACCGCCCACGACGGATGCTGCGACCGGCACCCGTCCGGCGGCGCGCTGCGCCACGCAGCGGGCGACCTCCACGCGCTCGGCGGGATCGAGCTGGTACATCTCGCCCGAGAGCGCGACCGCGAACAGCCCGTCGGCGCCGTGGTCGATGAGCCAGTCGACGTAGCCGGCGAGCGCCACGTCGTCGACCTCGTCGGTCTCGGTGAACGGGGTCAGGACGACGGGCCACACGCCCGGGGTTTCGGTCACGCTGTCTCCGGTTTCAGTGTTCATCGGGTGGCGTGCAGGTCGGCTCGTCCGAGGTCGAGCTCCTGCACGAGCTGTGCGATCTGGCGGAGAGGCTCGCCTTCGTGGTCGCCGATCGACTCGGGCTTCCAGCGGCTTCGAGCGCGCCAGTGCAGGCGGGACGAGGCATCCAACAGGAACTTGGCCGAAGTCGGATAGCGCAGGTTGATGCTGTGCTCCACCATCGTCAGGACGCGCTGGACGCGCAGCACGTCGGTCTGGTCGGTGTCGTTCGCGTGGCGACACACCCACGAGACGAGGTCGGGGTAGACGTTCGCCGCGTAGCCCGAGAGTCCCGCGGCGCCCGCCTGCATCGACGCCACCAGCGAGGCGATCGCCGCGTTGTACAGACGCATGCGGGTGTCGCCGATGACGTTCAGCCGCTCGGTCATCGTCGCGAGCGAGTGGCTCGTGTCCTTGTAGAACGTGAACCTGCCGGTCTGGGCCAGCCAGCGGACGGTCTGCACCGGCAGCAGGCGCTTGTACGGCAGCGGGCACTCGTACACGCCGAAGTCGACACCCGGGACGGCGTCAAGGATCCGCTCGACCGTGTCGATCCAGGCGGAATCCGTCGCGTCGGGCGGCGTGACGAGCGACGAGATCAGCACGACGGCGTCCACCCCTGTCGCCGCGACCTCGGCGACCCGGTCGGCCTGCGCACGCCAGTCGCCGCGCACGGTCGCCGAGGCGACGACCGGCACACGACCCGCGGCACGCCCTCGCACGTGTCGGGCGAGTATGAGCTGCTCGTCGCTGCTGAGGTCGTACATCTCGCTCGAGAGCGAGACGGTGAACAGTCCCGCCGCGCCGAGCTCGATGAGCCAGTCGGTGTACTCGTCGACGCCGTCGAGGTCGATCGACAGGTCCTCGCGGTAGGGGGTGAGCATGACGGGCCAGCCCCCGTCGGGCAGTCGGTGCGTCATCCCTTCAGCGATCCGCTCACGAGGTCCAGGCGCCAGTAGCGCTGGAGGAAGAGGAACAGCAGGATGAGCGGGATGATCGCGAGGAGGCAGCCGATGATCACCAGGTTGTACACGTTCAGCTGGTCGCTGCCCTGGTTCATCATCGAGTAGAACCCGACGGTGAGGGGGAAGGTCTCTTCGCGGCTCAGCATGATGAACGGCAGCAGGAAGTTGTTCCAGATCGCGACGAACTGCAGCAGGAAGATCGTGATCAGCCCGGGCACCATGGCGGGCAGCGCGATCGAGCGGAAGAGACGCCACTCGCTCGCGCCGTCGAGCCGGCCGGCCTCGAGCAGCTCGCTGGGCACCGCCGCACCGGCGTAGATGCGGGCGAGGTAGATCGAGAACGGGCTGATCGCGAACGGCAGCAGCACCGACCAGTAGGTGCCGGCGATGCCGATCTTCGCCAGGAGCAGGTACTGCGGGATCGCGAGCACGACACCGGGGATGAGCACGCCGATGAGCAGGAACGTGAAGACGAGGTTCTTGCCGCGGAAGTCGTACTTCGCGAGCCCGTAGCCCGCGGCCGCCGCGACGGCGGTCGCGGCGAGCCCGCCGCCCACCGAGAACAGGATGCTGTTGCCGCTCCACACGAGGAACGCGCCGTCGCCGAACGCCAGCAGCTCGCCGAGGTTCTCGAAGAAGCCGCCCGTGAAGCTCGGCACGAGCGTCGAGGTCGTGAAGAGCTCGCCCGCGCTCTTGGTCGACGCGGCGACCAGCCAGTACACGGGGAAGAGCGAGTAGGCGGCGCCGACGAGCAGCGTCAGGGTGGGCCAGAACCCGCCCTTCGGCGTGCGCGGTCGGGGGTCCCCGGCAGGGACGGAGTCCGGCCGGTTCGGTGCGACGGTGGTGCGGCGGGTGGCGGTCGAGGCGCTCATGACTCTCCTCCGAAGGCGCGGGTGCGCAGCAGCCGCAGCAGGCCCAGGCTCGCGACCATGGTGACGACGGTGATGACGATGGCCGTGGCGGATGCTCCGTAGAGATCGTTGGTGACGAACGCGTCGCGGTAGACGAGCATCATCGGCACCCAGTCCGACGTGATGGAGTTCGTCAGGGTCATCATCATGTTCGGCTCGCTGAAGATCTGGAGCGCACCGATGACGGTGAACAGGCCGGTGAGGATCACGCCCGGGAGGATGAGCGGCAGCTTGATCCGCAGCGCGAGCTGCGCCTCGCTGCAGCCGTCGAGGCGCGCCGAGTCGTAGATCTCCTGCGGCAGCCCGCGCAGCGACGTATAGAGGATGACCATGTTGAAGCCGATCGCACCCCAGATGCAGACGTTGGCGACGGCCCAGTAGGCGGACGCGCCATCGAGCGGATCGGGCACAGGGAGCCCGAATGCGGCGAAGAGCTCACCGACGGGGCTGACGCCCGGCAGGTACATGAAGCCCCACATGAGCGCCGCGATGACACCCGGCACGGCGTAGGGGACGAAGATCGAGATGCGCGAGAACCGCGTGAAGCGGCTCGCGAGATGGTCGAGCAGCAGCGCGAAGAGCAGCGCGAAGCCCATCGTGAGCGGAACCGCGATGAGGGCGAGGATGAGCATCCGTCCGAACGACGCGAGCAGCGCGGGGTTCGTCAGGGTGCGGAGGTAGTTGTCGAAGCCGACGAAGACGTCGGTGGCGACGCCGATTCCGGATGCCGGAACCCGGCGTCCCTGGACGCTCAAGACGACCGTGTAGACGAGCGGGGCGAAGAGGAGCCCGGCCGACAGGACGATGGCCGGTGCCAGGAAGAGCCAGGGCGCGACGGTGGGCCGGAGGCGGGTGGTGCGGAGGAGAGTCATGGTCTTCCTTTCGGGTGGGCCCGCTGACCGGGCCCACCCGTCGGATCAGGGTGTGCGGGCGGAGAGTCAGTCGACCGTGAAGCCGAGCTTCTCCATGTCGGCGACGACCGCCTTCTGGACCGTCGTGAGGGCGTCGGAGAACGATCCGTCCGAGCTGATGGCGGTCCCGAAGGCGTCGCCGAAGGTGCTGTACGCGGTGGCGACGTTCGGTCCCCACGTGACCGGCACGGCCTCCTCATCGGTCTTCGCGGCGACATCCCAGTAGTCGGTCTGCGAGGGCACGAGGGCCGCGGGGACGGTGTCCTTCAGGCCGGGCAGTTCGCGGCCCGCGAGGTTGGCGGGCCAGATGCTCGCGTTCTCGATGTAGGCCGTGAGCGCCTCCTCGGAGTTGTTGAGCCAGATCGCGAACTCCTGGGCCTCCTTCGCGTGCTTCGAGCCCGTCGTCACGACCGTCGCCGAGCCGCCGAGGGCTGCCGAGACCGAGTCGCCCTCGTTCCACTGCGGGATCTGGACGGCGGCCCACTTGCCCTCCGTGTCAGGCGCGTTCTGCAGGATGAGCGGCGGCGCCCACACGGCGCTCAGCCAGCTGGCGAGCGTGCCGTCAGCGAGAGCGGCCTGCCACTCGGGGGTCCACGTCTTGAGGGTCGTCACGACGCCCTCGTCGACCAGGCCCTGCCAGTAGTCGGCGACCTTCTGGCTCGGCTCGCTGTCGATGCCGACGCTCCACGACCCGTCCTCCTGCGACCACCATTCGGCGCCGGCCTGGGCGCTCAGCGCCGCGAACAGCTGTGCGTCGTTGGCGGGGAAAGTCGCCAGATACTTCGACGGGTCGGCCGCGTGGATCGTGCGCGCCGCCTCGGCGTACTCGTCCCACGTCGTCGGCGCCTCGAGCCCCAGCGACTCGAAGATGTCTGCCCGGTAGAAGAGGAACTGGGGACCGGTGCCCTGAGGAACGGCGTAGTTCTTGTCGTCGAACGTCGTGAGGTTCCACGCCGCCGGCGCGATCTGGTCCTCGTATTCGCCGAACGCGTCGGTGATGTCGGACGCGATCCCGTTGACGATCAGGTTCGGCAGATTCTCGTACGTCGTGTTGGAGACGTCGGGAAGACTCCCCGCCTCCTTCGCCGCCGCCAGCTTGGCCACGATGTCCGCAGCGCCGACGGAGGTGTTGACCTCGACCTGCACGTCGGGGTGGGTCTCGTTCCAGACATCCACGATCTTGCCGATGTTGGGCGCCCACGACCAGTACCTCAGGACGATCGGCCCCTCGGCCTCCGCGGTGTCCGACGCGCCGGCGGCGCAGCCGGCGAGGGTTGCCGCGGCGAGGACGGCGGCGAGCGCGCCTCCGACGAGGCGGAACGCAGTGCTGTTCATTGTCAACTTCCTTGTCGTGAATGAAGGAGCGGCGGAGCGGCGGACCGGCTGGTTTACCGCTCACCTAAATTGGATTACCGGTAAACCTAGCCGCGATGCGTGCTCAGCGCAAGCGGCGCTCGCGAATCAGGCGGGGATGGCCGACGCGCGCGCGATGAGCCGGCTGCGCGGGTACACCGGCATCGAGTCACCCGGACGCTCGATGAGCGTCAGCAGACTCTTCGCGGCGACGTGACCCGCCTGCGTGAAGTCGATGTGCACCGTCGACAGCGGCGGGGAGAAGTACGCGGCCTCGGGGATGTCGTCGATCCCGACCACGCTGAGATCCTCCGGAACGCGCAGGCCGCGCTCACTCAAGGCGCGGAGCACACCGAGCGCCATCCGGTCGTTGGCCACGAAGACGGCGGTGGAATCCCCCAGATCCGCGTCCTTGACGACCTCGTATCCGGATGCTGCGGACCAGTCGCCGTGTCCGACGATGCGTGCGTCGACCGATCGAGCAGCCATGCGCTCCACGTACACCGCCTCGCGCGACGTGGCCGAGTCCCAGCCACGTGGGCCCCCGACGAACGCGACGCGCTCATGCCCGAGATCGGCGAGGTGGTCCATCACCATCCCGGCCGAGATGCTGCGGTGCGCACCCGCGGAGTCCGATTCCATGTCGCCGTTGACGTCGAGGAACACGGGCATCCGGAAGCGGATGCGCTCGAGGGCCTCGCGGACGTTTCTCGTCGGGGAGGTCGCCAGCACGCCCGCGACGTCCGTGCCGTTGATCTGCTCGAGCGCGGTGGCGATCTCGTCCACTGCACCCAACGGATCCACGGTGACGATGTCCAGGACGTAGCCGGCGCCCTCCGCGACCTCGGAGATCCCTCGCAGCACCTTGCTGGTGCTCGATTCGAACGTCTCATAGCCGACGACGCCGATGCGTCGCCGCTGGGAGCGGGCGAGCGCACGCGCCCCGACGTTCGGCCGGTAGTTGAGGCGCCGGATCTCCTCCTCGACACGCTCCCGTGTCTCGTCGCGCATCCCGCCGAGCCCGCGCAGCACTTTCGACACCGTCTGGTGCGAGACGCCCGCGGCCTTCGCGACGTCGTAGATGGTCGCGGGACGATCGGGCCGGGCGCGGGACATGATGCCGCCAGATTAGCGGTAACTCGCCCGACCTCCCGACGAGGACGCGGTACGCGCCGCGCGCGATGTGCTCGGCATCCATCCCACCGCAGCGGCCGATGTCGTCTCGCGCCGGCAGCAGCCGAAGGCTCAGAAGTTCGACCAGCATCTGTTCGTCATGCTGTGGAACGTGCTGCGCATGCCTGACCAGTCGCTGCGGCTCGGCGAGACCTACCTGTACATCGGCGAGGGCTGGCTGCTCACCGTACAGCGCGGGAACGGCGCGGAACTGCCCGACCTGCCGAAGCTGCTCCTCGATGCTCCGGAGGGCGCGCTCGCCGACACGCTGCCCGCGGCGTACCAGATCATGGCGCAGATCGTGGACGGGTACGCGAAGGCGGCAGCGGACATCGAGACCGCGCTCGAGGAGCTCGAGGAACAGGTGTTCAGCGAAGAAGGACGAGAAGACCATCACCGCATCTATCGGATCCGCAAGAACATCGGCCGCGTCGACCGCGCCGTCTCGAGCATCGCCGCGGCCCTGCACGAGAGCACGCGGCATCTGGAGACCGGCACCGTCGGCAAGGAGCAGATCCTCCCCTACCTGCATGACCTGCTCGACGACGCAGCCGGCACGGCCGCACTGATCAACAACCAGAGCAAGGGCCTGGATGCGATCCTCTCGAGCCATGAGAACAACGTGGCCGCCCGGCAGAACCAGGACATGCGGACCATCTCCGCCTTCGCCGCGCTCCTCGCCGTTCCCACCCTCATCGCAGGGCTGTACGGGATGAACTTCGAGAACATCCCCCTCGTGCAGTGGCAGTTCGGCTGGATCGTCATCGGGCTCGGCATCGTCACCATCGACCTGATCATCTACAGGCTGTTCAAACGCCGGCGGTGGCTCTGACGAGCGGTTCCTGTCGCGCGTCCGCCGGGCAGCGGCGCCCGGGTCCGGTTACGTTGGCGGCATGGAGACGAAGATCGCCGGTACGACCATGCCCGTGCTCGAGATCACCCTCGGCGGAGGTGAGCGGATCATCGCGGAGGGCGGCGACGTGTCGTGGCTGACGCCAGGGTTCGACATCGAGACGTCGACCGGGTTCGGGACGGGTGGCCAGGGCGGCTTCATGAGCGGACTGAAGCGGATGGTCGGTGGGGGGCAGCTGTTCCTCACCCAGTACACCGCGTCCGCTTCCGGCGGCTTCGTCGCGTTCGCGGCGCAGCTGCCGGGGACGATCCGAGAGCTGGCGATCGACGCCGACGACGAGTACATGGTTCAGTCGGGTTCGTACATGGCGAGCACCCCGGACGTCGAGGTGTCTGTAGGCCTCCAGAAGAAGCTGGGCGCGGGCATCTTCGGTGGCGCCGGCGTGGTGTTCCAGAAGCTCGCCGGCACCGGCACGGCGTGGGTGCAGCTGGCTGGCGAGATCGTCGAGTACGAGCTGCAGGCGGGGCAGTCGCTGCTGATCCACCCCGGACACCTGGCGCTGTTCCGCGCGAACATGCAGCTGGAGTTCGCGAGCATCAAGGGCATCAAGAACAAGCTGTTCGGCGACTCGATGTTCCTCGCCCAGCTGCACGGCCCCGGGCATGTCTGGCTGCAGTCGATGACTCCGGCCAAGCTGGCCGCCGCGATCGAGCCGTACCTGCCCGACAAGTCGTCGTCGAGCAACAGCTGACGCGGCGCGGCCGGAGTATTCGTCCCCGTCAGTCGTGTGGCGATGAGACGGATGCTGCGGCTCGCGGTCAGGACTCGCGCACGGCGCCGGCCGGGGGCGAGGTTGCGGGCGCCGCGCCGGCGGTGCGACGGCGGCCGCGGCGGTAGAGCAGGTAGGCGATGCCCGCGAAGATGATGAGTGAGATCGCGCCCACGACTCCGCCTTCGGGCCCGAAGCCTCCACCGGTGACCCAATCCGGCGCACCCTCGGTGGGTTCGAGGAAGATGAGCCCGGTCTTCTGCACGTTGATGCCGTCGACCTGCACGCCCCACACGTTGCCTTCGGCCCAGTTCCAGCCGCCGTGGATGCCGATGATCAGCCACAGCGAGTTCTGCCACAGCACGATGAACGCCGCGAAGATCGCGTACATCATGATCGTCGTGAAGCCGAGAGGCTTGGTGAGCACCCCGTGCATCAGCGTGAACAGCAGGGCGGGCAGCACGATCGCGAGCCATCCGGGCATCTGCAGCGCCGAGTTCTGCATCAGGAAGCTGCGGATCAGGACTTCCTCGTTGCCGCCCTGCACGACGTGCGTCAGCACGAGGACGAGCACGAGGAGCGCCGCGGTCGATCCGCCCATCGTTCCGGCCGGTGGGTCGATGAGCCGGTAGTTGCCGGTCGCCCAGAGGAGCAGGATCGGCACGGAGATCATCAGCGCGCCGATCGGAATGCCCAGCAGGAGCACCAGCAACCCCCGGCCGGGACGACGGAAGCCCATGGTCTTGATGTGCCGGCGTTCGAAGAGCACGACCCACAGGATGATGAGCGCGGTCGGGATCAGGCCCGCGGGTATCTCGAGCCATTGCGCCTCAGGAGAACCGGGCTCGGGGTGCAGGGTGAGCTCGAACACGCCCATGATCCCGAACTGGACGATGAAGATCATCCCCAGGAGGACTAGAGGGTACGCGATCCACCAGCGGGTGACACGCTTGCCGGTGGCGGCGTCCTGGACGAACGGAGTGTCGCGAATCGACCCCGTGCGAGGCGCGGCGGTGGCGGAGTGCGGGACCGTCATGCGACGTCCGCCACCGGGATCGCGGGGACCTCGGCCGATCGGCGGGCATCCCAGCGTCGATAGACGACGAACGCGATCGCGGCGGCGATGAGCAGCACGATGACGGCCGGAAGGCTGGCCTCAGTGCCGAAGTCACCGCCGGTGAGCCAGTCCGGCGCGTCGGCGGCGGGCTCCAGGAAGATCGCTGAGGTGGTCAGGGGCGGCAGAGCCGACACGGGGACCCCGTAGATGTTGCCCATCGTGAAGTTCCAGCCGGCGTGGATGCCGATCACCAGCCACAGCGCCCCGGTGCGCAGCACCAGGAAGGACGCCATCAGCGCGAACAGGAAGATCATCGCGAACGGCAGCGGATGCAGCAGCACCCCATGGATCAGCGTGAACAGCAGCGCAGGCAGAAGCACAGCGAGCCAACCCGGGAACTTCAGTCCCCCGTTCTGCAGCAGGAAGCCCCGGGTGAGGAGCTCCTCCACGCCACCCTGCACCACGAACGTCAGCGCCAGCAGGATCAGCAACGACACCGCCGTCGACCCCGCGGTCGACCCTGCGGGCGGATCCACCTGCACGTACGCGCCGGTCGCCCACAGGAACAGCGTCGGGATCGACAGCAGCGCGAACCCCGCGACGAAGCCCACCACGAGGATGACGAGCCCGCGCCCGGGGCGACGGAATCCGAGGGTGCGGACCTTGCGGCGCTCGAACAGCACCACCCACAGCACGAGGACCAGGCCCGCCGCAGCGAACCCGATCATCTCCTGCAGCTGCGCCTCCGGCGTGCCGCGCTCCACCGGCCACGTCTGGGAGAACACCGCCAGCACGCCGGCCTGGACGCCGAGGATGAGGACGAGGAAGACCAGGATGTAGGCGAGCCACCACGGTGTCACCCGTTTCCCGGTCGCGGCATCCTGAACGAAGGGGGTGGTGCGGACAGACATCGGTCTCCTCGTGTGGGGCGAGCAACAGGCGGGAGGGGTGCTGGTCCGCTCACGCTATCGCACGGGCGAGAACACACTCGGTCGATGCGTTCGCCATCCGGCGAACGCGCGGTCGACACGCGAGCGGTGCGGCCGGGAGCCGTTGCGAACGCCGGCTCGATCCCAGGGCGCGTGCTCAGAGGAAGGACCCTCCGGATACTTCGAGTCGCTCACCCGTGACCCATCGCATCGCGTGGGAGGCGAGGGAGGCTACGGCATCGCCGATCTCTTCGGCGTGTCCGACGCGTCCGAGCGCGATGTGCGCCGCCAGCTCAGCGCGCAGTGCGGTGTCGTCGCGCATGGCTCCGCCGTTGAAGTCGGTGGCGGTCGGTCCGGGAGCGACGGAGTTCACACGGATGCCGCGAGGCCCCAGTTCGGCCGCGAGGCTGCGGGAGAGCGTCTCGACGGCTGACTTCGACGCGGCGTAAACCGCGGTCGCTGGGCTGACGTGGCGGGTGAGTGATGTGCTGATGTTGATGACGTGGCCTCCGCCTTCGAGGAGAGGCAGCATCGCTTGAGTGAAGAAGAACGTCCCCCGCAGGTTGGTCGTGAACAGCGCGTCGAACACCTCAGGCGTGACGTCGTCGACCGGCGCGAAGGCTCCGATCCCGGCGTTGTTGACCAGGACGTCGAGGCGGTCGACGCCCCATTCCGCTTCGAGCCGCACGCGCAGCGAGGCAACCGCATCGCGGTGGCCCTCGGCATCCGTCACATCGACAGCCCACGGGAGGACGGGGATGTTCTCGGCCTGCAACAGGCTCACGGTCTCGGTGGCGTCACTGCTGGGCCGGTGGGCCGCGATGATCCGGTGACCGCTTCGGCCGAGGGCGAGCGCGATGCTCTGCCCGAGGCCCCGGTTGACGCCGGTGACGACGGCGGTGGCCTGTCCGGTCATGTGTTCTCTCCGTTCGGGAAGGTGACGTGCATGAGCGGGCTCCCCGCGATCCACTCGTCGAGGGGCTCGACGGGCTGCGGGATGCCCGCGGGATTGCGGGGCTGGTTGAGGTCGTCGATGATCGCGGCGAGGACGTGCGCGCGGGCCTCGAGAGCGCGCACAGGGGTTGCGCGGGCGTCGAGGTCGACACGCATGCCGTGCTTGAGATGGAACGTGAAGTCCGGGTGGCGAAGCAGGTTGGCGTACCAGCTGCGTCGCGCGGGCGAGGTCGTCAGGTAGATCTCACCGTCGACTCGGTAGAACCACACCTCGATGCGCCGCGATCTGCCGGTCTTCGCGCCGATGGTGGTGATGTCGATGGTGCGTTCGCGGGCGCTGGAGTCGGGCGTGATGGCGAGGGCTCGTGCGATCTGCGTCTTCATGGCCATCACTGCAGGTGGGTGTTCATTTTCCGGACGGATGCCGCGTGCCTGCCTTTCCGTCACAGCATCGCGGTGAGCACGCCGCCGTCGGCGCGGACCGCAGCCCCGTTGGTGGCCGACGCGAGCGGACTGGCGAGATAGGTCGCGAGATTCGCGATCTCGGACGGGTCGATGAACCGCTCGAGCAGCGTCGTGCTGTTCTGGCCGATGATCGCCGCCTTGACTGCGTCGACCGGAGCGGACTGCGACCCGGCGATCGACTCGATCGTCGCTGCGACGCCATCCGAGTAGGTGGGGCCGCCCAGCACCGTGTTGACCGTCACGCCCGTGCCGCGGGTGAGCTTGGCGAGCCCGTTGCCGAGCGCGATCATCGCCGCCTTGGTCACGCCGTAGTGCACCATGTCCGCCGGCACGTTCACGCCGGACTCGCTGCTGATGAACAGCACGCGCCCCCACCCGCGCTGCAGCATGCCGCCCAGCAGGTGACGCGAGAGGCGCACGCCGCTCATCACGTTGACGTCGAGATAGCGCGCCCACTCGTCGTCGGAGACGGACTCGAACTCGGCGAGCCCGAAGAGCCCGACGTTGTTCACGAGGATGTCCACCTCGCCGAGTTCCTCGAGCAGGCGGCCCACTTCGCCGGGCACAGCGAAGTCCGCGATCAGGCCGTTGTGGTCGGCGTCCGGGTATTGGGCCCTCAGCTTCGCCACGGCCGCGTCGACACCATCCGCCGACCGCCCGTTCACGATCACTCTCGCCCCTTCGGCGGCCAGGCTCGACGCGATGGCGAACCCGATCCCCTGGGTCGATCCGCTCACGAATGCCGCCTTGCCGTGCAGCTGCAGTTCCATCCGACTCTCCTCACCACTGCTCCACGCAGTCGATTCACTTTCCTAGGCAAGTAAATCTAGTGCAGATTCGCTTGCCCGAGCAAGTTTGTCGGCGTGGCACGGAAGCCGTCGACGGCCGTGGCATAGCCTCGTGGCATGCCCCAGTCCTCCGAGCCGTCAGGCTTGAGCGCGACCCATCTCGAGGTGTGGGCATCGGTCGCGACCCTGCTCGAACGTCTTCCGGCGGCCCTCGACGCCCAGTTGCAGCGCGACAGCGGGCTCACACACTTCGAGCACGGTCTGCTGTTCGCGCTGGACACCGCGCCCGAGCGCACACTGCGCATGAGCACGCTTGCCGGCTACGCGAGCAGCACGCTCTCACGGCTGTCGCGCGCCATCTCCCGACTGGAGAAGAAGGGATGGGTCCGCCGCGAGGTCGACCCGACCGACGGACGCGTCACCCTGGCCGTGCTGACCGACGCCGGACATGACGCCGTCGCACGGTCGACTCCGGCCCACCACGCGCTCGTCGAGCGGCTCGTCTTCGAACCGCTCACCGAACAGCAGATACGCCAGCTCGGCACGATCAGCAGGCGCATCGCAGAGGCCATCGATCCCGCAGCGACGTGGAGTCCGGGCAGCCGCCACACGTCATCGCCGTAGGAGTGCGGCTCTCGGTCGCCCGTTCCTCGCGCTCAGGCGTCGCGCGAGCGCCAGAGCAGCCAGACGAAGTACGGTGCGCCGATGAGCGCCACGACGAGCCCCGCCGGGAGCTGTGCCGGCGCGATCACCGTGCGGCCGAGGGTGTCGGCCGCACCCACGAGCACCGCGCCCAGCAGCACGGCCACCGGGATCACGCGACTGTGCTTCGCGCCCACGAGCGCCCGCGCGGCGTGCGGTGCGACGAGTCCGACGAAGCCGATGACCCCCACCGCGACGACACTGAGGGCCGCGAGCACGGCCGCCGCGACGAGCAGCAGCAGGCGGGTCCGCTCGAGGCGGATGCCGACGAGCCGCGGCGTGTCCTCGTCGATCGCGAGGATGTCGAGGTCGCGCCGATGCGCGAACACGAACGGCAGCGCGATGACGAGCACGATCGCGAGCGGGATCACCTGCTCCCAGATGCGGCCGTACGTCGTGCCCGACAGCCACGTGTAGATCTTCGGGGTGTCCCACGGGTTCGCGCGCAGCAGCACGAAGGTCGTCAGGGCGACGGCGCCGTACGAGACGCCGATCCCGATGAGGATGAACCGGTCCGCGCTGAGCCCGCCGCGCCAGGCCAGTCCATACACGAGCGCGAAGGCGAGGAGCCCGCCGATCACAGCGGCGACCAGCATCCCGAACGTGGTCGCCGTCGCACTCGTCACGACCAGCACGGCGCCGAGCCCCGCACCGCCCGTGATGCCCAGCAGGCTGGGGTCGGCCAGCGGGTTGCGGCTCACCGCCTGCGTGACGCTTCCTGCCAGGCCGAGCGCCGCTCCGGCGACCACGGCGGCGATCACCCGTGGCGCGCGCTCGTCGAGCGCGAACGCGATGCGCGGGGGCGCAGCATCCTGCAGCCAGAGCAGGATGTCTCCCGTCAGGAGCCGTGTGCTGCCCAACAGCATCCCAGCGAGCACGATCGCGCCGAGCGCGATCGCGGCGACGACCACCACGACGACGAACCGGCGGCCGCTGCGCACGCCGATGCGGATGGTGGGCGGGCGGCGGGTGGGCCCGGAGTCGCGGAGGCGGCGGGCCATCACCACCAGCACGATCGCGCCGAAGACGGTCGTCGCGACCCCCGTCGGCACGGCGATGGCATCCTCGGGGCCGATGAGGGCGCGCAGCAGCGCGTCGGCGAGGATCACGACGATCGCGCCGATGAGCCCCGAGAGCGGGATCAGCAGGAGGTGGCGGCCGAGCGCCGGCACCACGCGCGCCAGCAGCCGGGCGAGCACGGGTGCGCACAGGCCCACGAAGCCGATGGGTCCGGCGAGCGTCACGGCCGTGGCGGTGAGAAGGACCGCGAGAAGGATGCCGCTGATCCGCGTCGACCGGATCGGCACGCCGAGCGACGAGGCGGTGTCGTCGCCGAGTGCGAGCACGTCGAGGCGGCGCGACAGGACGAGGGCGAGCACGACCGCGACGACGACCACGGGCGCCGCACGCAGGAAGCTCTCGAGCCCGAGCTGCGACAGGCTGCCGCTGCCCCACGCGAGCAGACCCTTCGTCTCCTCCGAGAACAGCACGAGGAGCGCCGACGTGCCGGCCTGGAATGCGAGAGCGAGCGCCGATCCGGCGAGGACGAGACGCGTGGTCGAGGTGCCCGCTCCCCCGGCCAGGCCGAGTACGAGAGCCGCGGCAGCGAGGCCACCGGCGAAGGCGACGAATCCCGAGGCCCAGATGGGCACCGCGATCCCGAAGGCCGCGACCGCGGTGACCGCCAGGTACGAGCCGGCGGTGACGCCGAGCGTGTCGGGCGAGGCCAGCGCATTGCGCGACAGGGACTGCATCAAGATGCCCGCCACGCCCAGGGCGATCCCCACCGCGACGCCGGCGGCGAGCCGGGGCACGCGGGATCCCCACAGCACGTCGGCGTCGGCGAACACGGCGCCGCTCGTCCCCTGGGTCAGATGCCAGCCCGCGGCCAGCACCAGGGCGACCAGGAGCGCGAGCAGGACGCCGACGGCGGCGCCGGTCGTTGAGCGAGCGCCGCGCGACGGACCCGCACCCGGTGCGAGCGCCGGGTGCGCAGCATCCGTCCCGCCCGCCGCTTCACGCGACGAGCGAGTGGCGCGCTCGCTCAACGACCGACCGCTCACTGGGTGATCGCGGCGACGTACGCGTCGATGATCTGCTCGGCCGAGCGGGGGCCGCCGAAGGTCCAGATGCCACCGGGGAACGCGGCGATGCGGTCTTCCGCGACGGCCGGGATCGAGGCCCACGCGGGGTTCTCCGCCGCGGCGTCGACGAAGCTCTCGGAGTCGGGGTCGACCGTGCCGGTGTAGAACAGGTTGGCGTCGCCGATCGTGGTCATGCCCTCGATGTCGGTCTGGCCGAGGCCGTAGGCCGGGTCCACCTCGCCGGTCCAGGCGTTGGTGAGACCGAGCTCCTCGCCGAGCTCGCCGACGAGCGAGCCCTGGCCGAACGGACGCAGCGACACGTTGCCGCCGTCGACCCAGCCGTCGAAGTAGACGAAGTCGGTCACCGCGGGCGCGGCACCGGCGACCTCCGCCTTCGCGTCGGCGAGGTGCTGCTCGAACTCGTCCTTCACGACGCCGGCGCGCTCGGTGCGGCCGGTCGCCTCGGCGATCAGGTCGAAGGTGTCGAGCATCTGCCCGATCGGGTCCTCGGCGTTCGCACCGAGGGTCGCGAGCACGGGCACGCCGTACTCCTCCAGCTGCGAGATGATCGCGTCGTCGCGGGTGTACGCCTCGACGATGACCAGGTCGGGCTCGGTCGCGAACAGTGCGTCGAGGTTCGGCTCCTGGCGCGTGCCGACGCTCTCGACGCTCGCCGGCAGCTCCTCGGCGGTGTCCCACGTGCGGTAGCCGTCGGCGTCCGCCACCGCCACCGGCGTGAGGCACAGCGACAGCACGTCCTCGATCTGCTGCCACTCGAGCACCGCGACCTTCGCGGCCGGCTCATCGAGGGTGACCGTGCGCCCGAACGCGTCGGTGAGCTCGACAGGGTCCGTCGACGTCGTGGTGGCGTCGTCGGCGCAGCCGGCACTGCTCGACACCGTGGTCTCGGTGTCCGCCGAGGCGGGGACCTCGGTGGTGCCGCACGCGGTCAGCGCGAGGGCGAGGGCGCCGAGAACGGCGATGGCGGCGATGGGCTTGGTCATGGGGCAGGCTCCAGAACTGTCGGATGGGAGGGGGTACAGAGGGCGTCGGCGGCCGGCGCGGCGGCGCGCGCGTCAGGCGGGGACGGCCGCGCTGCGGCGAGGGCGCTCGTGGTGACGACCGCGCGGGATCACGCGCACACGGCCGGTCGCGTCATCCACCGCCGTCTCGATGCGGAAGCCGTACACCTCGGTGAGGTTCTCGGCCGTGAGCACGTTGTGGGGTGCGCCCGTGGCATGCACGCGGCCGCGGCACATGAGCACGACTTCGTCGGCGACGGATGCTGCGTGGTCGAGGTCGTGCAGCACCACACCGACGGCGGTGCCCCGGTCGGCGAGATCACACACCAGGTCGAGGGTCTCGATCTGGTAGCGCAGGTCGAGGTGGTTGGTGGGTTCGTCGAGCAGCAGGATGCCCGTGCTCTGCGCCAGCGCGGTCGCCAGCCACACACGCTGCAGCTCCCCGCCCGAGAGCTGGTCGACGGGCCGATGCTCCATCGCCGCGAGCCCGGTCAGGCCGAGCGCGCGATCGATGGCCTCACGGTCGGCGTCGGTGGCACCCGAGAAACGGCCGCGGTGAGGGTGGCGGCCGTACGCGACGACATCGCGCACCTCCAGACCCGACGGATGAGGGCGCGACTGCGAGAGCATCGCGACCGTTCGGGCGAAGGCCTTGGCGGAGAGGGATGCTGCGTCCCGACGCCCGTCGGCGCCGTCGATGTGCACCGACCCGGTGTCGATCCGGTGCAGGCGCGCGAGGGCCCGCAGGGCCGTCGACTTGCCGCTGCCGTTGGGACCGATCAGGGCCGTCACGATGCCGGGTCGCAGATGGAGCGACACCTCGTGGACCACCCGGGTGCGACCGTAGCTGAGAGCCAGCGAGTCGCCGTGCAACTCGTCCGTCGGCCCTGCGGGCCCGCCATCCGTGATCACGTTAGGGAAGCCTAAGCTATCTCGGCGCCAGGCTCCAAGATCGTGACGTGACGCGGCCTCTGTCAACCCTGATGACGCCCGATGGTCGCCGCACCACAATGAACGAGTGGCACCGAGCACGTCGCGTCTTCCGGTGGGGCGGCACTTCGCCGTGACCTGGTCGATTCCCGACGACTTCGGCGGAATGACCGAGGCGATGCTCCGACGGTCCCGCGCGTTCGACCGAGTGTGCGCGACCCCCGTCGACGTGCTCACGTTCGACGCGCGACCCGACTACCCGGAGTTGGTGGAGCGCCTGCGTGCCGACGGCGCGCTGAGTGGCGGCATCCGGATCCTCAATCTCTACGACTGGCTGCGCGACCACGAACTGCCTGCCGTGAACGGCCACCCAGAGTTCCCGACCGCGGATCCCGCTCTCCCCGCGGACTCCGACGGCGCAGTGCGGCTGCGCGGCGGCGACGTGATGTCCCGTCTTCGACAAGACGCCCAGGGGCGCGTGCTGCAGGTCGACCACCTCCGCCAGGACGGCTCGCTGCTGCTGACCGACCGGCGCGAGGTGCCACGGCGAGGCGAGCCCGGTGGGCGGCGACTCGTGCTCCACGACAGGCAGGGGCGTCCGGTGCGTTCCTGGCGGCGGATCTGGGACCTCTACGCCGACTGGCTCGACGCGCTCACCGCCGGCCAGTCCAGCTACTTCATCGTCGACAGCAAGACCGTCGCGGGGTTCATGGCGCAGTATCGACGACGACACGTCGTCACCGCGCACCTCGTTCACGGATCGCACCGCGACGCCGCCGGTCAGGTGAAGGCGTCGCGCAGGGCGGCGCTCGAACGCGCACATCGTTTCGACGTCGTCGCCGTCTTGAGTCGGTCCCAGGCGCGTGACATGCGCCGCGACCTCAGCCCCTCACCGTTCGTCGCCGTCGTCTCCAATCCGCACGACGGCGATCGTCCCCCGCCGTCGCAGACCGCGCGGGCGGCCACGAGCGGCGTCGTCGTCGCAGCCCTCACCCGACGCAAGCGCGTCTCCCATGCCATCGCCGCCGTGCGCGATGCGAACGTCGCACGCACCACTCCGATCACTCTCGACGTGTACGGCGACGGGGAGAGCCGCACCGCGCTCGCCCGCAGTGCCCGCGACGACCCGAACGTCCGACTGCACGGCCACGTCCCACGCGCTCGCGAACGGCTCGGTCAGGCATCCTTCGCGCTCTTCACGGCCCACTCCGAAGGGTTTCCGCTGGCACTCGTCGAGGCGATGGCCGCAGGGTGCGTCCCGATCGCCTACGACATCGACTATGGTCCCGCGGACATCATCCGTCACCGACGCAACGGCTACCTCATCGAGGCGGGTGATGTGGACGGTCTCGCCGACGCGATCGCCGAGGTCGTCGACCAGCCGGAATGGCGTCGTCGACGTCTGCGTGCACGAGCGATCGCCGCGACGCGCGACTTCACAGACGAAGCCGTCTGCGCCCAGTGGGCGAATGCCTTCGAGCTCGCACTCCTCCGGCGAGCGCTCCGACGCACCCCCGCCGCGCGCACGCTGCTACGGCGCTGGCCTCACCTGCGAAGAGCACCCGCGTTCGCACTGCGGGCAGCGGCGCTGCTCGCTCGGACCGCAGCAGAAGGGCGGCGCCGGCCGGCTGCGCGACGGGGTGTCAGCCGTTCGCAGGGCGCAGTGCCCGGCTGGTGAAGTAACTCACCCCTCCGTCGGCATCCTCGACTCCGAAAACCCACTTCCCGGAAGGAGTTGCGCGCATATCGATGACGGTGCCGCGCGCGTTCGTCGTCAGCACATCGTCCCCCGGCTTGAAAACGGCGTCGGTCATACCTCGGATAGTACGGCGACCACGCAGCCATACGCGACGCCGCCAACGGCCTCAACGCACGCTCCGCCCGCCCCAGCCGATCCGCAAGTGCGCCGCGGTCCGACCGAGCACGGCAGCCGTGCCGCGGCCCATCCGAACGGTCCCGCTCCGCGCCGTCCTCACCTAGGCTGAAGCGCATCGGGCTCCACCTCCAAGCCTGGGGTGAGCGGGAGGCGGGCCCGTCGGCGCGGGGGCCGTGGTCTCGCGCGAGAACGGGGGACGGCGTGACACTGCTCGGCAGGCAGGATGAGCTGGCCGAGCTCGCGCGCGAGGTGGGCCGCGGCATCCGTTTCATCGGCGTGTCAGGACGCTCCGGCGTGGGGAAGACGGCGATGCTGTCGGCCTTCGCCGCCGCCCCACCGCCGGGCGTCGAGGTGTGGGACGTCGATCTCGCCGGCGCACCCGGTGGGAGCGGCGTGCTCGACGAAGCAGCACGGCGCCTCGGTCTGGGCAGGAGCCGGTCCACTTCTCGGACGGGTGTCGAGGCGATCGCGGCGCGTGTCCGCGACCGTCGCGTCGTCCTCTCGGTGGACCACTCCGACGAACTCGCTCTCGACACGGATGCTGTCGACTCCCTGTTCGGCGCATGCCCACGGCTGGCGCTCATCGTCGCGCGGGCGGTCCCGCCGGAACGGCCCGCCGCGCTGATCACCCTTCGCCCGCTCGGCGTGCCGGGCGACGGTGCCGCGTTCGAAGAGATCGTCGCGAGCCCGAGCGTGCGCCTCTTCGCCGCCCGTGCGTCGCTCGTCGACCCGCACTTCCGGCTCGATCCGTTCAACGCGCATGACATCGCCGAGATCTGCCGACTCGTCGGGGGCCTCCCTCTCGCGATCGAACTCATCGCCGCGCGCGTACGCCTTCTCCCCGTGGATCAGCTGGTCCGTGAGATGCACGGCGATCAGGGCGGCATCGGTCTCGATCTGCTCACAGCCCGTGCAGGAGCATCGCGCCTCAGCATCCGGGATGCTCTCTCATCCACCTGCGCGCAGCTGTCGACTCGCGAGCGCCGACTTCTCGACCGGCTGTCCGGCTTCTCCGGCCCGTTTCCGTTCGACACCGCCGTAGCGGTCGGCGGCGGTCGAGTGGCCGATACCCTCGACGATCTCGAACAACTCGTCGACCTGAGGCTCATCGAGCCCCGCTCGGGCGTCGCGGACCAGCAGGTGTTCGATGTGCTGCCCATCGTGCGGGCGTACGTGCGCGAGTCCTGGACGCCGAACCCCGACGACGAAGAGCAGCGTCGGGTGCTGCTCTCCGATGCCCTTCGCGCCGCGGCCGCGTCGTCGGAGTCGACAGTGCCGTCGCAGGCGCTGATCGTGGCGCAGGTGATGCGTCGTGACCTCGTGAACGAGGCGAGACGTCTCATCGAGGAAAACGCGCCGCTCGCCGCGGGGTGGCTCACCGACTGCGCGGATGTGCTGTCGGGCTTCGCCGAGCAGACGGTCGTCAGCGAGTTGCTGGAGCGGATCATCGTGTCGGGTGTCGTCGACCAGCTCGACGCCGAAACGCGGGCGCGGGTGCTGCTGTGGAGCGCGTACCTCCTCGCGATGTCGCCGGACGGCATGGGACTGACAGAGATCACCGGCGAACGCTACCGACGGGCAGCAGATCTCATCCGGGCCGGCGGATGGCCGCTGCTGTCGATTCGCGCCGCATTCCTGGGGATCATGATCGCCACCGTCGCGGGCGAGCTCGTCGAGGCGACGCTCCGGGCCGAAGCCGGTGTCGCACGGGCTCGCAAGCTGCCGGAGCAGGTCTGGACCGGCCGATTCGAAGTGTGGCTCGCCGCCGCGGCGCATGCCGTGGGTGACATCGAACGGGCCTCCGCTCTGGCCCTGGACGTGCTCGAGCACGGTCAGCGCCTCCACGACTCCTACACGATCGTCGGCGCGGCGGTCATCCTCCACACCCTCCCGCCCGGCACGGTGCCGGACGCCGTCCCCCTTCCACCCCTGGAGAGTGTGCTCGAACTCGCGCGGGCGACCGGCGACATCGCGCAGGAGGGATTCGTCCTCGCAGCACTGGCGAGCGCCTCTCTCGACGCCGGGGACTACCGCGAGGCGGCGCGGTGGTGCGCCGCGCGCCTCGCGCAGGACAGCAAGCGCGGATGGTGGCTGGAGTCCGAGATCTCGCTCACACTCGCGGTCGTGATCGCCACCGGGCTCGGGGACTTCCGGTTCGCGGCTCGAATGCTGGGCGCCGTGCGGGCGGACCGGGCCCGAATCCTGCGTGCGATGGCACCGCGCCACGGTGTCGCCCTCGAGCGAGCGGAGGCGACCGTCGTCGCCCGGCTCGGAAGCGCCCTGTCTTCGCGGCTCATCGGCGCCGGGCAGACGCTGTCGATCGGCGACGCCGCGATCGAAGCGATGGGCTGGCTGCGGGGCCACGCATCCGGCCCGTCGAGCGCGGCTGTCGAGAACTCCGACCCCCTCACGCCCCGCGAGAGGCAGGTGCTGGCACTCCTCGCGTCGGGGCAGACGAACAAGGAGATCGCGGCGCGCCTCGGGCTCTCGGTCAAGACGGTCATGCACCACTCGATGGCGATCTACCGAAAGCTCGACGTCCGTGGCCGGGCCGAGGCGACCGCACTCGCCTTCCGGCGCGGTCTGCTCGATCCGCCCGACGAGGTCTCATAGGGCATTTGCCCGATGCGCACCCTGCCCGCGCTCAATACCGTCGGCCCGGCGGAGAGTTCGACGAAGGGATGCCGAAATGACGAAGTGGTGGAGATGGACGGCGACGGCGGCCGCGGTCGTGCTGGTGTCGGCCGGAATCGGGATCAGCTCGGCGACGGCCTCGGATGGTGGCGAGATCAGGGCGTGTGTCAACGCGGCGACGGGCGTCGTCCGCGTGCTCGATCAGAGCCGGACCGGGAAGCTCGCCCAATGCCTCACGAGCGGGCCGAAGCTCCTGCTCGAGAAGCCCTTGACGTGGAATCAGGTCGGACCCACCGGCGCCCAGGGAGCGCCGGGCGCGGACGGCGCAGCAGGGACGCCGGGGCCGCAGGGCCCTCCAGGACCGCAGGGACCTGCGGGCACTGACGCCCCGCGGCCGAAGATCCACACCGTCGTCGCCGGGCAGCAGGTCGGTGAGGACACGCCCGCCGGCTACCTGACGGCCGGCTGCCAGAACGCCTACTACGTCCAATTCACCGCCAACAGCCTGGGCGTATCGGCCGACCTGTGGATCGAACGAGCCTCGACGGGCTCCATCGACCACGTCGCGATGACCGGCATCGCCGTACACAGCGTGCTGCTGAACGGGAGCGGAGACGAACACCTCACGCTTCGTGCGACGGAGGGCGCCGACGTGACCGAATGGGAGATCTGGGCGACGACAGAGGGCGGATGCCGGATGAGCATCACGCAGACGACCTCCTAGGGGGCGGGCTCAACGGCATCCCCTGAGCGGGCTCGTCTGCGGAGCATCCCGATGGTCCGCGACAATGCAAGGGTGACTGTCGAAGATGAGGTTCGCGCGGCCGCGGAGCATCGTGCCGTCGCGCTGGCAACCGGCGACGAGTCCGCGCTGAGGTTGCTGCTGCACCCCGAATTCGCGTGGACGTCGCACACCGGGGAGCACTTCGACCGCGACAGCTACCTGGATGCCAATCTCGACGGGCCGACGCGTTGGCATTCTCAGGTGCTGACGGATGTCAGGGTCATCGTCGTCGGTGACACCGCCGTGCTGCGCGGCACCGTCACCGATGACGTCACCACGGATGCCGGACGCAGCACATTCCGGATGCCCCTGACCCAGACGTGGGTGCGCTCGGGCGACCGATGGCAGTGTCTGGCCGGCCACGCAGGGCCGCGCATCGCGGCGCAGGAGCAATCTGCGTAGCCGGCTCACGGTCGGTGCGGCGGCGTCAAGCCCCTGCCCCTCCGCGGTGCGGGACACCGATGCTGTGGGGAAAGGCAGGAGGCCCGCCATGACGAATCAGAACCCTCCCTTCGAATCTCGAGATGAAGACGACGGCAGCTTCGAAGGCCCGGATGTCGAGAAGTCGGTGAACGATCCGACAGGCATCGGCCACGACACCGCGGACGACCTGAACGACAGCGCCGACTCGTACGTGAGTCCCGCGCGCATCGGTCAGAGCGATCAGGGCGTGCCCAAGCAAGGCGGACTCGGCCAGGACGGCACCATCCCCGACGACCCGGACGGCGTCGCCGCCGGCCACACCGGCGAGCAATCCACGTTCGAACCGGAGGAAGACCAGCAGGCCGAACCCTAGACACACGACCGGCCATCACCGGGATCGGCGCGTCCGTGGGGCTGCTCTCGAAGCCGCTCAGTCGCGCGACGTCGCGTTCACGTTCCCGGAGCGTTCCTGTCCGCTCAGGCGTGCGATGGCGGCCATCATGCGCTCGGTGATCTCGCGGCGAGCCTTGCCGTCCGGCATGCCCTCGAGGTCGGCGAGGTCGAGCGGCTCGCCGAAGTGCACCTCGAGGCGCGGCCTGCCCGGCAGCAGATGGCTCAGCGGCTTGGCGGTGCCGGTCCCGATCAGCCCGACAGGCACGACCGCGGCGCCCGTGTCGCGCGCCATCCACGCCGCGCCACCGTGACCCTCGTGCAGCTTCCCGTCGCGCGAGCGGCTTCCCTCGGGGAACACCGCGAACACGCTCCCGGCCCGCAGGATGCTGCTGCCGGCGTCGAGGGCGGCGCGCGCATCGCGACCGGTCGCGCGGTACACCGGGACACCGCCGATGGATGTGAAGAACCAGCGCTTGACGCGGCCGAGCATCCCGGAGCCCGTGAAGTACGACGACTTGATGAGGAACTGCACAGGGCGGGCCGCGGATGTCGGGATGATGACCGTGTCGAGCGACGCCAGGTGGTTGCTCGCCAGCAGGACCGGCCCACGCTCGGGCACGTTCCCTCGACCGACGATGCGCGGGCGATACATGAGCCAGAACAACGGGCGCAGGACCACCCGCCCGAGGAAGTAGATGGCGCCGGGCCGCGGTGCAGGGGCGGGGCTCGGCGGCGCAGGCGCGATCACCTCGCCACCCTATCCGTCATCGTGCCGTTCGATCCCTCGAGAGCTGCGAGCGAGGTCGCCCCACGAGCCCGCCGTTCGACAAGCGCAACCCGTCCGCGCCGCTGCGGTCGTGAGGCTAATCGGGGAGATCTTCGGCGAGGCGCCTGGCGTCGCTGGGGGTGTTCGTCGCGGCCCAGCTGGCGAGGAGCTTGACCCTGTCTTCGTGTGGGGTTCCTGGTTCAGCGGTGTAGAGGTTGAGGGTCCGCGCCGCGCGGTTCGGGTTCGCGAGCTCGGCTGATTGATACGTGAGTTCGATGCTCCCGACGACCGGGTGCTTCAGGCGCTTGAGGCCTTCGTGGCGACTGCGCACGTCGTGGGAGGACCACAGGCGGGTGAAGTCATGGCTGCGAGTGGAGAGCTCTCCGATGAGCTCCCGCAGCGCTCGGTCGTCAGGTTCGCGTCCGGCTTCCGCACGCAGCAGGGCCACCGTGGCGGATGCGCCGCCTTCCCAGTCGACGAAGAAGTCGCGAGCGGCGGGGTCGAGGAAGTGGAAGCGGGCGAAGTTCGCCCGGTCGCCGATGGTGGTGGGGCTGTCGAACATCGGGGCGTGGAGCGCGCGGGCGAGCGCGTTGGTCGCCAGCACGTCGAGCCGGCCGTTGCGGAGGAACACAGCCGACAGGGTGACGGAATCGATCAGCCAGCGGACCGGACCATCGAGAGCACCATCCTTGGGGCGCGGCGGGCGTCGCACAGGGGGACGCGCGGCCTTGGCGAGGTCGAAGAGGTAGTCGCGTTCGTCGTCGTTGAGCTCGAGAGCACGCGCAACGGCCGCGAGGACCTCTTCCGAGACGCCCGTGATGTGGCCCTTTTCCAGTCGGGTGTACCACTCCGTGCTCACACCGGAGAGCACGGCGACTTCCTCACGGCGGAGCCCTGGCACCCGTCGACGGCTGCCGGCGGGCAGGCCGACCTGCTCCGGGGCGATGCGTCCACGCCGGCTGACGAGGAAGTCCCGGATGTCATCGCGGTTGCTCGGACTCTCCATGTCCCCACGGTAACCCCGGGGTGCTGCGGCTGAGGGGGTGCTGCCTGTACCCCTATAAGCCCGACCTCCCGCGCACCCGCAAGACGGGATGTGATGGATGACGTCGCCGCGAGATCCGCGGCGTCCGAAGGAGTCGCACCGATGACCATCGACAGCATCGAGGCCGTCCGCGCGTCCGAGTCCGCCGCGGCGACCGGCTCGTCGCGGACGCGGCTGCCGCTTGTCGTGTACGTGCTCGCGCTGGGCACGTTCCTGATGCTGACCACCGAGTTCGTGGTTGCCGGCATCCTTCCCGAGGTCGCCGAGGATCTGCAGATCTCACTCGCTCAAGCGGGGAGCCTCATCACCGTGTTCGCGGCGGGGATGATCGTCGGCGCCCCGGTGATGGCGCTGCTCACGATGCGGATGTCGAAGCGTCTGACCCTGATCACCGCGATGCTGATCTTCGCCGCAGGTCATGTCGCCGTCGCCCTCAGCTCCGACTTCGCGATCCTGCTCGGTGCCCGATTCGTCACCGCCGTCGCGACGGGTGCGTTCTGGGCGGTCTCGGCCGTGGTGGCGACCCGTGCGGCGGGTGCGAGCGCGGGCGCTCGCGCCCTCGGCGTCGTGACCGCCGGCGGTGCGCTGGCCACCGTCCTCGGCGTGCCCATCGGCGCGTTCATCGCTCAGGCGGGCGGCTGGCGCAGCACTTTCTGGTTCCTGGCCGTCGCCGCGATCATCGCGACGGTGCTCGTCGCCCGCCTCGTTCCCGCCGACCACCCGGCCCAGACCCCGACATCGCTGCGGCGTGAACTGGGCGGACTCCGATCGGGCCGGCTTTGGCTGGCACTCCTGGCGTGCGTCACGACGACCGGCGGAGTGCTGGCTGCCTACTCCTACATCGCGCCGATCCTCACCGATCAGGGCGGTGTCGACGCGGGCTTCGTCCCGCTCGTTCTCACCGGGTTCGGGATCGGGTCGTTCATCGGCACCGTTCTGGGAGGGCGCTACGGCGACCGCCACCCCGGCCTCATCACCGTCCTCACGCCCGCCGTGACCACAGCCATCCTCGCGGCGCTCAGCGTCACCACCGGTGCGCCGCTCCTCATGATCGGCCTGGTCGTGCTGCTCGGCCTGTTCGGGCTGAGCGCCAACGGGGTGCTCATACACCTCGTCGTCGGCTCCGCCGGCCCTGCGGCGACGCTCGCCTCCGCGCTCGCCGTCTCCGCCTTCAACGCCGGTACCGCGATCGGAACCGCCATCGCCGGCGCCGCCTTGTCCACCCCGCTCGGCCTGCACGGGCCCTCGATCTTCGGAGCGTGCATCGTGGCGCTCACCCTCATTCCCACCGTCGTGCTCGCCGTGCTGCGCCACCGCAGCCCTGAGCGCGTCTGAACCCCACCGAAAAGGAAACCCATCATGCGTGCCACCCTCATGTACGGTCCCGGCGACGTCCGGATCGAGAACGTTCCAGACTCCCGGATCAAGAACCCCACCGACGCGCTCGTGCGGATCACCGCCTCCTGCATCTGCGGCTCCGACCTCCACCCCTATCACTCAATGGATGCCTCGGCCGGCCCCGCACGGATGGGCCACGAGTTCATCGGCGTCGTGGAAGCGGTCGGGGGCGACGTCGTCACCGTGCGCAAAGGCGACCTCGTCGTCTCGCCGTTCGCGGTCTCCGACAACGTCTGCGAGATCTGCCGGGAGAACCTGCAGACCTCCTGCCTCCACCACGAGGCAGGCTTCTGGGACGGCATCCCCGACGAAGGCGGCCAGGCCGAAGCCGTCCGTGTTCCGCTCGCCGACGGCACGCTCGTCAAGCTGCCCGTCGCGGCCGACTCGGCGCTCATCCCTTCCCTGCTCACCCTGTCGGACGTGTTCGGCACCGGCTACCACGCCGCCGTCGCCGGCGGCGTCACGGCGGGCACTTCCGTCACGGTCATCGGTGACGGCGCCGTCGGACTGCTCGGCGTGCTGTCGGCACGACGACTCGGCGCCGAGCAGATCATCCTGATGGGTCGCCACAAAGCCCGCACCGACCTCGGCCGCGAGTTCGGAGCCACCGACGTGGTCTCCGCCCGCGGCGAAGAGGGCATCGCCCAGGTCCGCGACCTCACCGGCGGACACGGCACCCACGTCGTGCTCGAAGCCGTCGGGTACATGGCCGCGTACCAGCAGGCGGTCGGCGTCGTCCGCCGCGGCGGCGTGATCAGCCGCGTCGGCGTGCCCCAGTACGAAGACGCCCCGATCGGGTTCGGCAGCCTGTTCCGCCACAACATCCGCCTCGCCGGCGGGCCTGCCCCCGTCCGCGCCTACATCGACGAGCTCATGCCCGACATCCTCGACGGGACGATCGAGCCCGGCAAGGTGTTCGACGCGACCACCGACCTCGACGGGGTCCCTGCCGGCTACCAGGACATGGACGACCGCAAGACCCTCAAGGTCCTCATCACCCCGTAGCCGCGACCCCGCGAGCGACGCGCTGGGCCGACATGAGGCCGATCCGGCCCGCTTCGAGGCGCACGAGACGGTCCGCGGCGTCGATCACGGCTTGATCGTGGCTCACACACACCACAGCCGCGCCGCGATCCGCCTCCGCTCGCATCTCTGCGAGGATCCGCTTCGCGCTGCCCGCGTCCAGCGCGGTCGTGGGTTCGTCCAGCAGCAGCGTGTCGGCACCGCGTGCGAGCCCCTGAGCGAGGAGGGCCCGCTGCTGCTGGCCTCCGGACAGCTCTCGAAACGGCGCTCGTTGCAAGGGGGTGAGGTCGAGACGATCGAGTGCGGCATCCACCGCGTCTCGGCACGTGCGGTCGAGTCGGCGCCATGGTTTCACCCGACCCCACGCTCCCACGGTGACGACGTCGCGCACGGTGACGGGCAGGGTCTGCGAGATGGACGCGCGCTGCGGCACGAACGCTCGCGACCCCGCCCGGACCGCGACGCTCCCTGCGCACGGGGCGATCGTCCCCGCGAGCACCTCGAGCAGGGTGGATTTGCCGGCGCCGTTCGGTCCGGCGATCACCGTGAGCTCTCCTGCTTCCGCGTCGAAGTCGACGCCGCGCAGGGCCGGCGCGCCGGCGTAGTCCACGCGCACTCCGCGCAGCGACAGGGCGGCGGTGGGCGGGGTTTCGAAGGACACGGCCCCAGCCTAATCGATTTTGAGAATCGTTCTCATTAACGCTACGGTCGCTGCTCGTGACCTTTCTCACCGATCCGCTCGCCCCGGAGTTCGTGCAGCGCGCACTCCTCGGCGGCACGCTGGTGGCGGTGCTCTGCGGTGTGGTCGGCACCTGGGTCGTCGCCCGCGGCATGGCGTTCCTCGGCGAGGCGCTCGGCCACGGAATGCTCCCGGGTGTCGCCCTGGCGACGGTGCTCGGAGTGCCCGTGCTGCTCGGCGCCGGCGTCAGCGCGACGCTGATGACCCTCGGGATCGGGGCGCTGCAGCGTCGTGGCCGGCTTTCCTACGACACCAGCATCGGCCTGCTGTTCGCGGCCATGCTCGCCGCCGGCGTGATCGTCATCTCGCACTCGGGAAGCTTCGCGACGGATGCGACGGCCATCCTCTTCGGCGACATCCTCGCGATCTCGACCGAGGATCTGGTCCTGGTCGCCTGGGCGACCGTGATCGGCCTCGCGGTCGCTGCGGTCGCGCATCGCTCGCTGGTGACCCTCGCGATCGACGCCAGGGTGGCGGCGGTGCTGGGGCTCAGACCGAGACTCGCCCAGGCGGTGCTGGTGGGCCTGGTCACACTCGCGGTCGTCGCGTCGTATCAGGCCGTGGGCTCGCTGCTCGTGGTGGGCCTGCTCATCGCGCCGGCGGTCGCCGCGGGCCACTGGACCCGCCGGCTGCCTTCCGCGATGGCCCTTGCCTGTGTCTTCGGCGTCGGCGCCGTCGTGCTGGGCCTGCTGCTGTCGTGGCACGCGGGCACCGCCGCCGGCGCCTCGATCGCCCTCACCGCCGTGCTCCTCGCGGCGGCCTCGTGGGCGGCGCACGCCGCTCGCGCTCGCAAGAGCTCCGCGCAGGCGACGTACGCATGACGCTGTCCGGATCTGCCGCCGCACCCGCCTCCACCACCCGAAGGAACGACCACCCCGTGCTCCCCCGCTCTTCCACGCTCACCGCACTGCTCACGCTCGCCGCACTCACGCTCGTCGGCTGCGCGGGCGCCGAGACCGAGCCACCCGCCACGGGCGAGGCATCCGGCGGTCACGGAGCCGTCGACGGCGCGGCCGAGCTGAGTGAGCCTCCGCTCGCCCTCGTGACCATCGACCCGGATGGCGCCGTGCGCCTGCTCGACCTGCTCGACGAGTCCGAAGCGAAGCTCGGGAACGTGCCGGCGGCATCGCGTGCGAGCAGTGACGGGCGCTACGTCTTCGCCGATGCCGGCGGAGGAATCTCGGTCATCGACAGCGGCCGATGGACGTGGGACCACGTCGACCACTTCCACTACTACCTCGCCGAGCCGGCGATGCTCGGCGAGGTCCCGGGACGAGGGGCGGCCGCTGTGGCGACGACGTCGTCGTCCACGACCGGGAGCACCGGAGTGTTCTTCGCCGGGAGCGGCGAGGCGGTGCTCCTCGACACCGCGGCGATGTCCGAGGGCGAACTCGTCGAGCGATTCCGCCTGGAGGTCGACCCGCACGACGGCATGGTGGTGCCGATCGGCTCGTATGCGCTCGTGACGCAGCCGGAGCACGGGGTCGCAGCATCCGTCTCGGTGCTTGACGAGGATGGGATGCCGCAACCCGGCGCCACTGCCCAGTGCGCCTCTGCGCAGGGCACCGTCACGACGCGCGTCGGCGCGGTCATCGGGTGCGCCGACGGCGCTCTGCTGGCGACCGTCGTCGACGGTGCCGTGGAGATCGAGCGGATTCCCTACCCCGCGGGCACCACGGCTCCGCGCGCCACCGCGTTCGCGGGGCGCGACGGCCGCCCGACGGTCGCCGCGCCGGCGGGAGACCACGCGATCTGGCTGCTCGACACCCGCGAGCGCACGTGGACGCTGCTCCCCGTCGACCGGCCGATCGTGCAGGCGACCGCGATCGACGATGAGGCCCAGCACGTGCTCGCGCTGGGCGCGGACGGGCGGGTGCTCGTGATCGACGGCGCGACCGGGGCGCTGCTGTCGCAGACCGAGCCGCTGGTCGCAGAGTCGCTGGCGACGGATGCCGGCACCCCGACACTCATCGCCGACCAGCAGCGGGCATACCTCAACGCTCCGGCCGAGCGCGTCCTGTACGAGATCGACTTCGCCGACGCCGCCCGCATCTCACGGACGTTCGCGACGCCGACATCGCCTGCCCTGTTCGCGGAGACCGGCCGATGAGCCGCCGGCGCCCCGCAGTGCTCGCCGCGCTGCTGGCGGCCGGGGTGGCAGCATCCGTCCTCTCGGCGTGCGCGCCGGAAGGCGACGATCGCCCGCTCGTCGTGGTGTCGACGAACATCCTCGGTGACGTCGTGGACGAGCTCGTCGGCGACGACGTCGAGGTGATGACGCTGATGCGGCCGGATGCCGATCCGCATTCGTTCGAGATCTCGGCACGGGATGCTGCGCGCCTGCGCACCGCAGACCTCCTCGTGTCGAACGGCCTCGGCCTGGAAGAAGGTCTGCAGCAGCACCTCGACGCCGCCGTCGCCGGAGGTGTGGAGAGCTTCGTCGCGGGCGAGTCGATCGAGGCGCTCGCCTACGCCAGCGGCGACGCAGCCGGCACCCCCGACCCGCACTTCTGGACCGACCCCGCCCGCATGGTCGATGTCGTCGAGGCGCTGGCCCCGCAGCTGTCCGGACTGCCGGGCGTGGATCCGGCCGACATCGACGCACACGTCGATGCCTATCTCGCGCAGCTCGAGCGCCTCGACGACGACATGACGACGGCGTTCGAGGCGATTCCCGCGGAGCGCCGTGCACTGGTCACCAACCATCACGTCTTCGGCTATCTCGCCGAGCGGTTCGGCTTCCGCATCGTGGGAGCCGCGATCCCCGGCGGCACGACCTTGGCCGCGCCCAGTGCGTCCGATCTCGCCGACCTCGTGTCGGCGATCGAAGAGCACGCCGTGCCGGCCGTGTTCGCCGAGTCGTCGTCCCCGGACCGGCTGATGCGCGTGCTCGCCGAGGAGGCCGACCTGCGCGTCGAGGTGATCGAGCTGTACACCGAGTCGCTCACCGCCTCCGGCGGCGGCGCGGAGGACTACCTGACCATGATGCGCGAGAACACGCAGCGCATCGCCACCGGGCTCTCGCAATGAGCCCCACTCCCAGAAAGAGGAACACCCCATGCGCACACGCACGCTGCGGCGCGCCGGCCTGATCGCCGTCGCCACCGGCGCTGTCGCGACTCTCGCGGCCTGTTCATCCACCCCGGCCGCCTCGGTCGACGACGGTGCCGAGACGCCGGCGGCCACCCTCGCCGGCCCCCGGATCGCGGTCGCGTACGAGGGCGGCATCCTCGTACTCGACGGCGAGACCCTCGAGCCGGTCGCCGACCTCGACTCGGAGGCTTTCACCCGCCTCAACCCGGCCGGCGACGGCCGCCACGTGATGGTCACGATGAGCGAAGGCTTCCAGGTGCTCGACACCGCCGCGGGGAGCGCCGACGAGCCCGAGCTCACTGAGCTGATCTTCGCGGCCGACACTCCGGGTCACGTGGTCCGCCACGGCGGCAAGACGATCCTCTACGCCGACGGCACGAGCGACACCACCATCTTCGACACCGGCGCCCTCCTCACCGGCGACGGCGAGCTGCCCGAGACCGAGACGGTGCCCGGCGTCGAGGCCCACCACGGCGTCTCGGTCGTGCTCGAGGACGGCACCTTCCTGACGACGGTCGGCAACGCCGACGGCCGCACCGGCATCTCTGCGACCGACGCAGCGGGAGCGGTGATCGCGACCAGCGACGCCTGCCCGGGTGTGCACGGCGAGGGGACCGCGGCCGACGAGGCAGTCGTCTTCGGCTGCGAGGACGGCGCCCTGCTCTACCGCGACGGCGAGATCCTCAAGCTCGACGCGCCCGACCAGCCCTACGGCCGCATGGGCAACGCGTACGTGAGCGAAACGAGCCCGCTCGTCGTCGGCGACTACAAGAACGATCCGGATGCTGAGGGTTACCTCCTCGGTGCGGTCACCGTGATCGACACCGAGACCGGCACGCTCGAGGTCGTCGATCTTCCCGAGGGCGTCGAGTACACGTTCCGCGACATCGCCCGCGGGCCCGAGGACCTCGCGTACATCCTCTCGAGCGACGGATCCATCCACGTCTTCGACCCCGCCGCGGGCGAGATCACCGACGCGTACCCCGTGATCGATGCCTGGGAGGGCCCGGCCGAGTGGCAGGACGCGCACCCCGCGATCGTCGTCGTGGGCGACATCGCCTATGTGACCGAGCCCGCTGCGGACGCGATCCACGCCGTCGACCTCACGACGGGCGAGGTGCTGACCTCGACGACCCTCGACGTCACGCCGAACGAACTCGCGGCAGCCGCCGGTTGATCACGAGCGGGGGCGGGCCGAAGGTCCGCCCCCTCACGGTCAGCGCGCGCCTTGGGGTTCGGCCTGTGGGGCGCGGTCCGCGGGGTCGTCGTCGGCGCCTTGCGCTCCGCGGCGGGGGCGGAGCTCGCTGACGAGCGAGCCGGCGACGATGAGTGCTGCGCCGAGGAGGGCGATGGGTGGGAGCCTGTCGCCGGCGAGGCGTCCGATGATGCCGGCCCACACCGGTTCGCCGGCGTAGATGATGGTGGCGCGGGTGGGGCTGACGGTGCGTTGCGCCCAGTTCATCGTGAGCTGGATGAGGCAGCTCGCCCCACCGAGCGCAATGGCGGCTGCCAGCCACACCCAGGAGAACGCGGGAGCGGATTCGCCGACGACGGGCATGGTGAGGAAGGCGAGGATGCCGGCGACGAGGAGTTGGACCACGGTCACGCGCGCGACGTCGACGCGGCCCGCGAACAGTCCGATGAGGACGATCTCGGCAGCGATGGGGAGCGTGCTGACCAGGGTGAGCGTCTCACCGGTTCCCCAGTTCAGCCCGACGCTGCCGGGGTCTGCGAGGAGGATCAGGCCGCCGAAGGCGAGGGCGATGCCGACCAGCGCCATCTTGGTGGGTGCCTTGCGGAAGACCGCCCATTGCAGCAAGGGCACGAGCGGCACGTACAGGGCAGTGATGAACGCGGACGTGCTGCTGTCGATCGTTTCCAGCCCGACGGTCTGAAGGCCGTAGCCGAGGTAGATGGTGACGCCGATCGCTGATCCGGCGGCGAGCTCGCGCCAGCGCATTCCGCGCAGCACGCGGTGGAAAACGAGGGCACTGATCAGCCCGGCCGCGAGGAACCGCATGCCCACGAAGAACCACGGGCCGGTGTATTCGAGCGAGACGTGCACGATCAGGAACGTCGCACCCCAGATGGCGGTCACGCCGATGAGCGCCCATTCGGCGCGACTCAGGCGGATGCGTCGGAGAGCGTGCAGCATGTTGCACATTGTATAGTGCAGAATCATGCACATCAAACCCGATGATCCGCCGACCGGTGTGCTGGCGCATGTCGCCGCGAACGTGCGGCGGCTGCGCACGGCGGGCGGTCTCAGCCAAGCTTCCCTCGCAGCGGCATCCGGTGTGAGCAGGCGCACGATCATCAACCTGGAGGCCGGCGAAGCGAACGTCAGCCTGTCGGCGCTGGACCACATCGCGGCCGCTCTCGGGGCGACGTTCGTCGATCTCGTTGCGGCATCGACAGCAGCCAGGGAGGCGATCGATGAGGTCGTCTGGCGTGGCGCCACCCCCGACAGCGTCGGAACCCTGCTGGGGTCCGCGCCCGCTACGAGCGAGGCCCAGCTGTGGACATGGACCCTGGGCGTGGGTGACCGGTACGACGCCGACCCGGATCCGGTCGGCTGGCACGAGCTGCTCCTGGTCACCGAGGGAACACTTCACATCGAGCGCGAAGACGGCACGTCCGAGCTGACCGTCGGCGGTCACGCCATCTACTCCAGCGCGCAGACGTATGCGTACGTCAACGGCGGCGACGGTCCGGTCCAGTTCACGCGTGTCGTGGTGAGCTGACCGGAGCGCACCTGAGTTTGTTCGGCGTCCCGGCGTCCGAGCGCATCGAGCATGCCTCGGTCCCCTTGGACCTGACCGGCGCAGTGCGTAGACAGCCCTTGCGTGTGGGGCCACGATGGTCGCATGTTCTGGGTGTCCGTGTCGGTCGGCCCGGCATGAGTGCGCCGGACGCGGGCTGGGTGATCGGCTCGCCACGTCAGGCACGCCGGATGGTTGCTTCCGGCGTGTGGGGAAGATCCTGGCTCATCACCCCGGTCGCGCTGGCACTCGTGTTGTCCGGGTGCACGCCGGACCCGCTGGATCAGAAGCGGTCTGCGAGCGCCGAGGTCTTGGAGGCGGTGGTCCCCGACGATGAGCCGGGATGCTCCGCCGCTGTCGCGATCGACGGGGATGTCGTGTGGGCGCAAGCGCGGGGTCTGGCCGACGTCGACACCGGTGCGCCGCTCGAGACCTCGACACCGATCCACATCGCCTCGGTCGGGAAGCAGTTCACCGCCATGGCCGTGCTGATGCTCGCCGAGCAGGGGGCGCTGTCGGTGGAGGATTCGCCCGCGGATCACCTGGACGGGTTGCCGCCGTGGACGGAGGATCTGACCCTCAACGACCTCATGCATCACACCTCCGGGATCGCGGAGTTCCTGGAGGTGCCGTTGAGCGACTTCGGGCCGCCGCCACTGAACAACGGCGACATCCTGGAATTCGTGCGGACGAGCCCGAATGCTCAGCCCGGCACGCCCGGCACCTGGTCCTACTCGAACACGAACTACACGCTGCTCGCCGACATCATCGCCGAGGTCACCGGTGTCGAGTTCGACGAGTGGATGCAGGCCAACGTCTTCACCCCGTTGGAGCTGGAGGCGAGGATCGGACCGCAGACCCCATCCGACCCGATCGGCTATGAGGCCGTCGGCGAGGGCTTCCTGGTCGCTGAGCCGTTCGTGTGGGACGTTGTCGGGCCGGGATTCGTCACGATGACACCGTCGGAGCTCGCGCGCTGGGGCGACCAGCTTCGGGCCCCGTCACTTGTGAGCGACGACACCCTCGACGACGCATTGAGCGATGGCGTGCCCGTCGGGGACGGGTGGAGCTACGGCCCCGGGCTGCTCGTCGCCGAAGATGGCACCCTGGTGCATGACGGAGCCGGCGCCGGGCACGAAACGAACTTCGGCGTCAGCGACGACCGGCACACCACGATCGCGATCTCCTGCAATCACGACGGACTGCACCTTCCGACCGTCCTGGAGGACCTCGCGGCAGTGTGGATCGACTAGGACGACGCGACCACTGCCCACGCGACCGCCCAACGTCCGGCACGTCCACGTCCGCGCCAGATCGCACAGCCCGCCTCTATCCGCTAGGCGGTGACGGGGACTCTCGCCTCGGTGCGGACATCCGCTGTCTCACGCGTCGCCCCCACGAAGCGCGCCGTGTCCGACACGGCGGCGGTGAGGAGGGCGACGAGTCGTCCGTCGGGGTCCCCGCCGCATGCCCGCGCGATTCCATCGACGGCGCCCGTCACGATATCGCGGCACTGCCGCACGGACATGCTCGGGCGCCCGGGACCGACTTTCTCGATGAACTGGATGGCCCAGGCATCGGCGGCGGGGGCGGCGCGAAGGGCAGCCTCCGCCAGTTCGCGGAACTCCGCGGTGAGCGCGTCGCGCTCCCCGAGCGCCCTGACGGCGACGTGCACCCCCACGGCCTGTGAACGCTGGCGCTCCTCAGCGGCGATAGGCAGGGCGGCGCTGGCAGCTCGCAGGGCGAGCAGGATGTCGAGCATCGGGTCGTCGCTCGTCAGGCCGACGACCGACGGGATGAGCGGCGTGAGCCGGGCGCGGCCAGCTTCGCCCGTGCGGTCGTTCACCATCCGCGCGAGATGCGCGAGGGTGCCGTGCGTACACGCGGGATGGTCGCTCCAACGCTCTCCCGCGAGGTACGACGCGAACTCCATGAAGCAGGCCCCGCGCCGTGGCGAACGGTGCCGACCCGGGGAGAGGATCGGCATGACATCCGGCTGAGCCCTCCAGTCGCGCATGGGGACCTCCCTCTCTCCTACACTGTGCGCCTGCCGTGGCGGTGATTCAAGGGGTCCTGTCGGACGTCCGTGGGCAGTCTCTGCGGCGATCGGTGTTGTACCGACCCGTAGGGTTGCTGTTCGCTCACGAGCCGCCTCCCACGGCTGCGCAGAACCGTCAAGGGCCCGCCGCGGCGCGTACGCAGCGGCTACCGTCGTAGGGGCTGTCGCGGGCTCGGTCCGCGGCGAGGAGGAACCCATGACAGATGCGAACGCCGACGACACGGCGCCGCTGCTCGACGGCCGCTATCGCCTGGGCGACTGCGTCGGCGAAGGTGGCATGGCCCGCGTCTACCGCGCGGAGGACGTGCTGCTCGGCCGCACGGTGGCGATCAAGCTCATCCGGCCCGGCATCGACGGCGCTTCGTCGGAGCGCGCGCGCGGCGAGATGACGGTGCTCGCTTCGCTGAACCACCCGTCGCTCGTGACCCTCTTCGATGCCCGCCTCGTGCCCGGGCAGCCCGAGTACCTCGCAATGGAGTTCGTCGACGGCCCGACTCTCGGTTCTCGCCTGGCCTCGGGCGGACCCCTGCCACCCGACATCGTCGGCCACCTCGGGGCCGAGCTCGCCGAGGCCCTGCACGTCGTTCATAAGGCCGGTGTCGTGCACCGCGACATCAAACCCTCCAACGTGCTGCTGAGTCCCCCGCAGATCCCGGGCGCGCGCCCGCGCGCGAAGCTCGCCGACTTCGGCATCGCCTACTTGCTCGACACATCGCGGATCACCTCGCCGGGGCTGGTGATCGGAACGATGGCTTACCTTGCCCCCGAGCAGCTCCGCGGTGACTCGCCCACACCCGCGGCCGACATCTACTCGCTGGGTCTCGTGTTCCTCGAGGCGCTCACCGGCGAGAGGGTCCACCCGCAGGGCGGCGGCATGGCCGCCGCGGTGGCTCGCCTGGAGAGTCGACCCGAGATCCCCGCCTCCCTGGATGAGCCCTGGATCGATCTCTTGACACGGATGCTGCATCCCAACCCTTCGCAGCGACCGACCGCCGCCGAGGTCGCGGCTGCGACCGGCAACCTCGCACAGCGCACTCCCGCCGCCGACTCGCCTGTCGCGACGACGGGGGCCACTGTCCCGTTCACCGGGCCGACATTGATAGCTCCGGTTGGTGGCGTCATCACGGCCGAGCCCGGCCGGCCCACCGCGGCGGCACTCGCGTCGGACGCAACCGCAGCCGGGCAGGGCGTCGGGCGCAGGCGCGTCGTGGCCACACTTACGGGCGTGCTCGCGACCATTGCCGTCGTCGTCGGAGCGGTCGTCGGGATCGCGGCGCTCAATCAGCCGCAACCAGCGCCGGCACCCGTGGTGACAACCCCGGCAGCGCCAGACCCGTCCGACGCCCCGCCCGCCGAGGTGAACACCGGAACCGGCGGCGCCGGCGACGACTCGGATCTGACCGAGCAGGAGCGCAAGCAGGCCGAGCAGGAGCAGAAGCGACTCGAGCAGGAGCAGCGCAAGCAGGCCCAGGAGGAGGAGAAGCGGCTCAAGAAGGAGCAGCGGGAGGACGAAGACGACTGATCCCTACACCGGGACCATCGCGGGAGTCGCTGGGAGACACCCGCGGTTCGATACACCATTGCATCCAACTCGAGCCGGGTGCATCATTCTCGGTACAGAGGGATTTCCTTTTGGACGGGTGCTTCTTGGGGGATGGCGCTATGTCTGATAACGATCCGGAGAGTGTCGAAGAGCCGAATACCGGCTCCGACGTAGACGCACGCCTCGGGGGTGGCGACGTGGGCGCTTCGGATGCTGCGCCGGTGTCCGAGCATACGCAGGCCGTCGCGGCTGATGTCGGTGCGAAGGATCGCTCCAAGGTCGGCTGGATCATCGGCGGGTCTCTTGCCGGCGGCGTCGTGCTGGTCGCAGCGATCGTGGCCGTGGCCATCACCATGAGTTCGGGGTCTGCAGTGCAGGCCGTGTCGGCGCCCTCGAGCAGCGCACTCGATGCCGATCTGGTCGTGGTACCCGATCTGGTCGGCATGACGGTTGCTGAGGCGCGCTCGGAGCTCGAAGAGATCGGCCTGACGTTGGTCGTCCCGGAGGACGCCGACGAAGACGCGACCGTCGCGACACAGACGCTGTCCGAGGGCCGCGAGGTGACGGTCGGGACGGAGGTATCCGCGACTGTCGCGCAGACGGCCGAACCCGCGCGGGACTCACTCGGCTTTGCGGACGGTGCCGCCCTGGACCCGCTCGCAATGGTCGGCTGGCAGTTCTCGTTGGGCGGGGACGACGCGTCCTGGACGTCGAGCCCCGACGCCGGGGAAGGCGAAGTGGTGTTCGTGAACTCGGATGGCACGTGCACAGCGCAGTACTGGCAGCAGACCTTCGACACGACCGCCGAAGACGACTTGGCCGCCACCGACGAATTCCTCGCTGACATGTCCGGCGCGACCGAAGAAGAGATGGCCGAGTACGCCTTCGACGGTCGCTTCGCGCTCAGCGGCGGGCTCGACGAACCCACCAGTCAAGGCGACGTGGCAACCCGAACCCTCCTCTGGAGCGATGACCAGAGCTCATACCTCCTGACGGCACGCGTCTTCCGCAACCTTGATTACGCGACGTCCACCATGAGCAACGCGTACCTGCTTCAAATCCAATGCGACGCCGACGTAAACCCCCAGGACGTGATCGATTCCCTGGACGAAGTCGCGAAGGTCAGCGTCAACCGATAGGACCGCGTGCGCATGCCAGTGGCAGCGTGTCGACGACCCCGCCGCGTCTGTACCAGAACGAGGATGGGGAAATGTCTGCGTTTCCGGGGGGACCCGAAATCGAACTCCCGCGCGGGGACGTGACGGAGGGCGTCGTCCGGATCGGCGACACCGTCCGCCGCCCACACCAGCCGACGAGCGACACGGTCGAGGCTTACCTGCTCCACCTCGAATCCGTCGGCTTCGACGGCGCGCCGCGCTGGCTCGGCCGCGACGACAACGGACGCGACGTCCTCACCTTCCTGGACGGCACCGTCGCGGGCTCTCCGGTCGATGAATGGGCGATCGGCGATGACGTCCTCCCCGGCGTGGCTCGCCTGCTGCGACGACTCCACGATGCGTCCGAGTCGTTCACTCCCCCGCCCCCGCCTGTGGAGCGTCGCTGGCCCACCCCCGTTTTCCCGGCCGGCGAACCACTGATCTTCGCGCACCGTGACCTCACTCCCCAGAACACCGTGTTTCGCGACGGGGTCGCGTGGGGCGTCATCGACTTCGATCTCTGCGATCACACCACTCGCTCCATCGACTTTGTGAACACCGCGACGCACTGGGTGCCGCTGTGTGCCGACGAGGACCTCGAGCCTGACCAGGCAGGGCGAGACCCGGGGTTGCGGCTCAGGGCGATGTACGACGCGTATGGTCGCGATCGGTTCGACGTCGGTCGCCTCTTGGAGGCGGCTCAGCTTCGCTTCACCGGCTCGTACGCCACCATGAAGTGGGCCGCAGAAACCCTCGGTGGCGGCTGGGCACGCATGTGGGACCAAGGCGTCGGCGATGTCATCCGGCGGCGAGTCGCCTGGTTCAACGAAGCACGCGACGACCTGAACCGCGCGCTCGCCTGATGTTCACCTACAACGACGGCGTCCTCAGCTACGAGCTCACAGCGATGGGTGTGGCGATGACCGTGGAGATGCAGCGCCAGTTGGCGCAGCTGCGTGGCAGGGCGGTGTCCCCTACTAGGACGCGGCGGCTTCCGCTGCCTTCTTCAGGTCGGCAGTGAACTGCTCGAAGTTCTCGTCGAACGGCGGGATCATCCGAGCGAAGAACGGCAAGAAGGGACTGCCGATGCGCTCGACGACCTCCACTCGCGTGCCGCCGGCGTCGCCGCTGAGAGAGTACGTGCGGGTGGACATCGCATCGGCGAACGTCAAGCGCGCGTTCGGCTCGAACTCCGTGACCCGCAGCAGGAAGGTGCGGTTGGGGAGGAGTGTCGAGACGAGCTTGATCTGCAAGCCGAGAGCGATCTCACCATCCAGCGAGACGATCGTCGAGTTCCACCTCCGGAACTCCGCGGCAGTGCTCAGCAGTCGCCACACCGTGGCGACGTCGGCGTCGATGTGCCGGATGATGCGGGTCGAGCGACTGAACACGGTCCGGGTCGTCGACGCGACGCCGTCGGGCGCAGTGGCGGACATGTGATCCCCATTCTCCGCTTGAGGCCGATTGTAGAGTGCACCGCCTTCTTCGTTGTAGTGCCGATTCCTCTGCAGGCAGCGTCCGGCGATGCTTCCAGCGCAGGTCTTGACCCGCCACCTTGAGCAAAGCCGTGGGCCCGCTCCACGCGAGTACGTGAGGAACGTGCCCATGGATCATGATCGAGCGATCGCCGAAGATCGCCGACTGGATCGAGGACCTCGTCTTCACCGGACTGCAGTTCGTCGTCGTGACACTGCTCACGCTCGAGGTCGCCGGCCCCACCCTGTCCTAGCCCCGCAAGCGCCCCACGAGCGCACCTCGGCCGGGCCTCGGGCGGGTCGGTCACGTAAGGGCTCGCGGGCGATGGCGCCAGCGGGTCAGAGGGAAGTCGGGAGGGTGAGGATCTCGGCGCCGCTCTCGGTGATCGCGATCGTGTGCTCGGTGTGAGCGGTGCGGCTGCCGGTCAGGCTGCGGAGTGTCCAGCCGTCTTGGTCGACGACGAGCTTGTCGGTGTCGGCCATGATCCACGGCTCGAGGGCGAGGAGCAGTCCGGGGCGGAGCTGGTAGCCGCGTCCGGGGCGGCCAGTGTTGGGAACGTGCGGATCGCCGTGCATCGTGGTGCCGATACCGTGTCCGCCGAACTCGGTGTTGACGAGATATCCATCGGCCTTGAGCACCGTGCCGATGGCGCGCGAGAGGTCGCCGATCTTTGCGCCGGGCCGGGCAGCGGCGATGCCTGCGGCGAGCGCGCGCTCGGTCGTTTCGATCATCGCGAGGTCTTCCGGACGCTGCTGCTCGCCCACGATGAAGCTGACGGCGGCATCTGCGGCGATGCCTCCCGTCAGCACGGCGAGGTCGAGCGTGAGGAGGTCTCCGTCCGCGAGTGCGTAGTCGTGCGGCTTACCGTGCAGCACCGCGTCGTTGACGGCGGTGCAGATGTAGTGACCGAAGGGTCCGTTGCCGAAGGAGGGGGCGTAGTCGACGTAGCACGAGACGGCTCCCGCACCGAGGATCATCTCCTTCGCCCATGCGTCGATCTCGAGCAGGTTCGTGCCGACGGTGGCGCGCGACCTCATCGTCTGCAGGATGTCGGCGACGAGCGCGCCCGTTACGCGGGCCTGGTCGACCTGAGCCGGACTCAGGATCTCGATCATGGCGGTCTCCTTCGAGTGTCGGGATAACTATACCGGTCAAAGAATCCCGGTATTAGTATCGGCCATGTGATGGTGCGGCTTCCTCTCAGCGCTGCGGACCTCGACCGCGGCCGCCGGCTCGGCGCGGTGCTGCGCGATGCGCGCGGCCGGCGCACCATGCTCGAGGTGGCGCTGGTCGCGGGGGTGTCGCCGGAGACGCTGCGCAAGGTCGAGTCGGGACGCATCGCAACGCCCTCATTCCAGACGGTCGCCGCCATCGCCGACGCGGTCGGCCTCTCGCTCGACCGGTTGTGGGCCGAGGTCGAAGCGTCCACCGTGGCGTAGAGCGTCGAGGGCTGGGAGGCAGCGCTTGCGAGGGGCCCGGACGACGTGGGCTTTCACGCCCTTGCCGCGATCACGATGCCGGTTCGCTCACGCGTCGACACCATCGAGGCGCCGGTCGTCGCGATCCCCGGTCGGACCGTACCCCGATGAGGAACGTGTCGGCGCAAGGGTCTAGCGTTCGAGGATGGTCGCCGCCTCTGCCAAGCCCGAGTTGCACGTGGACACCGTCGAGGAATGGGAGCGCTGGCTCGAGTCCGATCCCGATCCCGACGGAGTGAGGCTGCGCGTCCGCAAGGTGGCGTCGCACAAGCCGGGGATCACATACGCCGAGGCGTTGGACGCCGCGCTGTGCTTCGGCTGGATCGACGGGCAGAAGCAATCGCTGGACGCCGACTACTTCATGCAGGTCTTCACGCCGCGCCGGCCGCGCGGGGTGTGGTCGAAGGTCAACATCGAGCATGCAGCCCGCCTGATCGAGGAGGGCCGGATGCGGCCGGCCGGCCTTCGCGAGATCGACCGCGCGAAGGCAGATGGGCGATGGGATGCCGCCTACCGTCAGCGCGACGGAGACATCCCGCCCGAGCTTCAGGCGGCACTCGACGCCGACCCGGCGATCGCCGCCGCGTTCGCCGCGCAGTCGGCGCAGAACCGCTTCGCGATGACGTTCCGCGTGAGCAGCCTGAAGCGGCCGGAGACCCGCGCGGCCCGCGTCGCCCAGTACGTCGCCATGCTCGAGCGGGGCGAGACGATCCACTGAGTCGCGCTCGGCGGTACGAGAGCGCGGAGCCCATCCGCACTCGATTCGGATCCTCATAGGGCGACTGCGCGCGAGTGCAGCGGTGGCGTGCTGTCTGGACAGCGTCGGTTGAACCCGTGCCAGCCCGGAAGTCCCTGAACCCGCGCTCTTGCGTGGCACCCGCCTGTACGCCACTTTGTGCGAGAAGGGGCTATGGGGCCCCGAAGCCGAGTTCGTGTGGATCGAAGCCCAGCAGAAGTGTGCGTTCTTGTTCGACGCGACGGTACCCGCAGACATGAAGTCGGACGTCACGGTCAATCTCGCGAACTCCAGCTCGATCGGATATACGGCCTTCCCGACCAGATACCCGGCCTACGGATCGCTCCTGGTCCCGGCAGGCGTGACGATGACCTCGGCGGCCGGACTGTACTATCCGGGCTCCCTCGGACCGTTCACGTCGTTCCCGGTGACTGTCGACCACGAGCCGTGGGGGCCGGGAGCGTCGGCCACCGATAGCTTGGGACGGCCGCGGGCAAGCTCCCAACGCGCAGGATCGCGTCCGGGACAACTACGGCTGAACGCGGTCACGAGATCAAGGTGCTCCCGGTCAGCTGGTGGTGCCGCCAGGGTGGCGCGGAGCGTTCTCGTCGGTGTTTTCCTCGCGGATAGCGCGACCCTCCCTGACCGATTCCGCCTCCTTCTTCTCCTTCTTCTTGACGTTGCGGTCGTCGCGGGGCGGCAACTGGATCTCTTCCTCCGCGACGATACCGCCTTGCACCTGACGTCCGCGTTCGAGCTCGGCGTCGAACTCGGCGCCGAACAGCAGCGCGAGATTCGCGATCCACAGCCACAGCAGGAAGACCACCACTCCGGCGAGCGATCCGTACGTCTTGTCATAGTTCGAGAAGTTCGTGACGTAGAAGCCGAAGGCGACCGTCGCGACGACGAGCACGAGGATCGCCAGCAGCGAGCCGAGGCTGATCCACCGGAACTTCGGCTGTTTCGCGTTGGGCGCCGCGTAGTACAGGATCGCCACCATCACGACGACGATGACCGCGAGCACGGGCCACTTCGCGATCGACCAGACGGTCGTCGCTGCCTCGCCGAGTCCCAGCGCCTCGCCGACCGATCTCGCGACGGGTCCGGAGACGACCAGGATGATGGTCGCGATCGTGATCAGCACGATGCCCACGACGGTGACGAGCAGCTGCGCGGGCTTGAGCTTCCAGAATGGCCGCCCCTCACGGATCTCGTAGATCCGGTTCATCGCGCGGCTGAACGCGCCGACGTAGCCGGACGCCGCCCAGATCGCGAGAACGATGCCCGAGATCAGCGCGAAGCCCGCTGCGGGCGATGTGGCCATGTCGGTGAGCGGGTCCCTGAGGGCATCCGCCGCGTCCGGGGCGAAGTTCTGGATCATCCCCGCGATCGCGTTCGCGGCCTTCTCGCCCTCGCCGACGACGCCCAAGATCGAGAACACCGCGATGAGCGCGGGGAAGAGCGACAGCATCGCGTAGTACGTCAGGGCGGCGGCGATGTCTGTGCACTCGTCGTCTGAGAACTCGCGGATCGTGTTGCGGAACACGTACTTCCACGAGCGCTTCTCGATCTCGCGCAGCCGATCCGGCTTCGCGGGATGCTCGGGGTCGGGCGTCCCGTCGGTGTGCTTGTCGTGCCGCTGGTCGATCGTGCTCATTGCTTCTCCACGGGTTCGGGGTCCGGCCCGGCGAGGGTGACGAGAGCACGATCCTGCGCGCGCGGACGGCTGTCGCACAGGGGGATTGACAGACCGATGCCTCAGCGCAGCTCGTTCCTGTCGCCACGGCACATTCCTCCCCGGATCGCCGGCGCTCGGCCGCGGATCGGCCCTGCATCGCTTTTCGTGTGCGGTGAGTCTCGCGGTAGTGACCGAGCCGGCGACAGCACCGACGACACGGCATACGTCCGTGGAGTCGTTCGACCTCGTCTCAAACTCGGTGGGGTGTCAAGGGTGTTCAGCAGCGATGAGCCCGGCGTGCGCCTCGCGAAGCTGGGTGTTCTCGTCCTCCAGGTGCAGCACCATCGCAATGCCGGCGAGGTTCAATCCGGCCGCGAGGAGTTCGCTGATCCGGCGTAGCCGGGTCAGATCGTTGGCGCTGTAGCGGCGGGTGCCGCCCTCTGTGCGCCCTGGCTCGAGCAGGCCACGCGCCTCATACGCACGGAGGTTCTGGACCCCCATGCCCACCAACTCGGCGGCCACCGAGATGCCGTACACGCCGCGCGCGTCATCCACGCCGCTCCCCGCCATCGCGTTACTCCCCACATCCGCCTGCACGGAAATTCCCTCTTGCACGATCATGTCACCAGTGCTACAACAAATCTATAGCGCAGGGCACAGATCCTCGTGGAGCTGTGCTGGTTCGGAGCATCAACAGAACATGGAGGTGGACACGATGCTGATGCGCACAGACCCGTTCCGCGAACTGGACCGGCTCACCCAACAGATGTTCGACGGCACCCTCGCCCACCCATCCGTCATGCCGATGGATGCCTGGCGGGATGGCGACACCTTCCAGGTGGAGTTCGACTTGCCCGGCGTCGACCCCGACTCGATCGACCTGGACGTCGAGCACAACATCGTCACCGTCAAGGCCGTGCGACCACCCCGCGCCAGCGAAGCGGCGCTGATCGCCGCCGAACGACCGCGTGGCATCTTCAGCCGGCAACTGTTCCTAGGCGACAGCCTCGACACGGACCACATCACCGCCGGCTACCAGGGCGGGGTGCTGACGTTGCGGATCCCGGTCGCCGAGCACGCGAAACCGCGCAAGATCACGATCAGCACTGCGGACGACCTGCAGGCCATCAACGCCTGACATCCGCACCCGCGCCTTTCAGTCAGCACGCCGATCTCGTGAGGTGGCGGCGCGCCTCGCCCGCGCCGTTCCTTGTTGGCCGCCGCCGCATGAGCGTGCGCAGCGCCTGCACCCCTACGGTGCCCGGATACAGGCGGGCCGGGGCGCCGCCCTCCTCCGAGATCGGTACGCACGCCGGACGTCGCTGATCTCATGAGACGACCGTGACGCCCGGCACCACGAACGATGCTGATGGAGAGCACCATGACCAGGAACCGCAGCCGATTCGAACTCAGGACAGTCGCCCCCGGCGAATGGGCCATCGTCGATATGCAACGCCCAACGCAGGACGCCCCCGCCACCGTGGCCCGGATCTGGGAAGTCGATACCAACCAGTGCGAAGTGGCGTGGATGCGAGACGTCGCCCGGCCCACCAGGTACGCAACAGCGAACGACGTGCTCACAGACCTGAACACCACCCCGCAGCGCACCAAGCCGGTGCCCATCCCCCACCTCGCCCCGCACCGAGCCCCTACGAGAGCCTGATCCTGGCGCACAAGCCGGTGCAACTGCGGAAGGAGGTTGAAAGTGGAAGCGAATCCGAGTGGGTGGCGTCGGTACGACTACGCGTTCTTCCCCGTGTTCCACGAACGGTTCGAGCAGCGATTCGGAGAAGGCACCGCCCCATTCCTGGACCCGGCAGTGTACGACGCCGACCAGCCCCGACCACGTGCACAGTGGATCAACGTGGACACCGGCGCCGCCGTCGCCGTGGTCCCGGTCTGGGAGGACGACCAGTCGGCACGTTCGTTCGCCGTGTTCTACCTGCCCCCATACGGAGGCATCTGGGTGCTCCGGCCGCCCGGGTTGACGGGGTACACCGAGACGCCGGGAAGAGCGGTCGCCGACGATGCCGCGAGCTCCCTGCGCAACGACTCGTTCCGCAAGGCCGTCGAGCATGCCGAGAAGTTCATCCACGGCCAATGACTCCGAGCAGACCACCGGCGCCGTGATGGCGTAGACGCCCTGGGCGCAGCTCGCCCGAATGTCAACCCCCGCGCCGGGTGTTCATCCAGCAGCCAGAATCGGATCGCTGCAACAGCGTGGAGGCAACACAGATGGATACAACGCCACAGCCACTCCGCGCGCGAGGATCGGTTCGGTTCGATCTGCGCGACGAAGCGGATGACTTCGAGGACGCTCTGCGGGCCGAGATGATCAGCGAAGGCGTGATCGAAGAATGGTGATTCTCGATCCTTCGCTCGGCCCCAGCACCTCGGAGCTCGAACTGCACAAGGTGGATGCGGCGACGTGGATCATCCGCAACCACGGCATTCCTGCCACGGATCCGGCGCACGTCGTCGCATGCGTCACCGACCGGGTTGCGAGCGGCGTGGACGTTCTCTGGCTCGTCCCGACCGGTCTGCCCACCTACTTCGCGTCTGCCAGCGCCGTGATCGACGCCTTAAGACAACGCCGCAGCTCCAACTCGCGGCGGACAAGACCGGTGCCCATCCCGCATCTCCCGCCGGGGAACCGACGCCCCCGTTGACCACACGGCTGCTTCCTCGCGCGTCGGAGCCTGTCGGGCACATCACCTGTCCTGCGAGGAGCCCGACGAGCCGGAAGGGACCCGCCCGGATTATTGGGGAGTGACTCTGGGCCCTGATGAGGTCAGGAGGACTCAGGTCGCGGCAGGACTCAGTTCGTCGCTGGTCTCGCGGGCGGTCACCGGGTGGGCCGGCTCCGGGACGAGATAGAGACCGTTGGGCGAGTTGGCGGTGTACGCGAGCGCTTCGAGCCAGGCGGGGTTGATCTCGGGCTGCCGGGATCCGTGAAACTTGAAGACCAGGTTCGCGGTCGCATGCACCCAGACAGTGGTGCGCCCGTCGCCGATGCTCGCGTCATCCCTCCACGTGAAATGAAACGGCTCCCGGCGCCGCAGCTTGTTGACCATCACGAGCTGCAGGTGCGCGAGGACCCGGTCGTCGAAGTCAACCTTGACGGCGTTCTCGTAAATGAACCTACCCATCACAAACCTCCCACGAGCTCGGGCGACGCCGGATCCAGGCGAACGGTGAGCTCGCGCGCCGACTTTGCCTGCGCGGCGAGCCCCGCATCAGGACGACGGGATCGAGATCCACGGTCTGCTCGGACTCGAGGACGAACCGCAATGCGAAGAACACCCATCGCTCACCTCCGATCAACGCCCCGTCGAGACGCACCGATGTGCACGCCGCGAGCCGGGACAGTTGCAAGCCTACCCGTTATCTCGCAAATTTAGATAAATAATCTAAAAGTCAGTGATGCTAACTTTCTGGTATCGTGACCGGGTGGGGGCGGCTTGCTGCGGGAGGTGGCGTGGAACGGACGAGCTGGGATGACTCATCGCTGACCGGCGCGATGCTGCGCTATGTGCATGCACGCACCGCCGCGCTGAACCAAGCCCGACGCGAACTGCGCATCAATGAGGTTGACGCGCGCGCCCTGCTATTCGTTGTGGAGCACCCCGGCACCCGACCCGGCACCCTCTCCAGCTTCCTCGGCATTACCTCCGCCGGCGTCACCACACTGATCGATCGGCTCATCGAACGCGGGGCGGTGCGCCGCGACGTCGACCCGACGGACCGGCGCGTCAACCGCATCACCGCGACCGTCGACTTCGGCGCGGCGCCCTGGTCCGCTCTCACCCGGTTCGACGACGCCTTCCACCTCGCCGCCACAGCCAGCGACCCCGACGACATCCGACAGTTCGCCGCTGCCCTGGACGGATTCACGGAGGCCGCCTCGGCAGCATCCGTCTGAGGGGTGCTCGACGCTCAGGCGACGTCAACGCCCGCGTATGCCAGCGACTTCGCCTGCAAGAACGCGCACAGCGCTGCCACCACGGATAGCGCGGCCGCCAGGTTGAGCAATGCGGGCGCAGTCACGGTCACCGCCGCCTCGCGCGCTTCGACCGTGACCATCCAGCGCACCGCGTTCCGCGTCTCGGGCTGGATGGTGATCACCGTCGCCGCGTCCGCAAGCTCGACCACCACGAGCCCGGTGTCGGCGCCCTCAGCGCCGTCTTGCTGCAGTACGCGCGCGTCGCCACCGAACTCATAGCCCAGCAGGGCGAACTCGTCGAGCCACGACTGCAACGTGCTCCGACTTCGAAACGCCATCACCGCCCCCTCCGACGAAACCGCGACACCGCCATTATCCGCGCCACCGACCCACGTCTGGCAACCCGTCCTCGGCGAAACACAGTCACCTACCGCCCCCGCCTGCAGCGGTGCCGGTCCTGCACGGAGCCCTAGGGCGGATGTGCGCGGCTCACAAGCCCCTCCGGGTTCGGGGAAGCGGATCGCTAGGGTTTGCCGCATGAGCGAGAAGACGAGCGCGCGCACCGCAACTGCGGGCATGCGTGTGATGTTCTGGGTGTGGATTGGGGATCGTCATCGTCGGACTGACGGTGATGATCGCGACACCGTTGACGGGGCGGTGATCGTGCGCGGCTTCCTGCGCCACGAGAGCCAGTTCGTCGGCGCCCACGCGCGCGCCGACTCTCCCGCCTGGGCCCGGGCCGGTGGCGCTCGACAGTGGATCTACTCGAACCCGCTGCTGATCGTGATGGGAACGATCTTCCTCCTGTCATGGTTCGCGCAATCGCTGGGCGGCGTCGTCGTGACCAACGAGGACAACGCGATGCACGACGCCCCGCCCATCACGTGGGCGGAATACGTCGTCTCGCCCGACTTCTGGAATCGGACGCTGCGGAACTGGCAGTCCGAGTTCCTAACCGTCGGCGCGATGGTCGCGTTCGCGATCTACCTGCGACAACGCGGCTCGAGCGAATCCAAACCCGTCGGCCTGCCACACCACGTGTCATCAGAGGAAGCGGAGTAGCCGATGACGACGTCTCTCGAGCGGGCTGCCCGACTGGCCCAGGAGCACGGTTTGAAGATCGGCGTCGCCGAGTCGCTCACCTCAGGTCTGCTCGCGGCCACCGTGGGCAAGGGCGAGAACGCGAAGGACTGGTTCTGCGGTGGCATCGTCGCGTACCGCATGGAGGTGAAGGCAGACCTGCTCGGCGTCCCAGTCGACCAAGATCCATGCTCGCCGGAGTGTGCCCGCCAGCTCGCCCGCGGCGCACGAGAACTTCTCGGCACCGACATCACCGTTTCCACCACCGGAGTGGGAGGACCCGACCCCGAGGACGGACATGAACCGGGCACCGTCCACCTCGGCTGGGCGACCGCCGACGCTGACGGGTCCCACCTCCTCAACCTCGACGGAGGCCCGGAAGAGGTGCTGAGGCAAGCGGTGGACGCGAGCCTCACGCTTCTTGCCGAGATCGTCGACGGAATGGCGAACGCTGAGGCGTGACCAGGCCCCGTCGACATCAGGTAGAGGGCTTGCCTCTGCGTGCTCTTGACCGCACCACGGGTGGGAGGAACGTGGTGCCCGGCTGCGATGAGGACCCGGGGGGCACGACGATCGTCATCCTCCCGCGCTCTCCGGGGTGCGAAGAGAGCTAGGCCTCCGTTGACGTCGATGCCGGGTCGGCGCGGAGCTGCTTGCGCATGAAGATCTGCGCGGTCCCGTCGCCCTGGCCGACCCGCTCGCGTTCGCGGTAGCCCGCTCGCTCGTACAGGCGCACGTTCGCGTCGCTGTGCGATCCGGTGAAGAGCTCAGCTTCTCGGCATCCGACCGACCAGCCACGCCCCTCAACGGCGTCCAGCAGCATGCCGCCGATACCCTCGCCCTGCTGATCCGGCGCGATCGCGATGCGCCCGATGAGGAGCAGATCCCTGTCGGAGACCGCCCTGATCGCACCGACGATGCGCTGGCCCCTCTCGGCGACAAACCCAAGATTGTCGTGGAGCTCAGCTTCCAGCTCCTCCTTCGTCTGAGTGAACACAGGCATCTGAGGGTCGTTGTAGGTCAGGGCTTCCTGCACAAACGCTGCTCGCTGTACCGTGAGCACCTCGCCGGCATCCTCGGGCCGGATCGGGCGAACCATTACGCCATCCACGGTTCGTATCGATGCATCGGCGTGATGCTCGCTTCTCCCTGCCTCGGTGTCGCCAGCCATCGTGACCACCCATTCGTCTTACAGCCGCAGCTCTTCGGGGGCTTATCGAAGCACGTCGGGGCTTCAGGACACTGGCCCTTGACAAGCCGTGCAGCTGGCGTGGTGAGGGATGCGAAGCCGGTCAACGGGTGATGCAGAGTTCGTTCATGCCCGGGCGTAACTCCACCTCACCGGCGGATTTCAACATGCAGCTGGCGATTGGCTGGAGCGGGCGAACGCGCGGGTGGTGCGGACCATCGAGGCCGGACCAAGCGCGCGATGACGGTCGCCGCAGGCTTGACCCACAGACATGACGAAGCCCCGCGCGAAAAAATCGGGCGGGGCACGCTTAGGCAGCGGGGAAGAGCAGCGCGTCTTCCCCTCGATGATGCCCGTCGAGGGCCACGCAGAATCCGTGGCAGAAAAGTGACCGCCTTGTTCGAGCGCCGGCCTGATCATGGGACCAGGTTGCGCGGAGTCAGCTTAGTCACCCAGGCACGCGCTTCGGGCACCAGCGCTCACGATTGCGCGAGCTCCGCATTCGCCGAGAGCGTGCACGGCCGCTCCGGACAGGTCAGCTCGCGTCGCCGTTCGCCGGCAGACCAAGCGCTCGACGAGCGTCTCGCAATGCTGCCTCGTAGGCGTCCTGCTTCTCCTCCCTGTCGGGTCTCTCCCGGCTGATCATGGATCCGTCTTCGACGACGGGTTCATGACTCTCCGCGTCAGCTCGACGCCTCAGGGCAGCGTCGAGCATCGCGTCAAACCTGCCTGCGCGACCGACCGCTTCCACCGCTTCCACCGTGGAGCTCACCGCTGCGCGGGTCTGAGCATCCGCGGCGAGAGCCCGGGTGGATTTCCGGTAGCTGAGCCAAGCGATGATCAACGCGCCAACGCCGGTGAGCGCTCCGACGAGCGAGCCGATGCTTGAAATCCAATCCGTGACCGAGGGCATGGCGAAACGATATCCGCGTACGCGTCCCCGCCTCGCCGCCCGGGCGCGGAGCGCCGCCACGCAGGGTTTCGCTGCAGTCTGCATCGAGTCGCCTGGCACCGGGGATCGGCGCCCACTCCCCGGTGCTGAGCAGGCTCGCGCCGACTTGCGACGCGCAGTCGAGATTCGGTACCAGTTCGTGCGGTAGCGCAGGGTTCGGTCGAGGCGCGACGCCCCTTAGTCGACCTCGTCGTCGCCAGTCCACTCCTGCGGCTCACCCGGCTTGTACGTCCCGAAAGTCCACTCGTAGCCCTCGAGATCCCGGACGCGGCACCGGTAATTCCCCCACTCCGTGTCGGTGGGTTCGAAGACGACCTCTGCGCCGCCGGCGACGGCAGACCGGAAGATGTCGTCAACCTCGGCCGGAGAGCCCAGGGCGAACACCAGGCCGAGCCCGACCGATTCGCCGCGTGGTTGCGCACGGTCGTAGCCCGCTCGATCGGAGAAAACGGTGAAGACGGCGTCGCCGCGCCGCATTTCGGCATGCTGGATGCCGCCCTCATCGTCGGGCCATTCAGCGATGGTCGTCAGCCCGAATGCGCGCTCGAGCCATCGGAGGGCGGCGGGTGCATTCCGGTACGGGATCTGTGCGTAGAGGAACGCCGGAGTCTCTGTCGTTGCCATGGTGAGAAGGTAGCGGTGCTCCCGGACAGATGGTGTCCGGATCGGTGAAAGCTCGCAGCTCGTTGCCGGGGCTGTTGTCGAGGATCTCAACCGACATCGGTGGCCGGATGCCGTCGGCTTCCGCCTCGGCCGTCAGGATGACACTGCGGAGTCTCGCTTCGCCGGCACGGTGATGGATGCCACCACTTCGAGGCGAGGATGCAGTTCATCGCCATCCTCGACCACACCGGTGTGCCATGTCATGGTGAGCCCATCGGGTCCGTCCTGCAAGAGCGCGAGGTTGTTGTCGAACCATGGACCCTTCACGGTCTTCCATCGGAAAGGCGGGTCGGCAACTTTCGCAGAGTGCGCGGCAGCGGCGCCCAGCGGCGTCGCTGCGCCGTACGACATCACCACGGAGAACCAGCGCAGGAACCGGGGCAACGGGTTTCGCATGGGTGAGCAGACTGCCTGCACGATCCGGCTGCCGTTCTGGCGCTCGACCTCGGCCAAGTACGAGAAGTGCACATCACCGGAGAGGAAGGTCACTGTCAGGGGCGACGGTCCGCGGGCGCCGTCTGCCAGGTCCGTGGCCATCGCGGCAACCGCCTGGAAACTGTTCTGGAACGCGGCCCAGTGCTCCAGGTCGAAGGCCCGCCGCAGTCGCTCGCCGACCCACGCGGCCAGCCGACCCCATGCGCCCTGCGCGATCGCCTCATCCCATGCCTCGACATGGTGCAAACCGAGCGGCAAGAGGAATGGGAGCGAGGTGGCGATCAGAACGTGGCGGAATCCGCCCTGCAGGTGGCTGTCGAACCACGTGAGCTCTCGATCGTTCAGCAACCCCCGTGCCGAGGGAGAGAGATCTCTGGCGACGCGCGAGTCGAGGACGATCAGTCGGGTTTCATCCAGGTCTCGGGAGTAACTCCAGCGGCAGCTGTTCGGGTCCTGGTCGCAGCGGTCGGCGAACTCGTCCAGCGCGGCGGTGAGGTCGCGGGAAGCATTGTCGTGGCGCCCACTGAGCTGCTGCCATATCTCGTCAGCCGCACGTTCGCGGGGAGACAGGTTGCCGAGGTGCTGGTATACCCAGTACGACGCCAAGCCGGCGACGATGCGTTCGTGCCACCAGGTGGTGGCTTCCATCTTCCTCTTCCAATCGAGCGAGGCGTTCCAGTCGTCGCGGATGTCGTGGTCATCGAAGATCATCGCGCTGGGCACACAGGAGAGCAGCCACCGATTCGCCTCGTCCGACCATGCCAGCTGGTAGAGGTGGGCATATTCTTCGAAGTCTTTGAGCTCCTTGCCCGGTTCCTCGTGGATGTCGCGGCGGGCGCGGATGAATGCCTGCATCTCCTTCGTGGTCGAATCCGCGTACACCTGATCGCCGAGGAAGAGCAGCAGATCCGGTCGGGCCTCGCGGCCGTCGGCCACCGCGAGCGCGAAGGCGCGCAAGGAGTCGACACCATGGGTTCGGTTGCCTGACCGGTCGTGGTTGACGCTGGTGCGGCAGGACCCGTAGGCGAGTCGCGACCGTCGGCCGGGCGCGCGCGTGGCGATCACCGATGCCGGATACTCAGAGGCTGGGTCCGGCCAGACAGAGGTCCCGTCGATCTCGACCACGTATGGCGAGACGCTCCCCGGCTCGAGCCCCTCAACCTCAACGAGGGCGAAATGGTGGTCGTGCACCGCGAAGCTGCGGGCCTGCCACGATCGTCCTTCGCTGTGGACGCTCACCACGCAGTCGGCTCGCGTCTCCACCCAGATGCTGGCCGACGTCTCATCGACGTAGCGCAGCATCGGCCCCAACAGCAGCGGGGATCCCATGAACCCGTTGTACCCCGATCGCGCCTCAGCGACCAGAGAGCCGGCAGTCCTGTCAGAGTTGCCGGCTGCTCAGAACCTCTGTCGCGGCGATCTTGAGGACTCCGCCCTCGTCCTGGAATCGGTAGGCCGTCACTTCTTGGACGACTCGGCCGCCCACGAAGCGGTAAGTGAGCGTCGCCTGACCGCTGTCCGGGCCTGTGGCGGCAGCATCCGTCACCGCGACGTCAGAGATCGTCGACCAGAAGCTCTCGTAACCGCTGCGCCCACCGGCGTGGTTCTCCTGGTAGTCGGCTGTCATGAGGGGCCACGCCTCCTCGCGGCGCCCTGGCATCATCGCGTAGTAGTCGGAGATGGCTGCGACCACGCGCTGCTCGGGTGTCACCGAGGTCGCCGTCGGGGTGGGATCGGCGCGCGACGGTGTCGGATCGGGTGAGGGAGCGGCGGGCCGGGGCACCGGGGTCTCTTCGGCGGGGCTCATCGTCGGCGTCTCAACGGGTGTCGGCACGGCGTCTTGACGGGGATCCGCTCGCAATGAGTTGAGCAGGAGCGTGACACCGACGGCGACCGTGACCACGACGACCAGCACCGCCGCGACGATCTCCCGACGGCGACGCGGCCGGCCAGCAGGTGCTTCCGCGGGCGGTTCGTGGGTGACCCAGGCAGGCAGCGTCGCGGACGCGGCTGCAACCGTGCCGGCGGATGCAGCTCGGCCCAACGGTTCCGTCTCTGCTGTCGGCGCCTCGTAGCGGGCGGGCTGATCCACGGAGATGGTCTCTCCCGTGGGGAGGCTCGCGGTCCGCGGTCCGGTGTCCTTCGCCACCTCGGGCGCCGGAGCGTCGTCCTGCGCCGGCTCGGCCGGGATGGCAGGCGGTGTGCTCGCGAGCGGCTCGGTCTCGACGCCCGAGGCGTCGATGGGGCGGGTCAGCGGGGGGTCGCGCGGCGTCAGCGGCACGCCCGGGGCGTCGACTTCGACCGACGCGTCGGCGGTGTCAGGCCCGAACCCGAGCGCGACAAGCCCGGGGTCGGCGATCGGGCCAGAGTTCGGGATCGACAGGGACGCCAGCGCGTCAGCGACCGAAGCCATCGTCGGACGCCGCTTCGGGTGCGACGCGAGCATCTTCCGCAGCAGCGGTGCCAGCGGCCCGGCGTGCTTCGGGGTAGCGTAGCCACCTCGCGCGACTCGATGGAGCAGGGCGATCGCGTTCTTGTCGGTGCCGAACGGTGGGGCGCCCTCGACTACCGCGTACAGCGTCGACCCGAGCGAGAAGACGTCCGAGGCGAAGCTCGTCGGGAGGCCGCGTGCCACTTCTGGTGCGAGATAGGCCGGTGTGCCATGGATCATCCCGGTAGCGGTGATGGTGGTGTCCCCGAGTGCGTGCGAGATGCCGAAGTCGCTGATCAACGCCGAACCATCGGCCCCGATCAGGATGTTCCCGGGCTTCACGTCCCGGTGAACGATCTTGAGCTCGTGCGCGGCCGCGAGGGCCGACGCGACCTGCGCGCCGATGCGCGCCGCCTCGGCCGCAGTGAAAGTGCCGTGTTCGCGCAGCAGCTCCGATAGCGGCGTGGACTCGATCAGCTGCATCACGATGCAGGGCTGACCATCGTGCTCCACGACATCGAAGACGGTGACCGCGTGGAGGTGGTGGAGGCCTGCCGTGATCCGCGCCTCACGCATCGCCCTCTCGGTGGCGACGTGGCGCTCGGCGTCGGTGAGCTCCGGTTGCGTGCGCAGCATCTTGAGCGCGACGGACCGCCGAAGGCGTGTGTCCCACGCCTGCCAGACGACCCCCATCCCGCCCGCACCCAGCAGCTTCACGAGCCGATAGCGGTCGGCGACAAGGGCGGAAGGAGTACTCATGGGTGTGCCGCCCCTCAGAACCTCCCGCGAAGGCTACGCCGCCGCCACGAATGTCCGAGGGGCTTGCACCCGAGGCCACAATGTGGGCCGCTGCACCGCTCACGTCAATGGATGCCCACGCGGGCGTCGCGACCCGAACGAGCTGCGCCAGGCGAAGGCACTCGCCGGCACGACCTCCAATCGCGAAACGGTGGATCTCGCCCTGCGTGCGCTCATCGCTGTCCGTCGCCAGCCGGCGGCCGTCGAGCGGATCATCGCCCGTACGTTCGAGCCCGAGAGTCAGTATCCGGCGCGAGGACCATCGGGCGCCCGCGTGTCGCGACTCCCCGGGGGTTCCTGGCGTGGCCGGGGCGAGACCGAGTACCGTGGCCGCGGACGAATGGTGGTAAGCCGACGTCGGAGCCCGGCCTACGGACCGTCCGACCTGACGAGTCGCAGCGGGAGACGTGATGAAGACCATGCTCAGATCCCTGGGAGCCCTGCTGGTGGTTGCGATCGTCGCGACGGCGGCGACGCTCGCGGTGGGCATCCTCGCCGTGCGCGGCCGCCGCGGCCGCCTGTTCCAGGCGTTCGTCCGGTTCCAGCGCGACGTCATCAACCCCGAGGTGCTGCGCACGGCGGGCGGTGCGGGCGAGCAATTCTCGGTCATCGAGCACGTCGGGCGCCGCACCGGCCGGCGCTACGAGACCCCGGTCGGAGCGCGCGCCGAGGGTGATGGCTGGCGCATCGCCCTCGTGTACGGCGCCGAGGCGTCGTGGGTGCAGAATCTCCTCGCCTCCGGAGAAGGATTCCTGCGCACCGACGGCACGCGGCGTCGTGTCGACCGCCCCCAGATCGTGCCGCTGAGCGCGGGCGACCTCGAACCGGACGAACAGCGGATCTCGCGAGCGCTCGGGATGACCCAGGCTCTGCACCTCCACGACGCGGGCGAGGCCCAAGCCGCGTCGACCGGGCAGGCCACCCAGGCCGCACCCTCCGACTAAGGCCACCGGCATGCGGGCGGTGCGCGCTCAAGGAGCGTCCCGGGCGGTCACGTGCAACTCGATCCCGCCTGGAGCGCGGGAGGCCTGCCAGACTGGCGCGATGACGTTGAGGGCAATTGCGCGAGTCGGCACTCGGACGCTTCTCGGCGGATTCCTCGCCTACATGGGGCTGTCCCACCTGTTCTGGGCACGGCGAGGCTTCCAGATCGCAGTCCCCGACTGGGCGCCCCGCGCGACCGGACTCGATAAGGACGCGATTGTCGTGACGTCAGGGGTTGTCGAGATCATGCTCGGCGGTGCTCTAATGGCGCTTCCGCGTGAGCGCCGCACCGTCGGGGCACTGACGGCGGCCTTCTTCGTCGCGGTCTTCCCGGGGAACGTTCACCACTGGCGCACCGGGCGCCCGGCGCCGCTGCTGCGCACGGATCGCGCCCGATTCATCCGGCTGTTCCTTCAGCCGATCCTTATCGCGTGGGCGCTGTGGAGTGTAGGGCCGTGGCGGCACACGACACGGCAGGACGCGCGCCCGGGCCGACGCCGGCGGGGCTGATCGGCGCCACCGCCGGGTCCCCATGCAGGCATTGCCCGGGTGAGGTGGATGCCGGGCTGTGTCAGATGAGGGAACCCGGGTTACGCGGGTTCGGTCGTGCGGACGAGGCCACAGTTAACACAGGACCAGACGACAAGGAACTTCTCGTCGTCGAGAATCTCGAACGACAAGCGGTCGCCGCACGTCGGGCAGGCCATGGGGTCTGCGGGACGCTCACTCATGCGTCCACCCTAGGTTCCTCCCCGCCACCGGAGCCCTCAGCGGGCGAATGCGGCGGTGTCGGTGCTCGACGCCGGAATGGGTGCGATCCGTCGACGTCCATCCGACCAGCATGCCAGCAGGCAAGTGCAGCTTCGATCCCCATGCGGGTCAAGCACGGAAGCGGGCCATCGGCGGGCGATCGGCCCGAGCCTGCGCTGGGATCTGGTTGCAGCTGCGCCGTCGCGCGGCCGGCCTCGGCGCTTCGTGTGCGTGCAGACGGTGCCGCTCTCGCGCCCGCTGATCTCGCAGAGGGCGGCCCGCGGCTTAGCTGAACCGAGTCCAAGAAGATGTCGTCGCGTGACGCTGTGCGACGAGCCGTGACTCACTCGGACGCCGGGTGACACGTGGCAGCGCACGACCGCGGGGAGTTTCCTACGGTCTGGGGAAGCCGCGGAGGGGTACCTGCTCCGCTTCGAGATTCCCTGCGAAAGGCCCCCCAATGGCTGCTACGGCTCCCGTCAGCGAACCCACCACCCGCATCAGCGCGCTGGCCGACGTGATCGACGACCTCGCGGCGAGCTTCCCGCACATCGCGGTGCTCGCCCCGTCCGTCCAGACGATCGCCTACCTCGACGACGCTGCCACGCGGCGGGCGCGCGGGGACGCGGCATCCGGTCCCGCCGTCGCGCTCCCGGCCACCACCGAGGAGGTCCAGGAGGTCGTCCGCGCCGCCGCCCGCCACGGCGTGACGATCGTGCCGCGCGGCGCCGGCACGGGTCTCTCTGGCGGAGCCTCGGCCACCGCTGCCCAGCTCGTCCTCTCGACGGAGCGGCTCGACCGCATCGTCGAGGTCGCCCCGCTCGACGAGGTCGCCGTCGTCGAACCGGGGGTGCTGAACGCCGCGCTCAACGAACATCTCGCGGCGTGGGGCCTGTTCTATGCGCCCGACCCCGCAAGCTACGAGATCTCGACGATCGGCGGCAACGTCGCCACCAACGCCGGGGGTCTGCGCTGCGCGAAGTACGGCGTGACGCGCGAGTCGGTGCTCGCTCTCGACGTGGTGCTCGCCGACGGCGAGCTCATCACGATCGGCCACCGGTCGATCAAGGGTGTCACCGGTTTCGACCTCGTCTCGCTGTTCGTCGGCTCGGAGGGAGTGCTCGGCATCGTCGTCCGTGCGACCGTCCGGGTGCGCCCCCTCCCGGTCGCCCGTCGAACGGTGTCGGCGTTCTTCGACACGACCGCGGCCGGGGCATCCGCACTTTCCGCCATCACGCGCAGCTCGGTGCGCCCGGCCGTCATCGAGTTCCTCGACGGCCGCACGCTCGCCAACATCGATCAGCACCGCGGCACAGATCTCAGCATCCGTGGCGGTTCGCTCCTGCTCATCGAGCTCGACGGCTACGGGATCGACGAGCAGTTCGCCGACCTTCGCGACGCCCTCGAGGCGGTCGGTGGGAGGGTCACCCAGGAGAGGGATGCTGCGGGCGAGGCGCTGTGGGCACTCCGTCGGGGCGGGCGCGGCTTGGACGAGCGCTCGTGGTTCGCCGGCGGTGACATCGCCGTGCCCAAATCGCGCATCCCCGACGTGTACGCCGCGCTCCCGGAACTCGAACAGCGTTTCGGGGTCGAAATCGGCGCCGTCGCGCACGCGGGGGACGGCAACCTCCATCCCGTCATCACCAGGCCGATCCCCGACGGCGCAGACCCGCTCGTCCCGCCGGCTGAGCTCCATGACGCGTCCGACGAGCTCGCGCGCCTCGCGCTGTCGCTCGGCGGGACGGTGAGCGGCGAGCACGGCATCGGCACGGTCAAGCGCGAGCTCGCGGCGCTGGAGCTCTCGCCTCGCAGCCTCGAGGCGCAGCTCGCCGTGAAGGCTGCCTTCGATCCGTTCGAACTGCTCAACCCGGGCAAGGCCCTTTGAACCTCGGGGCCTCACCGGTCCCGGACCATCGGCGGCAGCACCCACGCCGAACCTCACCCCCTCACACACCGCAAGGAAACACCATGACCACCCGTACCCGACACCCGCTGCGGCGAGCCGCCCTCGCCGCCACCACGGCATTGGCGACCATCGCCCTCGTCGCCGGCTGCGCCAGCGGCACCGCCCCGCAGGCGAGCTCCGGCTCGGGCGAGCCAAAGGAGGGCGGCGACCTCACCTTCCTCATCGACTCGCTCGGCGCCACCTGGATTCCCAACTCCAGCTCGATCTCGAGCTACCAGGGTCACGTCTGGGGGCATCTGACCGACAAGCTCATCTACGTCGACGGTGACGGTGAACTCAGCCCGTGGGTCGCCGAGAGCTGGGAGCAGAACGACGCGGCGACGGAGTTCACGATCCACCTCAAGGACGGCGTCACCTTCTCCGACGGAACCCCGGTCGACGCCGCGGCCGTCGTCGCGAACATTGACATCTGGGCGAAGGGCGACCCCGACAAGGGCATCGCCCGCATCGGGCTGTTCCCGTCGGCGAACTACGTCGGCGCGGAGGCCGTCGGCGACACGACGGTGAAGGTGACGTTCTCGAAGGCGACGCTGAGCTTCATCCCGACGCTCGCCTATCACGGCTCGATCCTGATCTCGCCCGAGTCGCTGGCGCTTCCGGCGGAAGAGCAGGCGGATCTGTCGAACGACATCGGCAGCGGTCCGTTCGTGGTCGAGTCGTGGAAAGAGGGCGACAGCGTCGTCCTGACCAAGCGCGACGACTACGACTGGGGTCCTGAGGCTCTGGAGCACGAGGGCCCGGCCTACCTCGACTCGATCACGTACAAGATCGTGGCCGAGCCGACGTTGCGCACGGGCTCGGTGCAGTCGGGGCAGGCGGATGTCGCGTACAACGCGTCGCCGCAGGAGCTCGACGCGCTGAAGGCGGAGGGCTTCGAGGTCGCGGTGCCGCGCTACCTCGGCTTCGTCAACGGCTATGCCCTCAATACGACGGCAGCACCGTTCGGCGAGGAGGCGGTGCGCCAGGCGTTCACGCACGGCATCGACCGCGATGAGATTCTGTCCACCGTTTACACCGAGGACTGGTTCGCCGCCGAGTCGTTCGTGCAGAGCAACGTGCCGGAGGCCACCGACCACACCGACGCGTTCGCGTACGACGCCGACGCCGCCCAGCAGCTGCTGGACGATGCCGGCTGGGTGGAAGGCGCCGACGGCGTCCGGGAGAAGGATGGGCAGCAGCTCGCGCTGACGCTCTACCCGAACCCGTATCTCGCCACCTCCAAGGCGATCGACGAGCTCGTCGCGCAGCAGCTCGCCGAGATCGGCTTCAAGGTCGACATCGAGGCGTACGACGTGGTGACCTACGGCGAGAAGGTGATCGGCAACAAGACCCTGCAGGCCACGGAGATCACGCGCAGCTTCGTCGACATCGGGACCATCCCCGGGGTGCTGACGGCGAGCAACCCTGGCGATGAGGACTGGTTCAAGGTCGGCACCAGCGACGAGACCCTGAACGACCTCGCCGCCCAGCTCTCCTCTGCGACCGACCGCGAGTCTCGTGAGCCAGTGTTCGACGAGCTGCAGCAGTACGTCCTCGAGAAGGGCTACTTCGCGCCGATCACCCAGATCGTGCAGCGCGTCTACGTCCAATCCTCCGAGGTGAAGGACGTCACCTACAACGGCCTCGCCTACGCGAACTACTTCACCGCCTGGCTCGACCGCTGACCCGTCGGGGCGCCGCTCCTCCGCGAACGCGGCGCCCCGACATCCGGTCCCGATCCCGAGGATGCCGAGATGAAATCCCCCTACGCGCGTTTCGCGCTCTCGCGCACGGCGCAGGCGATCGTCGTGGTGCTGCTCGCCTATGTCTTCACGTTCTTCGTGATCAGTGTGCTCCCCGGCGATCCGGTGTCCAGCACCCTGAAGAACCCCGACAACGGGTTCACGCAGGAAGACATCGACCGCATCATCGCCTACTACGGGCTCGACGAGCCGCTGCTGACTCAGCTGTGGACCTCGCTGACGCGGTTCCTCACCGGTGACTTCGGCATCTCGTTGCGCTCCAACCTCCCGGTGGGCCAGCTCATCGCCGAGGCGCTGCCGTCCACGCTCATCCTCGCGTCGACGGCGCTGGTCGTGGCGGTCATCCTGGCCGCCCTCATCGCGTGGGGCACCCAGGTGCTGCCCGCGAAGTACGGGCAGGGCCTCCTGCGCGCGCTGCCATCGCTGTTCCTGTCCGTGCCTAACTTCGTCATCGGCCTGCTGCTCATCCAGGTTTTCGCGTTCGGCCTCGGACTTTTCCGCATCATCGACGCCGAGAGTCCCTGGTCCACGTTCTTCGCAGCGATCGCCCTAGGCATCCCCGTGTCGGCCCAGCTCGCCGAGGTGCTCATCGCCAACCTCGATCACGAGTCACGCCAGGAGTACGTCGCCGTCGCCCGTTCACAGGGCCTGCGCCGCACCCGGCTGTTCGCGCGGCACCTCGTCAAACCCTCGGCGCTGCCGACGATCACCGTCCTGGCGCTCATCGTCGGCGAGCTGCTCGGCGGCTCGCTCATCACCGAGACGATCTTCGGCCGCACCGGTATCGGCACGCTCGTGCAGCGCGCCGTCGCCAGCCAGGATCTGCCGGTGCTGCAGGCGGTCGTCTCGCTCGCGGCCGTCGTCTTCGTGGTCGTGAACCTCATCGCCGACCTCGCCTACCCCCTGCTCGACCCGCGCGTGAGCCTCGAGCGGACCCTCCGCTCGCGCGACGCGTCGCCCGTCGCCGAGCAGCCGATCCGGACCCCGCTCCAGGAGGAGGTGAGCGTCATATGACCGGCGCCGCCCTCACGATCCGACGCCCCCTCACCGCCGGCCGCGCCTTCGCCGCGGTCGTGCCGCCCACCGTCGTCGCATCATTCATCGCCCTCGCCGTCGTGCTCGCCTGGGCGAGCGTCCCCGCGCTGTTCACCTCGTACGACCCCGCGATCGGCGTTCCGGCCGACAAGTTCCTGCCGCCGAGCCTCGAGCACCTCTTCGGCACCGACCAGCTGGGCCGCGATCAGTTCGCGCGCGTCGTGTTCGGCACCCAGTCCTCCGTGCTGAGCGCGCTCGTCGCGGTCGGGATCGGAGTCGTCGTCGGTGGCGCGATCGGGCTGGTCGCCGGCTTCTTCGCCGGATGGACGGACATCGCGCTCGCACGCGTCGTCGACGTGCTGCTCGCCATCCCCAGCTTCCTCCTCGCCGTCGTCATCGTCAGCGCGCTGGGTTTCCAGACCATCAACGCCGCGATCGCGACCGGCGTCTCGGCGGTCGCCGTGTTCGCCCGCGTCATGCGGTCGGAGGTCATCAAGACCAGGCGTGCGGTCTTCGTCGAGGCATCCGCGCTCCAAGGCGGCTCGCGCGGCCACATCCTCTTCCGGCACGTGCTGCCGAACGCGTCGCGCTCGGTGCTCACCCTCGCCGTGCTGCAGTTCGGCCTGTCGATCCTCGTCATCGCCGGGCTCGCCTTCCTCGGCTACGGCGACCCGCCGCCCGCATCGGACTGGGGACTGCTCATCTCGTCCGGCAAGGACTACCCGCGTGCCCCGTGGCTCGTGCTCTACCCCGCGCTCGTCACCGTCGCGACGGTGCTCTCCATCAACCGCATCAGCCGCTGGCTGCGCAAGACCTCCTGACCGAAGACAGAAGGATCCTCATGACCTCCTCCGACCTCCTCCGCGTCGACGGCCTGTCGGTCTCGTACGGATCGACCCCGGTCGTCTTCGACGCGGGCTTCAGCCTCGCCCGCGGCGAGAGCCTCGCGCTCATCGGCGAGTCCGGATCGGGCAAATCAACGATCGCCCGCTCGATCCTGCGCCTGCTGCCCGACGGCGCTCGCGCGCGGGGACGCGTGCAGTTCCAGGGCACCGAGACGCTGTCTCTGCCGGAGCGGCGGTTCCGCCCGCTGCGCGGCCGGCAGATCGGCTTCGTCCCGCAGGATCCCGCGAACGCACTCAACCCCGTCCGTCGCATCGGCGCGCAGGCCCACGAAGCCGCCGCGCTCATCGAGCCGCGCGACGCGAAGGCCCGGCGCCTGCTCATCCTCGACACATTCCAGAAGGTCGGGCTCTCCGACCCGCAGCGCGTCTACGACTCGTACCCGCACCAGCTGTCGGGCGGCATGCTCCAGCGCGTGCTCATCGGCCTGGCACTGATTCCAGCGCCCTCGCTCATCGTGGCCGACGAGCCCACGAGCGCGCTCGACGTCACGATCCAGAAGCGCATCCTCGACCTCCTGACCCAGCTGCAGATCGAGCGCGGCATCGGCCTGCTGCTCATCACGCACGACCTCGCGATCGCCGGTGAGCGCACCGATCGCATCGTGGTCCTGAAGGACGGACGAGTACAGGATGCCGGGACCACCGCAGACGTGTTCGCCCAGCCTGGATCGGACTACACGGTTCGACTGCAGGCGGATGCGCCGGCGCTCAACCCCGAGCGCTACGCCGCACTGCGAGCGGACCGGCTGCCCGTCGTCGGCGCGCCGTTGCGGATCGAGGTGTCGGGTCTCACGAAGACCTTCTCCGCTGACGGTAGCGGCGTGAAGGCGCTCGACGACGTGTCGTTCTCCGTCCCTGCCGGGACGACCCATGCCCTCGTCGGCGAATCGGGATCGGGCAAGACGACGGCGCTGCGGACGCTCCTCGGTCTCGAGCATCCGGATGCCGGCACCCTCCTCGTCGACGGCGAAACGGTCGTCGGCCGCAGCGCGGACGCGGTGCGCAGCATCCGGCGTCATCTGCAGCTCGTTTACCAGAACCCCTTCACGTCGCTCGACCCCTCGTGGCGCGTCGGCGCCATCGTGCGCGAGCCGCTCGAACGGTACCGGGTCGGCGCGCGCCGCGAGCGCGCGGCCCGCGTGGCCGAGACCCTGGCGGCTGTCGGCCTCACGCCCGCCCATGCCCGTCGCCGGCCCGCCGAGCTGTCGGGCGGTCAGCGACAGCGCGTCGCGATCGCGCGGGCGCTCGTGCTCGAGCCCGACGTCATCGTGCTCGACGAGCCCACGAGCGCGCTCGACGTGAGCGTGCAGGCCGACATCATCGAGGTGCTGCTGACGCTCCAAGCCCAACGCGGGCTCACCTACCTGTTCGTGTCGCACGACCTCGCGCTCGTCCGGCAGGTCGCCGACTCCGTCTCCGTGCTGCGCAGCGGCAGGGTCGTCGAGAGCGGCCCCGTCGACAGCGTCTTCTCCGATCCGCAGGACGACTACACGAAGTCGCTCCTGTCGGCGATCCCGCGCCCCGGATCGCACATCCCCACCGAACTCGCCCGCACCGCCTGAGAACTGGAGTCCGTGATGACCCTCGACACACTACCCACCCTCGACCGACGCACCACCCTGGTAGCGGCGCTCACCGATCCGAAGGGCTTCGGCGACCAGACGCTGCGCGAGCGCCGCGCCGACGCGATCGAGCTGCTCGGCGGCATTCCCGATCCGTCGGTCCTGCCCGCGCGCGAACTGGCCGAGGCGACCGCTCGCGTGCTCGCGCAGCCGGGCCTGCCGGCACTGCAGTACTCCCGCACCGAAGGCATTCCGGCACTGCGGGAGTGGATCGCGGCACGCGAGGGCGTGCCGGTCTCGCGCATCGTGGTCACGAACGGCGGCTTCCATGGACTCGCTCTCGCCATCCAGACGACCGTCGAACGCGGCGATCTCGTCGCCGTCGACAACCCGATCTTCCCGCTCTTCCTGCGTGGTCTCGAGCTTTCAGCGGCACGCACGCTTCCGGTGCGGGTGGGCGCGAACGGCATCGACGTCGACGAGCTCGGCGGGCTCCTGCAGGACGGTGCGCGGCCGGCCGCGCTCTACACCGTCCCGGACTTCCACAACCCGACGCAGGGATCCCTGCCGCTCGATGGCCGGCGCGAGCTGGTCCGGCTCGCGGAGCACTACGGGTTCGTCGTGTTCGCCGACAACCCCTACCGCGAGCTACGCTTCGCCGGCGCGGCGCCCGAGGAGGAGCCGTTCAACTACTCCGAGCACGTCATCCACGTCAACACCTTCACCAAGACCCTCGGGCCCGGACTGCGCCTGGGCTGGCTGGTTCTGCCCGAGCGGCTCGCGCCCGACGTCATCGCGCTGCGCAGCCGCCAGGACTCGCACTCGTCGACCTTCGTACAGGCCGTCGTCGCCGACCTGCTGACTCGCGACCCCGCACTGTTCGACGCGACCCTCGACCGGGCGCGCGCGCTCTATGCCTCCCGTGCGCGGACGCTGGCCGAGGCGATGGAACGGGAAGCGCCCGGTGCGTTCGACGTCGCGGTGCCGGAAGGCGGCCTGTTCCTCTGGCCGCGCCTGCGCGACGCGGACATCGACCCCGATCGGCTCGCCGACGACGCGAGCGCCGAGGGCGTGGAGTACCAGCGCGGCTCGTTCTTCCCCTCCGGACCCGGAACGGATGCCGCGCGGCACCTGCGTCTCGCCTTCGGCGACACCGGCGAGGATCGCCTCGCCGAAGCGGCCGCTCGGCTCGGTCGTGCGCTGCAGCGGCAGCGCGGCTGACGTTTGGCTAGCTGAGCTCGAACTGGTGGATGCGGATGCGAGCCGAATGACACACGAGAGGGAACGGCGGGCATGCCGTTCCCTCTCGTGTGGGCGTATCAGGCCCGAGCCTCGCTAGGCGGAGGCGGGTGCGGTGCTCATGTTCAGTCCTCGCCGAGCCCTGCTGCCGAGACGGTGTCGGCGCCGTCGGCCTCGAACTGTTCGTTGAGCAGGCGCAGGTCGAAGAGGCCCTCGATCGAGCCCTCCTTCTGGGTGCCCGCCTCGATGCCGTTCTCGACGAGCGTCTGGAACG